>JANPJZ010000221.1:0-10716 GCA_031425795.1 Rhodobacter sp. | reverse complement strand
GGCAGCCGGAAGCTGACCTGCACCTCGCGGGGGGTGTCGTCGTGAAGGGAAGGGGTGATGGACACCGCCTCGACGAAGCCGAGATCGGTCACGGCCTCGTCAAGTTCGGGGTCCATCACCAAGTCCAGCCGCGCCCAGACCTGCTCAAGTGGGGGACATGCAAGCAATTCTGCGGGGAAACGTGGCGCGACTGGCATCGGGGTCACTCCGCCGCGATCAGCACGGGCTGCTTGGCGAACTCTGCCTTGCGGGCCGCGATGTCGATGTTGTAGAGGCGCGCGGCATTGAGACCGAGGACCTTTTCCTTGATCTCGTCCGTAAGCTGGATGCCGACCCGTTCCGTCGAGATGTCCTCGGGGATCTGGCAGGCCCAGAACTTCTCGACCAGCCACTTCGGCGTCCAGATTGCGTAGTCCGACCCGAACAGCAGCTTGTCAGGCCCGATCCAGAACAAGAGTTCCGCGATGACTTCGGCGAAATAGCGCGGCCTTGTGTGGATGAAGGGCAGGGCCACGGCGAGGCCGGCGTAGACGTTGGTTTCCTGCGTGGCGATCCAGCAGAAGTCGTCCAGCCGCGGCAGGCCGGCGTGTTCGATGATCCAGTTCAAGTTCTGGAAATCGGTCGCCGCATAGTCGACGTCATGGACATCGAACGCATCCTTGTTCAGCGGGATGATCGTCGGACCCTTGTGAACGTGGATGTTCTTGATCCCGAGCTTGTCGCAGAGCTCGAAGCACTTGTAGGCATCCGGATCGTTCAGCCGCCAGCCCTTGGACGCCCCGTTCCATTCGGCCGTGTACATCTTCACGCCCTGGATGTTGTAGGTTTCCTTCATCCAGTGGATGTATTCGAGGGCCTTCTCGCCATCGCGCGGGTCGAAGGAGCCGTTGACGATGAAGCGGTTGGGGTACTTCTTGGCCACCGAATGGTTGCGCTCGATGGTGTTGAAGCCGGCCTTGTAGAAGTCCTTAAGATAGGTCGAATTCAGGATGGCGATGTCATCCGGCCCGTCGATGAACAGGTCGTTGTAGAGATCGGCTTCCGAGTATTTCTCGAACTTCGACTTTTCCCACAGCTGATCCTTGGGGGACAGGTTGGAGTGGTAGGCATAGAAGCAGTCGATGAACTGCTTGCCGTGGATGTTGGCCTGGTTTTCGGGGCTGCCATCCCAGAAGTGGGTATGGCCGTCGACCACGAAGATTTCCTTGCCTTCAGGGGTGATGTACATGGGAATTGCCTTTCGGACATCGCGGGTGGCTGCACTGGTAAGAGGGCTGCGGGGGGATGGCCCCCCGCGTCCGGAAAGCTCAGATGAACTCGAGCATCTCGTTCATGTCGCCGTAGAGGATCACGGTGTTGTCGTCGGCGCGGACCATGCGGCCGTAATGCGTCGACGAGTTCACCTCGAAGAGCTCGGCCGTCATTTCGCGGCCCAGGTATTCGCTGATCTCATCCATCTTGAAGATCATCTTCCCCGTCCCGTCGATCCGGATCAGCGCGGGGTTGTAGGTCACGGTGACTCCCGGCTGCTGGTCCATGAATTCGGCAATGGCGCGGGCCTCGACCGAATCCGACATCGTCACACCGCATTGATGTGAAACGGTTTTCTCGAAGGTGATGTCCTTCATCGCCTTGAAGATGTTGTCGTGGCTGTTGTCGCGAGCGATATTCGACATGGTGTTGCCTTTCAGCGTGAGAGGTTGAGTTCGCCAAGGATCTTCGCAAACCGTTCCTCGGACACGGCGCGCGCCTCGTCGAAACTGACCGGCTTGGCGTGGGCCTGGCTCCAGATCGGTTGCATGTTGCGGGCGGCCTTTTCGGCGAGGGCCGCATGCTTCTTGACCCAGGACTGGAAGAGGGTGCGGTTCTGCGCGCCGAACACTTCGTCGTTCACCAGGAGGTAGATCAGGTCGATCGTGTTCGCGAGGTTGCGCTCGTAGTCGCCTTCGGCGGCCGCAATGACCGACGGAGTCATGAAGTCGTTGTTGGGCGCACCGGCCTGCATCAGGAAGCCCGACCGGAAAGGTTCACCCACCAGCGGTTCGAAGATCAGGTTGGTGGCGAAATACTGCTCCAGATAGTCGGTGCAGCCCATGATCGTCTCCACCGCCTCGCGGGCGCCCTGCCAGATCGGGTCTTCCAGCCAGGCCCGCTTGCCCGCCTCGTCATCCCAGCCCGCGATGTCCATGCCGATCTCGGCGAGATACAGCGTGATGTCCTGCGACAGCCGCAGCTTGTAGGACGAATTGGTCAGCGTGGCGTTGTTGATCATCTGGGTATAGCCGTAGCGCTGCGCCTGCATCAGGCTGGTGCCAAGGCCGAATTCGGCATGTTTCCATGCCCCCAGATGCTTTTGCAGGACCTTGGCCCAGGCCGCATCGAAGGCGTGCTGCGCGCCGGACTTGCGGCCGTTGCTGATGACCGACTGGACCATCACCTCGATGCGCGACTGGCGCTGGTAATGGGTCCGTTCCCATTCCTGATCGGGGGCGCGGAAGGCGTGCCAGTTGCTGCTTTTCGCCTTGGTGCTGTCCTTTTCGTAAGCACCCCGGCCATTCGGGAAGGCGATGATCCAGTCCTGGATCAGATAGCGTTCCGGATCGGGCTGGACGTCCACCGTGACGTCCTCGTAGTGGGTGGCCCGTTTGCCGCGAGGTTCGAAATAGCGGTAGCGCCGGCTTTCGCTGTCGACAAACCGCGCGGCACCTGCCGCCCCCGATCCGACCGAGCTTGATGTGGCAACCATGTCTTTCTCCCTGTTTTTAAGGCTTTTGCCTCTGGTGTCAGTGCGCCTTCACGGGCGCGGGGGCGGTGGAGGTCGTGAACTTGTCAAAGAAGGTCCGGTCCGGGTCGAAGTCCTGCAGGAACAGCACCGGCTGCAGCGCGTCGATCATCGGGGGCGGGCCGCAGGCGTAGGCATCCCCGTCGCCTTCGATGCCCAGCCGCTTCAGCTCGGTTCCGACGACCTGGTGGACGAAGCCTTCGGCCCCGGTCCATCCGTCGCCCTCCTGGGCGTGCGAGAGCACCGGGATGAAGGTGACCTGAGGGTTGGCGGCCGTGATTGCGGCGATCCGGTCGAGATAGAACAGATCAGCCGGGGTCCGCGCGCCGTAGAAGAAGTAGACCGGGCGAGCTTCGCCGCTGGCAATGTGGTCATGCAGGATCGACCAGATCGGCGACATGCCCGAGCCTGCCGCGACAAGGATCATCGGTCCGGTTCGGTTTTCCCGTCTGAAGCAGGATCCGTAGGGTCCGGTGACGGTGACTTCGGCTCCGACCTCGATCCCGCCGCTGTCAAGCTCGCCGGAGAAGCGTCCCTCGGGGTATTTCTTGATGATGAACTTGAGGGTTTGGCCTTGGTCCGGCGTATTTGCCATGGAGAACGAGCGTGTAATCGTCTCCCCCGCTTTGGTCCTGACGGTGATGTCGACATATTGCCCGGCCCAGAATTTCAGGGGAGACTCCAGCGCGATCTCGATCGACCGGATGTCATGGGTCAGACTTTCCTTGGCGCTGATCCGCCCCTTGAAGGACTTGACGGCGATGGATTTCGACAAGAGCTCTTCGTCGAAGTTCAAAAGCTCGATCACCAGGTCGTCCTGAGCGATGGAGCGGCACAAGAGGATGCCGCCGTTCTCGCGGTCGCCATCGCTGAGCGCGAAGGTGGAGTATTTCAGGAGGTCAACCTCACCTTCGACCAGGTTGCACTTGCAGGCCGAACACTGGCCTTCCTTGCAGCCGTGCGGCAGTGAAATCCCCTGGCGGAATGCGGCGTCCAGGACCGTTTCTCCGTCCTCGACTTCGAACTCGACCCCGACGGGCTCCAGACGGACGGTATAGGTGTCGGACATTTTCATGGGCCTTTTCAGGACATGTTTCCTTTGCCCGGTGCCCGAATGGGGACCGGTTTGGGTGGACATGGGCCGGAAAATCCGGCCCATGTCGCCAGGTGCTTAGTGGCAGGGGTTGATCGTGAACCCTTTGGCGTAGTCGGCGAGGTGCGCCTTGCGGGTTGCCTCGTCCATGCCGCGCAGCGTGATCAGTGGCGAGCCGAGCGTATGGCCGCGCACATGGTCCAGCGTCCACATGTCCTTGTCGTCAAAGCGCAGGTGCGGTTGCGGGATCAGGGTCTTGCCGTCGGAACGGACAAAGTTCAGATCCACGATCGCATCGGCCAGGTCGACGCCGTGATAGAGCGTCTCCCATTCGCGCTTGCCCGAAAAGCGACCCATCGCAGGCGTCGGACGCCCTTGATATTCGTCCGCAAAGGCCTCGACTGCGGTCCAGCGGTCGATCTCGTGGGCGAAGGTGTGCAGCTGTCCGTCGATCTCGTCCACCACCATGTCCTCGCGGATCAGGCAGGGTACCAGGCACGACCAGCAGCGGTGCGGATAGACGTAGCCGACTTCCTCGTTGAAGGTGATGACCTTCTGGCCCGGCTTCGACAGCTTTGCGTACCAATTCCAGAACTCGCCGAATTCCGAGTACCAGCCGGGATACTTGTGCTCGAACCACTCGAAGTCCTTCTCGGTCTGGGCTTCGATCCGCCAGAAGTTCACCGGCCAGCCTACCGCGAAGAATTGGCCCACCTTGTGAACGTAGTTCTTCTTGGTGATCCGCTCCCAGGCCAGGGTCACGTCATCATGGTGGATCTTGATGCCGTACTTTTCCATCGGAAGCATGTAGGTCCGGTAGTAGTCTTCATAGACCCAGCGATGCCACATCTCGGCATAGCTTTCCTTGGTCTTGTCGCGGTCGGTGGTGCCGTATTCGATGAAGGTACCGATGGCGGCATCGACGATCGCGTGGTTCTGCCAGAACGCGTATTTCATGTCGCGCTCGATCAGGAGGTGGTTCTCCGGCTCTTTCAGCGCGGCCATCATCAGGCTGTGGCCGTTGCCAATGTGGCGGCTTTCGTCCGACTGCACCGACAGGAACACCGTCGGCAGCGCATAGTCGCCGTTGCGGGCGGCTTCCGACGGCATGGCGACGAACAGCGTGTTGGTGAACGCGGTTTCGGCCACGACGGTCAGATACATGCAGGCCGCCGTCATCGCGTCGCCGGTGAGGAAGCCCTCGCCGAACTGGCGACCGATGGTGGTGGCATAGCACTTGCCGAACGCCTCTTCGGTGATGTCGAAGCCGGCCGGATCGATGTAGTTCTCCATGTACCACTTCTTCAGGTTCATCTGAATCGTGGAGTGACGGAATTCATCGACCATCTGCATGGTAAAGCCGGTCCGCAGGTCTTCGCCCGGTGCCAGGCGGCTGACCATGGCCATCGAGCGGGCCGCCGAGATTTCCGGGAACGGAATGATCGCCAGGAACAGCTTCATCCATTCGACCCAGCGGGGTTCGACGTTGCGGAACATGTCGCCACGAAGGGCGGCATCCAGCGCGCCGTAGACACGGTTGTCCTTTTCCTCCTGCATCGAGAAATAGGACCGCAGCACCTGCTTCATCGGATCGCGCGGGGCCTTGGTGATCTTGTAGTCGGACGGGTAGGTCATCGCTTCCTGGACATAGGACGGATTCCACCCAAGGTCCGAGATCTTCTTTGTCGCATCGGCAACAGAAATGCCTTTCTGCGACGTGATCTTGTTAAGTGTCAGTGTCGACATTGTTGCTCACCTTTTGATGTTGGGAATGGTGTGGGCATTGCCGTCGGCAAAGGTCCGGGAACCAAGAACTTCACCTGAAGCTCTGGCAAACCAGCACGTCGGATCAGTTTCACAGATTGTGAATTTCATTCGCAACGCAAGGCCTCCCATCCTTCGTTCTTGAGCTGCTTTGTAGGACCGGCAGCTTCTTATCTATTGGCCAAGGCTAGGGCGCTGGACTGCACAAAACAAAATGGAAAATTGGGTGTAACGCTCTGTGACACGAGCGTAACGGATCATTACACTTTCGGATTGGATGTAAAAAATCCGCCCAATCCCTAAGCTGGCAGCTGGCGGGGTGTTCCGTCTGAAAGTCATGGACATCACCATGCGCGACACTGACGACACTGACGACACTGACGACACTGACGACAGTGAGGATTTCCCCCTTCGGATGGCCGATTTGCAGCGGGCCAGGGTGGCGCTTGTGCTGTTGCTCAGTCAGGAGACGTCCAACCTGCTCAGCCGCCGCCAGCGGGTGGCCGGCAAGGAGATCGAGTTGATGTGCGCCGAACGCGATCTGGCCGAACAGGGTGCGAGTGACCGAATGCTGCGGGCTCTTGACGTGCTGCAAGGGCAGGACCGTGCCGCAAAGGCCGAACTTGCGAAATCCGAAGGCGAGATCCGGCACATGGAAGAAGTTCTGGCCAAGATCGATGCTGACATCAGCCGACTTTGCCAAGCCTGAGGGGGTGAACATGAAGGACGAACGCGCGCATCTGCAACTTTTCGACCTGATTGCCCGAGAGTGGCAATTGCCCTCGCCGACGACAGAGGTGATGTTTAACGCCTCGAACACCGCCGTCGCCTTTGGCTGTGCTGACGGCAGCATTCACCTTGCCAGCACCAGCGACAAATCTTCGCCCAACCTGCGCACGCGCCGCGCCGTGGACACCGGGCGGGTCACCATTTCGCCAAGAGAAGGTTATGTCAGCCCATTGCGCAGGGCCGACCACACCGATGGGCGGAGTTCCGGCATCGGGCGTCACGGCCAGCACAATTTCTGCTTTGCCAAGGCCAGCGGGCGCATCAACACGCTTACCCCGGGCGGGCTTTCCGTCCACCTGCCGCACCGCGTGGCCGGGCCGATCCAGGCCGTGGCAGCCCAAGGCGATGGCGACGTCTTCGCCTTTGCAAGCGGGCGGGTGGTACAGGTTGGAGCCGGTGTGGATGATCAGGCCCTGACCCATCCCGCCCAGATCAACGCCCTGGCTTGGAGCCCGGATGGCACCACGCTTGCCGTGGCTCACGCGGCCGGGCTGACGTTTTGGACTTCGGCCCCGTCCCCGGTCGCTCAGGACATCGTCCTGCCGGGCCTTCCGGTTGATCTGGTCTGGAGCGACGATGGCCAGCATCTTGCGATCTTGCTGGACACTGACGGGTTCTGTCTCGTCGCGGGTGACGGACGCAACCTGCAGCATTTCGGCAGCTTTCCAGCCCCGGTCCGGTCGGTCGGCTTCAGCCTTGCGCGGCAGACCGTCGTCGCATCAGGTGCGTTCCGGCCCGTCGCCTGGTCCTTGCAGGGCCGAGAAAGCCTTGTCAGCGGCAGGGCGGGTCTGATCCTGATCGACGCGGTCGCAGCCTGCCCGACGCGAAACCTGATTGCCGTGGGCTATGCGAACGGCCTGGTCAGTCTGGCCGAAACCGGCCAGCCGACCGAGATTCTGCTGCGCGAAGACACAGGTGCGGCGATTCGCGACATTGCCTGGTCAACGTGCGGAAACTTCCTCGCGCTTGCCGGGGCGGATGGC
Source organism: Rhodobacter sp. (assembly GCA_031425795.1). GTDB lineage: Bacteria > Pseudomonadota > Alphaproteobacteria > Rhodobacterales > Rhodobacteraceae > Tabrizicola. The sequence continues at coordinate 3,305 of JANPJZ010000221.1, read as the reverse complement.
GTTGCTGCACTTGTCGAATTTCCTGAAGCCATGTTCAAACCCACCGGAGTGTGACCATCATGCCGATACCGCAAACCGTCGAGCTGACCGAGGAAGAGCGCAGCAAAGATGCGTTCTTTCAACGAATTGCCCTGGTCGGAGAAGAGATGATCGCCGCCCATGGCCGAGAGTTTGCCACCGGGGCCTTCGTCCTTGCGGCCCGCTGGATCAGCGAAGGGCGCATGGGCGCAAAGGGGGCACCGGGCGGGCCAGCCCGGCCAAATTGACAACGTCGGGGCAGGGCGATGTGTAACGCAGTGTTACAGATCGGTGGCTTCAACACCTGAGAAAACATTGATTCGGGCGTCGCATGCTCTCTGTGTTAACGTGTGCAGCAACTGCCCAAAATTACAGCGACTAAAGGCACCGAATTGCGGCACCGGGGGAACCAAGGTTGGACATCTTTTCCAAGAAAAGCGGCCCTCGCGCAGAGGATGTTCAGGCCCGACAGCACCTGCAGCGCAACTGGGGCACGATCGAAAAGCTGGCTGACACCCTGAGCGGCGGAAAGTATTCTGCCGACAAGGCCAAGCGGGCCGCGCCGCCACCGCGGCCGGAGGGTCTTATCATCGTCGACCAGGCGGCACCCCGGGTAGCTGACGATCCCGAGCCGTATCTCAAGATAAGCATTAATGGCCGCGTGGTCATTGCAGATGCCCATTCAGGTGTACAGGTGCATTTCTTGGGACAATTGAAGCGCATCAACGGTGCAATCCGTTTTGTAACAGCATCGGCTGACAACGGCTTCTTCAGCCCGCTTGCGCCGGACGTTCTTGCCCTTATCGAAGACCTAGAAGGACGCGTGATCAACCAGGACTATTCGGAGGAGAATCTGGCAAGCGAGATCAAGGCCAGGTTGGGAGTCCTGTGACCCTTTCTGCAATCTGCACTTGGAGGCTATGAACCGGTAACCCGTGCCACTAGGAGGTGGTTCGAATTAAATCCACGGGAGGGGATTTAATTATGAGTTCGAATGAGCGCTCGCGCAGCTCTGGCTCGAATCTCGGGTTCGACTTTGCCACGTTTGACGCACGCGAGACAACGAAGGCCTGGAACAGGTTCCTCGCGGATCGAAACGCCCCAAGCCTGCCATTGCCTGGGGTCAGGTCGGTCATTTACCAATCCTGGCAAAGATCCAATACGGTGGGTGTCAAGCCGGAGCAATTCGCGGCCCCTGTCGTGGAAGCACGTCTTCCCATCAACAAGTCGGCGCATGACAACGCCGAATTGCGGCGCGCGACGATGGCCTCGCTGAACCAGATCGGTGCCTTGCTGTCGGGCGCAGAAGCCATGCTGATCCTGACGGACCGCAACGGGGTGATCCTGGATACAGTTGGCGACACGTCGACCCTTGCGAAGGCGAGCAAGATCAACCTTACCGTGGGAGGTGTCTGGAGCGAGGACGCCGCCGGCACAAACGGCATCGGGACTGCGCTTTTCATGGGCTCGCCCGTCTATGTGCATGGCGACGAGCATTTTTGCGAGGGCATGAAAGCCTGGAGTTGCGCCGCAGCCCCGATCCGCGATCCGGTGGACCAGACGATCATCGGCATCATAAACCTCAGCGGGTTGACGACGATCTTTCAGAAACACAACGCCGCCTTTGCCGCAACTGCGGCGCGCGACATCGAAGTGGCCATCGCGCAAGAGCAATCCCTTCTCAACATGCGCCTAATGGAAGAAACCATCGGGCATTTTCCGAAAAGCATCGGCCCCAATGACGGCCTTGCGATCATAGACCGTTTCGGCCGTTTGATCTTCAACCGCAACTGCGGCGACATCGTTCCCAGACTCGGCCAGCACCTTGGTCTAGGGGCGCGGTTTTTGGAACTGCCGGACGGGCTGTCCGAAGACACGATCCTGCAGGCCCTGCCGGAGGGGCTGCGCTGTCAGGACATCCGACTGCTGAATATCGACGGAAACACCAAGGGGGCTGCGCTGATCTTTCAGCAGTCCGGGGCCCTGCCACATGCGCGGCATGCCTTCCTTTCGAGCGAGACGGCTTTGGACCTGCCGGGCGTATCGATCCCGGACAGCAGCCTAAAGATCGTCGGACGGAGCGCTGCGATCCTTGCGGCGCTGGACACGGCCGAACGGGTCGACCTGACCGATGCCGCGATCCTGATCGAAGGGCAGACCGGTGTCGGCAAGCAGCTTTTTGCCCGGTTGATCAACACGCGCGTCACGGGCCCGGTCGCGACAGAGTTCACCTCGATCAATTGTGGTGCGATTACCGAAGAGATGTTCCGCGAACGCCTGCTCGGGTCCGAGCGGGCCAACGCCGGCATGCTGCTGTGCCTGGACGAGGTCGGAGAGTTGCACCCCGACAATCAGACGCTGCTTCTGCGCCATCTTGAAGAACGGCTGATCCGTTTGACCGGCCCGGACCATCCCGACGGGCCGTCCGTGCTGTTGTCGCTGACGAACCGGAACCTGCAGGCCGAGGTCGAGGCCGGGCGGTTCCGGCGCGACCTGTTCTACCGGCTCAGCAGCACGGTCCTGACGATTCCGCCGCTGAAAGACCGCGAGGATGACGTCCTGCTCATTGCCGAATACTACAATCGCAAGCTCGCGCGGGAAACCGGGCGTGAGACGCTGATCTTCGGCGAAGAGGTGCAGGCTGCCCTGCTGGCCCATTCATGGCCTGGCAATGTCCGCGAGTTGCGCAACGCGATCATCAACCTGCACGCCCTGGCCAAGTCCCGGCATGTCACGGTGGCCGATCTGCCGCGTGCCGTCACCGCCCCCGCCCCTGACCCGGTGGACCCGTCGTTCATGGCCACGCACAACCGGCTTCAGGCCGGCTCGGTGTCGCTGCGAATGGCAGAGGTCCTGCTGATCGAAACCGCTCTGGCTCAGCATCGGGGCAACCTGAGCAGCACCGCCAAGGCCCTCGGGATTTCCCGGCCCACCCTCTATCGCAAGCTCAACGACTACGGGATCGGGACGCGTCCTGACCAGGGCAAGTCCTGAGGCCGGTGGTGATCATTCCGCCGCGCGGGCAGGGGGTCTTCCCACCGTCAAGCCGGACACCGCCTCGACAATGCTGTCGGAAGAGATGCCGAAATGTCGGTAAAGTTCGGCAATCGTGCCGGTCTGGCCGAAATGCTCCACGCCAAGCGGGGTGGTCCTGTGCCCGCAAACCCCGCCCAACCAGGCCAGCGTGGCCGGATGGCCGTCGATCACCGTGACCAGATGGCAATGCGGCGGCAGGTCCTGCAGCAGCCGCTCGACTGCCGACCGGGCATCCCGCCGCCCCCGCGCCC
>JANPJZ010000220.1:0-2376 GCA_031425795.1 Rhodobacter sp. | reverse complement strand
GGTCGCCGGGGCGCAAGGCAGCCGGGCGGCGTTCTGGCTAGGTCTGGCCGCCGGAACCGGGCATTTCGCCTTGGCCCTGTCCTGGATCGTCGAGCCCTTTTTCATCGACATCGCCCGGCACGGCTGGATGGCCCCCTTCGCGGTCGTGCTGCTGTCAGGCGGGCTTGGCCTCTTCTGGGGCGCGGCGGCGGCGCTGGCGGTGCGGTTTGCCCAGCCGGCCCTGGGCTTTGCCGCAGCCTTCACGGCGATGGAGGCGCTGCGCGGCGTCCTCTTCACCGGCTTTCCCTGGGCGATGGTCGGTCATGTCTGGATCGGCACGCCGCTGGACCAGCTTGCGGCGGTGCTGGGGCCGCTTGGTCTGACGCTGGTAACGCTCATTGCCGCCGCACTGCCGGTGCTTTGGCGCTGGCGGGGCGCGCTGGCGGGGGTGGCAGTGCTGGCATTGGTGGCGGGCTTCGGGCTGTGGCGGCTGGCCCAGCCCCTGCCGCCAGACCGGACGGGGACCGTGCGCCTGGTGCAGCCAAATGCCGAGCAGGGGGTGAAATGGGACGCCGACCTGGCCGACCAGTTTCTGGACCGGCTCTTGACGCTGACAGCCGAGGGGGTGCCGGCAGACCTGACGATCTGGCCCGAAACGGCGGTGCCCTACATGCTGGAATATGCGCCCTCGGTCGCCGGCATGGTGACCGAGGCGTCACAGGGCCGCCCCGTGGCGCTTGGCATCCAGCGTGAGGAGGCGGGGCGCTTCTACAACAGCCTGCGGGTGCTGGAAGACACGGGAACCGAGATGGCACGCTATGACAAGCACCACCTCGTGCCCTTTGGCGAATACATCCCCTTCGGTGATCTCGCCTACAGCTGGTTCGGCATCACGGCCTTCGCGGCCCAGGCCGGGGCGACCTATTCGGCGGGGGCCGGGCCCGCTGTGCTTGACCTCGGCGCCTTCGGCAAGGTCCTGCCGCTGATCTGTTACGAGGCGGTCTTCCCGCGTGACGTCAATCGGGCACCAGGTCGGGCGGACTGGATCCTGCAGATCACCAATGACGCCTGGTTCGGGGTCTGGACCGGGCCGTTCCAGCATCTGGCCCAGGCTCGGCTGCGATCGGTCGAGCAGGGGCTGCCGATGCTGCGGGTGGCCAATACCGGCGTGACGGCCGTGATCGACGCGCGCGGCCGGGTGGTGGACGAACTGCCCTTTGGTACGATGGGCGCGCTTGACACCGTCATCCCCGGCACGCTGCCCCCCACGCCCTACAGCCGCTGGGGCGACGGGCCGGTCCTGCTGTTGCTTGCGGGTCTCGCCTCGCTTGCCTTGAGACGGCGGCGCCCCGCCGCCCATTGACGCATTGGTTCCCGCCGTCTAGGGGAGGGGCATCTTAAACCGCTACAACGGCTTCCTGGCGTGGCGGGGATCATCCAACGGAGCACTTCCCCAATGAACACCACGACTGGCCGCAAAGATTACGTCTTCACATCGGAATCCGTCTCCGAGGGCCACCCCGACAAGGTCTGTGACCGCATCTCGGATGCCGTCCTCGACGCCTTCCTGAAGGAAGAACCCAACGCCCGCGTTGCGTGCGAAACCTTCGCCACCACGAACCGCGTGGTCGTGGGTGGCGAGGTCGGCCTGTCCTCCAAGGCCGCGACCCATGCGATGATGTCCCGCATCGCCGGGATCGTGCGCGATTGCGTGCGCGACATCGGGTATGAGCAGAAGAAATTCCACTGGGAAAAGATCAAGGTCCACAACTACCTGCACGAACAATCCGCCCATATCGCGCAAGGCGTGGACCGGGACGGCGCGGGCGATCAGGGGATCATGTTCGGCTATGCCACGCTGGAGACGGCGGAATACATGCCGGCCCCGATCCAGTACGCCCACGCGATCCTGCGCCGCCTGACCGAGGCGCGGAAATCCGGCTCCGAGCCGACCCTTGGCCCGGACGCGAAAAGCCAGCTGACGCTGCGCTATGCCAATGGCAAGCCGGTCGAGGTGACCTCGATCGTGCTCTCGACCCAGCACACGTCCAAGCGCCAGACCTCGAAGGTGATCCGCGGGATCGTGGAGCCCTATATCCGCGAGATCCTGCCCGAGGGCTGGATCACCAAGAAGACCGAATGGCACGTGAACCCGACCGGGACCTTCGTCATCGGCGGCCCCGATGGGGACGCTGGCCTGACGGGGCGAAAGATCATCGTGGATACCTATGGCGGGGCTGCCCCCCATGGCGGCGGTGCGTTCTCCGGCAAGGATCCGACCAAGGTCGACCGTTCCGCCGCCTATGCCGCGCGCTATCTGGCGAAGAACGTGGTCGCGGCCGGGTTGGCCGAGCGCTGCACGCTGCAGGTCAGCTATGCCATCGGCGTGGCCAAACC
>JANPJZ010000219.1:0-4085 GCA_031425795.1 Rhodobacter sp. | reverse complement strand
GGCCTTGGCAACCTGGGTCTGACGACCGGTTTCATCGGGCGGGTCCACGACGACGCGCTTGGCCGCTTCTACGCGCAGACCATGGCTAATGAAGGCACCGATTTCGTCAACCCTCCCGTCCCTGGCGGCGAGCTTCCGACCTCCCGGTCGATGATCTTCGTCGCACCCGATGGCGAGCGGTCGATGAACACCTACCTCGGCATCTCGTCCGAGCTTGGCCCCGACGACGTCTCCGACAGCGTGGCGGGCAGCGCCGAGATCCTGTTCCTCGAAGGCTACCTCTACGACAAACCCAAAGGGAAACAGGCCTTCGAACGTGCGGTGGACCTCTGCCATACCGCCGGGGGCAAGGCTGGCATCGCCCTTTCCGACCCGTTCTGCGTCGACCGCCACCGCGACGACTTCCGCCGTCTGGTCAAGTCGCTGGACTACGTGATCGGCAACGAACACGAATGGTCCTCGCTCTATCAGACCGACCTTTCCACGGCTCTCGAACAGGCCGCGCGGGACGCCGGCCTCGTCGTCTGCACGCGCTCGGGCCAGGAGGTCATCGTCCAGCGCGGCGAAGAACAGGCGATCGTCCCGGTCAACCGTGTCGTCCCTGTCGATGCCACCGGGGCAGGGGACCTCTTCGCCGCCGGGTTCCTCTACGGTCTTGCCACGGGGCAATCGCTGGCGACCTCTGGCCGCATGGGATGCGTTGCCGCCGCCGAGGTCATCAGCCACTTCGGAGCGCGCCCCGAGACCGACCTGAAGCAGCTCTTCCGCGCCGAAGGCCTGATCTGACATCGGGCGAAAACTTTCCGTCGTCCTGCCCGAAGCTTGCCCCAATCGTGGCTTACCTTCAGGCACGAACTGCAAGCGGGGGCATCACGTGCTGCGACTGATCGGATTTCTGGCAATGCTGTCGGTCGGGGCAGGCGGCTTTCTTGCGCTCGACTACAACATGGCCCGCCAGGCCGCTGCCGAGGCGGACGAACCCGTCAGCCTCAGCATGCAGGCCTATTTGGACGGTCTTTCCACCCGCATCGCCTCGGTCGCGACCTCCGCATCGCTTCCAAGCCTTCCCGGTGAACTTGCCGACATGCTGCCGCTGCCGCCTGAGGGCTGGACCGCCCGGCCGGTTGAAAAGGATGACGTCACCCCCTTCTTTGCCCGCAATCCTGACGGGGAAGAACCCGCCGCTCAGGCCGTGCTGCTGGAGGTCGTCTCCAAAAAGCTGGCGAATGTGGAACAGGTCACGATCCAGACCTATGAAAAGGGTGACCAGCGCTTGATCGTGCAACTGGCACGTTACCCGGACGAAATCTTCACCGATCCGGCCTGGTCAGCCACCCGGTATCAGCTGCAGACGGCCAAGCTAGCCTACCGCGCTGTGCCCACGATGACGGTCCGCGGCCTCGACATCACCGAAGTCCTGCTGCCCGATGGCATCCGTGGCCGGCTCTTCATGGCCGATGTCGGCGGCCAGATCCATCTGCGTGTGCTGGCCCCGGGCCGGATGCGGGAAGGAGAGCTGCTGCCCTTCCTCGAAACGCTGCACGTTGCCGCAATGAACGCATCTGTCGTCGACAAGACCGATGGCCTGGGCGATGTGCCCGTCATCGTCGTCGCCTCTGCCCTTGGCGATGACGCGCGCACTGCCTATGACGCCGACCGCGCTGCACGGACCGCCGCAAGGCTCGCCTCGGCGCGGACGATGCTGGACGAAGCCCAGGCCCTCGCCGCTGCCGGAATCGCGGCGCCCACCGAGGGGACGACCGAGCCTGTCGCCGAATGCGAGACCAGCGCCGGTGGCATAAAGCGCTGCACCGTCAGCAACTGACGGTCAGAACTGCAGCCCGGAAAAGCGGGATGGCGCCTGCGGCACGCCCGGCAGGACACACAGCATCTCATAAAGCAGATTGGCCCCGATCAGCGCGGTGTTGCCAGTCGGGTCATAGGGCGGAGACACCTCCACCAGATCGCCGCCGATGATGTTCAGCCCCGCACAGCCCCGGATGATCTCCAGCGCCTGCCAGGTTGAGAGACCGCCGGGCTCCACCGTGCCGGTGCCGGGGGCAAAGGCCGGGTCCAGACTGTCGATGTCATAGCTGAGGTAGACCGGCGCGCCGCCGACCTTTGCCCGCACCTGTGCCATCAGGCCGACCAGCGACTTCCCCCAGCACTCCTCGGCCTGCACCACCGTCCATCCCTTGTCGCGGGCCCAGTTGAAGTCATCCGGGGAATAGCCGGTTCCCCGCAGCCCGATCTGGAACACCTTGTCGTTCAGCAGGCACCCATCCTCCCAGGCGCGGCGGAAGGGGCAGCCGTGGGCAACCGTCTCGCCGAACATCGTGTCGTTGATGTCGGCATGGGCGTCGATGTGGATCAGCGCCACTGGCCCGTGCCGTTCCTTGATCGCCCGCAGGATCGGCCAGGTCAGCGTATGATCGCCCCCCAGCGTCAGCGGAACCACCCCATGCGACAGCACCTCGCGGTAATGCGCGGTGATGATGTCCACGGTCTTCTTCAGGTCAAAGGTGTTGATTGGAACGTCGCCGATATCGGCCACTTGCAGGTGTTCAAACGGCGCCGCCCCCGTCGCCATGTTGTAAGGCCGCAGCATCCGGGATTCGTCCCTGATCTGCCGAGGACCCAGCCGCGTGCCGGGGCGATTGCTGGTCCCGTGGTCCATCGGAATGCCGATGAACGCCACATCCAACCCTGCAGCACTGGCCGCCGCAGGCAGCCGCATCATCGTCGCCGGCCCGCCAAAGCGCGGCATGTCATTGCCGCCCAGCGGTTGGTTTCGCTGCGTCATAGTCCCTTACCCCTCAGCCAGTCCAAGATCATCTTACGGTGCCGCGCGCCCGAATAACTCGGGAAATGCCCGCCATGCACCACCCGTGCCGGCAGCGCCAGCAACCGCTCCATCGACGTGACATACTGCGCCTGCTCCAGATCGCTGGTGCCCTCGATCAACTCGCCATCATAGACGATATCGCCGGAAAAGAGGACGCCCGTCGCCGCCTCCCAAAGCGCAATCCCGCCGGGGGAATGGCCGGGTGTGTGGATCACCTCGAAATGCCGGTCGCCAAGGTCCACCACATCGCCATCCCACAGCAGTCGCGTCGCAGGGGCGGCTTGCACGGCATAGGTCTCGCAGGCAAACGGCTCGGGCGGCAGGGTCGTGAAGATATCCTCGGTCACATACCTGTCGGCAAAGGTGTTTTCCCGGGTGGGTCCGCGCATGAGGTGCGCCTCGGCCCCGTGGCACAGACGGCAGGGAAACTCGTGGTGCAATCCGATGTGATCGAAATGCGTGTGGCTCGCCACAGCCTGCAGCGGGCGCTCGGTCACGAGAGGCACCCGGTCGCGCAGGGAAACCACGCCCATCCCGCTGTCCACCAGCATGTCTGTCTTTCGCCCACGCACATGCCAGACATTGCAGCGATAGAACTCGCGGATGTGCGGTTCGTCGATATGGGTCACGCCGTCGCCCAGCCCCCGCACCCGCCACCAGTCTTCCGGCTTCGCTCTCATTCGGTCAGCACCACGAAAGCCTCCGCTCCAAGGTCCAGCACGGCGCCAACCTCAACTGCCGCAGACTGCGGCAAATGCACCAGAAGCGCCAGATCGGGTGCGGCCAAAGGCACCACATGCGCGCGGACATGCGTGCCAAAGAACGCGGCCTCCGTCACCTTGCAAAGGCCGATACGCAGCGACCCCTTGGCCGATATCGCCTCGGGCCGCAGGCAGAGCGTGCCGTCCGGCACCGGCACCGGCCCGAAGGGCGCTTGGCCGCCAACCACCGGGATGCGGTTCACCTCACCCATGAACCCCGCCGTGAACAGCGTCTTCGGCTGAAGATAAACCTGCCGTGGTGGCCCGTAATCCTCGACCCGCCCCGCATTCATCACCACGATCCGGTCGGCAATCGCCATCGCCTCTTCCTGGTCGTGGGTGACATGCACGAAGGTCGTGCCCACCCGGCGCTGGATCGCCTTCAACTCCTCCTGCATCTGCCGCCGCAGCTTCAGGTCCAGGGCCCCCAGCGGTTCGTCCAGCAGAAGGACCTCCGGCTCCACCGCCAGCGCGCGCGC
>JANPJZ010000218.1:0-10359 GCA_031425795.1 Rhodobacter sp. | reverse complement strand
GCCGGTGCCGCGTTCGCCCAGAGTGAGGAAGATCGTGCCATCCGTCGCCTCGACCATCCGCGCGCCAAAGTGGACGCCACCGGAAGACCCGGCCGGCATCTCGAAAAGCTGGGTAAACCCTTCCAGCGCGGTGCCATCGGCCGAGAGCGTGCCCTTGCCGACCGCCGTGCCCGACCCGCCGGGTTGCGCCTTGGCGTAGGACAGCCAGACCTCACGGGTGGTGGCGAAGTCTTGTGGGATCAGCACGTCAAGGAGACCGCCCTGCCCGTCCACCTCGATTTCGGGAAGGCCGGAGATCAGTTGTGCCTCGGCCATGGGAGCGGCGAAGTGCTTCAACTGGCCGTCACGTTCTGTCACCAGAAAGGAGCCGTCCGGCAGGAAGCCGATGGCCCAGGGCTCCACCAGGCCTTCGGCCACGGGAGTGATCTGCAAAGGCCCTGCGGAGGTTTCGAACACCGGTGCTGACATGGCTGCGCCGCTGCCCAGAAGCAGGGTTGCGATGCCTATTCCGAACCGATGACTGAACTGCTGCATGTGATGCCCTTTCATTGCTTCTACCCTAGGTAGTGCGCCGGCAACTGTGGAGCCAATCACAACATCTCACACCGAGGTATACCCCTGCGGCGGGGCAGATATCCGGCCCTCAAACCACTTTTCTTTTTGAATGTGGGTCTCTAGGGTCTCCGGCAGGATCACGATCCAATCAGGGAGACAAGAATGAAAAAACTACTTCTCGCAACAGTGGCCTCAACGGTCCTGGCGGGCGCTGCTTCGGCTGAGGAAGTCAAGCTGGGCATCTTCATCGGCTTTACCGGCCCGATCGAATCGCTGACCGGCCACATGTCCGCCGCGGCGGACCTTGCGATGAAAGAGGCGTCGGATTCGGGCAAGTTCCTGAATGGCTCCACCGTGGTTGGCGTCCGCGCCGACAGCACCTGCGCCATCGACACGGCGGCAGGCACGGCAGCGGCCGAACGCCTGATCACTGCCGAAGGCATCAAGGGCATGATCGGCGGCGATTGCTCGGGCATCACCGGGGCTGTGCTGCAGAACGTGGCGCGCCCGAACGGGATGGTCATGATCTCTCCCTCGGCGACCTCGCCGGCGCTGTCCTCGGCCGAGGATGACGGCCTGTTCTTCCGCACCGCGCCGTCGGACGCGCGCGAAGGCGAAGTCATGGCGGACATCCTGACCGAAAAGGGCATCAAGTCCATCGCGCTGACCTATACCAACAACGACTATGGCAAGGGTCTGGCCGAAGCGATCGCCTCTGCCTTCCAGGCCAAGGGCGGCACGATCACGATCAACGCGGCGCATGAGGACGGCAAGGCCGATTATGCGGCCGAAGTTGCGGCGCTGGCCTCGGCAGGTGGCGACCTTCTGGTTGTCGCAGGCTATCTGGACCAGGGCGGCAAGGGCATCATCCAGGCTTCGCTCGACTCTGGCGCCTACAGCGTCTTCGGTCTTCCGGGCGGCATGGTGGGTGACACCCTGCCGGCAGCCATAGGTCCGGCTCTGGACGGCTCCTACGGTCAGGTCGCACAGTCCGACTCGGCCGGGGCGGCGATTCTGGCAGAGATGGGCAAGACCGCGCCGGTTCCGTTCGACGCCACCTCGCCCTACACGATGGAGTCCTATGACGCCGCTGCCCTGTTCATCCTTGCGATGCAGGCTGCCGGGTCGACCGATCCGCAGGTCTACAAGGACAAGATCCTTGAAATCGCGAACGGTCCTGCTGATGGCTCGGGCGTGAAGATCCTGCCGGGCGAGATTGGCAAGGGGCTTGAGCTGATCGCTGCTGGCACGGCCATCGACTATGACGGCGCTTCGGGCGTGACGCTGATCGGACCGGGCGAAAGCGCCGGCCGGTACAAGCAGTTCGAAGTCAAGGGCGGCAAGTACGAAACCGTCCAGTTCCGTTGATCCGGGTTTCCGGTTGACAGACCGCAGCGGCCCGGGCATCCCCCGGGCCGTTGCACAAGTACCTGCCGGTTGGGGAAAACAAGGCGGGACGGAAGGGGAAACGGATGATCGTAGTCGAAGACCTTCACCGGCACTTCGGGGGCTTTCGCGCTGTCGATGGGGCATCGCTGAAGATCGAGACCGGGTCGATCACCGGGCTGATCGGGCCGAACGGGGCGGGCAAGACCACGCTGTTCAACGTGATCGCGGGGCGCTTGCCGCCAACCAGCGGCCGCGTGCTGATGGACGGCGAGGACATCACCGGGTTGCCGCCGCATGTGCTGTTTCACAAGGGGCTGCTGCGGACCTTCCAGATCGCGCATGAGTTCGGCAGCATGACGGTGCGCGAGAACCTGATGATGGTGCCGCCGAACCAGGCGGGCGAGAGGATCTGGAACAGCTGGTTCGCAAGGGGCCGGGTCGCCGCCGAGGAGGCGCGCATCCGCGCCAAGGCCGACGAGGTGCTGGAATTCCTGACGATCAGCCATCTGGCGGACCAGAAGGCCAGCATGATCTCGGGCGGGCAGAAGAAGCTCCTGGAGCTCGGGCGGACGATGATGGTGGACGCCAAGATCGTCTTTCTGGACGAGGTGGGTGCAGGGGTGAACCGCACGCTCCTGAACACGATCGGCGATGCGATCGTGCGGCTGAACAAGGAGCGCGGCTATACCTTCTGCGTGATCGAACACGACATGGATTTCATCGCGCGCCTCTGCGACCCGGTGATCGTGATGGCCGAGGGGCATGTGCTGGCGCAGGGCAGCGTGGCCGAGGTCAAGGCCGACGAGCGGGTGATCGAGGCCTATCTCGGCACCGGGTTGAAGAACAAGCTGAAGGAGGGCGCAGCGTGAGGGGGCTGCTGCTCGTTGCCTGCCTGGTGTTGGCCTCTGCCTCTTCGGCGCAAGAGCGAACGGCGACGCTGGACGACGGCGGCGACAAGGTGGTCCTGAGGCCAGACCATACCTGGCGCTACGACGATGCTGGGGGAGAGCGTTGCACGCCGGTGGGTCGTCAAGTCGAGGTTTGCGCCCTGCCGTCCGTGTGGTCCCCAGTCGCGGGCGATGCCGGATTCGGTCCGCAGTGGTTTGAACAGAGCGCCGACTTTCGCGCAACCGTCTGGGTGCTGGGCGGTCCCGCGACCAATATCGCCATGACGACCGAAGCGGTGCGGCGGTTCATCAACGGCGACCGGGGCAAGGACACGGACTTCGGCCTGACCCCTGAGGAAACGCAGGCCGAACTGGCCGGACTGCGCCCGATCACCCTGTCGTCGGTTATTGGCGGCACCGCAACCCGCGTCTACAGCTATGTGGCCTTGCCGGATGGGTCGGTGCTGATTGCCGCAACGGTGGAAGACCCATCGTTCCAGTACTCATTCTCGCACGGGACCGTTCATGCGGATTTCCTGAGTGCAATCCGGGTCAAGGGGTCGGAATGAAGGCGATCTTCAGGCGTCCAAAAACGACAGCGGCAGCGGATTTTGACGGCACTTGGCGCGACGCAGCCTTGCTGCCTTCCAAAGCAATAAGACTGGACCTTCCCGAATGAGTGAACCCTTCCTGATCGGCGAGGCGATGACCGGCGGTTATGGCGCGGTCGACATCCTGCACGATTGCACCATTGCGGTGGAGCCAGGAGAAATCGCCGTGATCGTCGGCCCGAACGGGGCCGGCAAGTCGACTGCGATGAAAGCCGTCTTCGGGATGCTCAAACTGCGCGGCGGGCAGGTGCGGCTGGATGGTGAGGACATCACCACGCTGACCCCGCAGGCGCGCGTCGCCAAGGGCATGGCCTTCGTGCCGCAGACCCAGAACATCTTTACCTCAATGACCGTGGAGGAGAACCTCGAGATGGGGGCCTTCCTGCGCCGCGATGACATCAGGACGACGCTGGAGCAGGTCTATCACCTGTTCCCGATCCTGAAGACCAAGCGCTATCAGGCGGCGGGAGAGCTTTCGGGCGGCCAGCGCCAGCAGGTCGCCGTGGGCCGGGCGCTGATGACGCAGCCGAAGGTGCTCATGCTGGACGAACCGACCGCGGGCGTCAGCCCCATCGTGATGGACGAGCTTTTCGACCGCATCATCGAGGTCGCCCGCACCGGAATTTGCATCCTGATGGTCGAACAGAACGCGCGGCAGGCGCTGGAGATTGCCGACAAGGGCTATGTCCTGGTGCAGGGGCGCAACCGCTTTACCGACACCGGCAAGGCCCTTCTGGCCGACCCAGAGGTCCGCAGATCCTTTCTTGGAGGCTGATTTGAAAACCCTTTCCCTCGTTCTTGCCCTGCTGCCCGCCCCTGCCCTGGCCGACTACGCCTGCACCCTGGTTCAGCAATGTGGCGGCGGCGCCTGCGAAGATTTCACCGGCGGCCCCGCGACCCTGCGTGAGCTTGGCGATAGTTGGCAACTGGAGATCGGCGGCCAGATCTGGGAGGGCTTCGGCACTGCCTCGGCCGACACGGGCGGTGAGCTTTCCGTCGTGTTCCCGCCACAGAACGGGGCTTCGGGGTTGGCCAGCCTGTTTCCGTCCGGCGATGTGCTGATGACGTTCCATGCCTTTGCCGAGAGCCCCGTCGCCATCACCGGAACCGGGACCTGTACGGAAGAGGAGGGTTGATGCCAATCCTTCAGACCCAGAAACCACTTTCACGCCGGGACCTTTGATGGACGCGCTCAACGCCCTCGTGGCCTTCCTGAACTTCGTCTTCATCCCGGGCCTTGCCTATGGAGCGCAGCTGGCGCTAGGGGCGCTGGGGGTCACGCTGATCTATGGCATCCTGCGCTTTTCCAACTTCGCGCATGGCGACACCATGGCCTTTGGCGCGATGGTCACGATCCTCATGACCTGGTGGTTCCAGTCGGTGGGCATCAGCTTCGGCCCGCTGCCGACAGCCCTTCTTGCCCTGCCCTTCGGGATCGCGGCGACGGCGGCTTTCGTTCTTGGCACCGACCGGGTGGTCTACCGCTTTTACCGCCGACAGAAGGCGTCTTCGACCATCGTGGTCATCGTCTCGCTTGGTGTGATGTTCGTGATGAACGGGATCATCCGGTTCATCATCGGCGTGGATGAGCAGAATTTCAGCGACGGCGCACGCTTTGTCCTGAACCCGAACGAATTCAAGACGATGACCGGGCTGGCCGAGCCCTTGGCGATCAAGACCACACAGCTTGTTACGGTGGTAACGGCGGTGGCTGTCGTAGCGGCCCTGTTCTGGTTCCTGCAGAAGACCCGCACCGGCAAGTCGATGCGGGCGTTTTCCGACAACGAGGATCTGGCGCTTCTGTCCGGCATCAACCCCGACCGGGTGGTCGCCGTGACCTGGATCATCGCGGCGGGCATCGCCACGATTGCCGGCACGCTCTACGGTCTCGACAAGTCGTTCAAGCCTTTCACCTATTTCCAGTTGCTGCTGCCGATCTTCGCCGCAGCCATCGTGGGGGGGCTGGGCAGCCCCTTGGGTGCCATTGCGGGCGGTTTCGTGATCGCCTTTTCCGAGGTGATGGTGACCAATGCCTGGAAGAAGATCGCCAACTACCTCTTGCCCGACGACATGCAGGTGCAGGGATTGCTTCAGCTTCTGTCCACCGACTACAAGTTCGCGGTCAGCTTCACGATCCTGATCATCGTGCTGCTGTTCATGCCGACCGGCCTTTTCAAGGGTAAATCGCTATGAACCAGCGCAGCCTGATCCTGTTTGGCCTCGTGGCCTGCCTTTACCTTGGCACCGGCTTTCTGCAAAGCTGGAATCTGTCGTTGAACATCCTGAACGCGGCCCTTCTGGCCACGATTGCGGCTCTTGGCGTCAACATGCAGTGGGGCTACGCGGGGCTGTTTTCCGTTGGCACCATGGGCTTTACCGCCTTGGGCGGCCTTGGCGTGGTGCTGATCTCGTCGCGTCCCAATGTGGAAAACTGGCAGGCTGGGGGGATGGGGATTCTTCTGGCGCTGGTCCTGGGCGCGCTGGCCGGCATGGCTGCGGTCTTCGCCTGGCGCCGGCTGCCGAAGACGCGGGCACGCGCGCCTGCCGTGGCCGCGATCCTGGTCGGGGGCTTCTTCCTGTTCCGCGCGGTCTTTGACCCTGCCGTCACCGCCGCCGAGGCGGTGAACCCGGAATTTGCCGGCAACATTGGCGGGCTTGGCCTGCCCTCCCTGATCGCCTGGCCGGTCGGAGGCCTTCTGGCTGCCGCCGTCGCCTGGGCCATTGGCAAGACCGCTCTGGGTCTGCGCTCGGACTATCTGGCCATCGCCACGTTGGGTATCGCCGAGATCATCGTCTCGGTGCTGAAGAACGAGGACTGGCTGGCGCGGGGGGTGAAGAACCTGATCGATCTGCCGCGCCCCTGGCCGGTGCCCTATGAGGTGGAGTTGCAGCAAGAGCCGGGGTTTCTGGAGTTTGTCGCGAACTGGGGGCTGGATCCGGTGACTGCCTCGACCATCGGGGTGAAGCTTCTTTATGCGGGCATGTTCGGGATCGTGCTTGGTCTGGTGATCTGGTCATTCGAGCGCGCGTTGAACAGCCCCTGGGGCCGGATGATGCGGGCGATCCGCGACAACGAGGTTTCTGCCGCCGCGATGGGCAAGGATGTGACCGGGCGGCACCTGCAGGTCTTCATCCTTGGCTCGGCCGTGATCGGCTTTGCCGGGGCGATGATGACCTCGATGGACGGGCAACTGACGCCAGGCACCTACAACCCGCTGCGGTTCACCTTCCTGGTCTGGGTGATGGTGATCGTCGGTGGATCGGGCAACAACTGGGGCACGGTCCTTGGCGGGTTGCTGATCGGCTGGCTTTGGCTGGTTGTGGAAAACATCGGGCCGAACATCATGGGCCTGCTGACCGCGCCGATGCCCGAAGGCGCGTTCAAGGCGCATCTCTTGGGTTCGGCCGAGCATATGCGGCTGTTGACCATGGGGGTGATCCTGCTGGTCGTGATGCGGTTCAGCCCCCGTGGCCTGATCCCGGAGCGTTAGGCCATGGCGGCCACTGCGCCCTGGTGCCTCGTGATGGCGATCTGGGGCAGCAAATACGGCCCGGCCCATGTGAACGAGCTTGCCCGGCAGGCGCGCGCCCAGTCTCGTACCCTGGCGGAGGTTGTGCTTTTCACCGACCGGCTGCGTGACGGCATCGACCCCGAGGTGCGGCAGACGCTGTTTCCCGTCTATTTCCACCGCCCGGATTTCTTCGCCGGGGCCTACCGCGCCAAGCTTGCGGTATTCTCGCGCGACCTGCTGCCGCGCGGGTGTGTCTGTCTGTTCGTCGATCTCGATACCGTCGTCACCGGAGACCTCGGCCGGATCGCCGCGCTGATCCGGCGGACGGAGGAGTGTGTGATGATGCCGCCCGCTGGCATCGGCTTCAGCGCGCTCCGCCGCCCGGCGGACTGGCTGCGTGGTGGGCGGTTTCCGGTCGGCAACTCCTCTGTCGTGGCATTCCATTCCGACGCCCGCGCCAACATCGCCGAGGCGTTCCAACGCTTGCACAGCGGCGGCGTCGATGTCGACAAACTCCACATGATGATCGATGACGTCTTCATCTCCTGGTTCCATCGCGGCCGGATCGGCGGCGTCCCGAAGGCCCTCGCCGTGTCGTTCCGGCGCGAATTCATGGCCCGCGCCCGCCTCATCCTCTGGCTCCGCCGCGTGCTGCCCGGACGGTCGCAGCGCCGGGTGGGCCTTGTCGCGGTGACGCTGAACGGCCTTGCCGTGAAGCCCGAACACCTCGCCACCCTGGACGACGGCAGCACGATCCACGACGATAGCGGCCGCATCGGCTATTGGAGCGACGCCGTCATCGGCCCGGTCCGGCAGAAGATCATCGCCAGCGCCCAACGACTGCAGGCAGCAGCACAGGATGGCAAGTCATCCCCGACATGAAATGTCGCGGAAATGCATGACCGCGCTGGCCTGCCCGGCCACTCTGCCGCGAAACGCCAAGCCAGGAGTCTTCCAGTCATGAAATCCCATTCCCGCGTGGTCGTGATCGGCGGCGGCGTTGTCGGTTGTTCGGTGTTGTATCACTTGACCAAACTTGGCTGGTCCGACGTGATGCTGATCGAGCGGGCGGAACTGACCGCAGGCTCCACCTGGCACGCGGCGGGGGGTTTTCACACGCTGAACGGCGACACCAACATGGCCGCGCTGCAGGGCTATACGATCCGGCTTTACAAGGAGCTGGAGGCGATCACCGGAATGTCCTGCGGGCTGCACCATGTGGGCGGCATCACCCTGGCCGACAACCCCGCGCGGTTCGAGCAGTTGAAGGCCGAACGCGCCAAGCACCGCTACATGGGACTGGATACCGAAATCCTTGGGCCGGAGGAGATTGCCAAGCTGACCGACGGGATGGTGAACCTCGAAGGCATCATCGGCGCGCTGTATGACCCGCTGGATGGCCACCTCGACCCCTACGGCACCACCCACGCCTATGCCAAGGCGGCGAAGATGGGCGGGGCCGAGATCGTGCTCCATACCAAGGTCATCGCGACGAACCCGACCAAGGACGGCTGGGAAGTGGTGACAGACAAGGGGATCGTCACTTGCGAGCATCTGGTGAACGCCGGCGGCCTATGGGCGCGGGAAGTGGGCGCGATGGCGGGGGTCTACCTGCCGCTTCTGCCGATGGCGCACCAGTATCTCGTCACCGACGACATCCCTGAAATCGTCGCACGCGGCGGGCGCGAGTTCCCGCATGTGATGGACCCTGGTGGCGAAAGCTACCTCCGCCAGGAAGGCCGGGGCTTCTGCATCGGCTTTTACGAGAAACCCTGCGAAGGCTGGAGCATCGACGGAACCCCCTGGACCTGGGGGCAGGAGCTCTTGCCCGACGCCTATGACAAGATTGCCGACTCCGTCGAGTTCGCCTACCGCCGCTTCCCCGCCCTGCAGCGCGCGGGCGTCAAGCGGGTGATCCACGGCCCCTTCACCTTCGCCCCCGACGGCAACCCGCTGATTGGCCCGGTGCAGGGCCTGCGCAACTACTGGTCGGCCTGCGCCGTCATGGCGGGCTTTTCCCAGGGCGGCGGCATGGGCCTCGCCTTGGCGCAGTGGATGATCGAGGGCGAGGTCGAACGCGACCCGCGTGGCTTTGACGTCAGCCGCTTCGGCACCTGGACCAGCCCCGGCTACACCGTCCCGAAGGTGATCGAAAACTACCAGATGCGGTTCTCCGTCTCCTACCCGAACGAGGAACGCCCCGCTGCCCGCCCCTTCCGCACCACGCCGATGTATGAGGTCTTCGACCAGATGAACGCCGTCTGGGGCCAGCAATACGGGCTTGAGGTGGTAAACTACCATGCCCTGCCGGGCGAGCCGCGCTATGAGGAGCCGTCCTTCAAGCGGTCAAACGCCTGGGAAGCCACGCGCCAAGAGGTGATGGCGGTCCGCGAGGGCGTTGGCATCAACGAAGTGCAGAACTTCGGCAAGTACCGGATCACCGGCCCAAAGGCGCGGGATTGGCTCGACCGGATCATGGCGGGCAACATCCCGAAACCGGGCCGCCTGTCGCTGACGCCCATGCTGGCGCACAGCGGCAAGATTATCGGTGACTTCACCGTGTCCTGTCTGTCGGAGCATGAATTCCAGCTGACCGCGAGCTACGGCGCGCAGGGCTGGCACGAGCGCTGGTTCGAACAGAACGCCATGGAGGGTTGCCGGGTTGAAAACATCTCTGACGCCCGCTCCGGCTTCCAGATCGCCGGGCCGAACGCCCGCGAACTCCTCTCGCGCGTCACCCGCGCCGATGTCAGCGCCGAAGCGTTCAAGTTCATGGACGTCCGCCGCATGACCGTCGGCATGGCCAACTGCATCGTGCAGCGCGTGAGCTACACCGCCGATCTGGGATATGAGATCTTCACCGACCACATGTCCGTCCGCCACCTGTGGGATACGCTGGCGACCGCCGGCAAGGACATGGGCCTGCGCCCCTTCGGGATGCGGGCAATGATGTCGCTGCGGCTCGACAAGTGGTTCGGGTCCTGGGGCCGCGAGTTCAGCCCCGACTACACCCCCGCCGAGACCGGCCTTGACCGCTTC
This sequence comes from Rhodobacter sp., assembly GCA_031425795.1. Lineage (GTDB taxonomy): Bacteria > Pseudomonadota > Alphaproteobacteria > Rhodobacterales > Rhodobacteraceae > Tabrizicola. Next base: position 366 of record JANPJZ010000218.1, on the reverse strand, counting down.
ATCCGTTGGAACAAGCCCGCCGACTGGATCGGCAAGGCAGCGGCTCTTGCCGAGAAAGCCGCAGGCCCCAGGCGCAAGCTGGTCAGCTTCGTCGTCGACGCCAAGGACGCCGATGTCGTGGCCTGGGAGCCGATCTGGCTGGACGGTGAGGTCGTGGGCTTCTGCACATCTGGCGGTTACAGCCACACCAGTGGCCTGTCTGTCGCTATGGGCTTCCTTCCGGCCGGGCGGGTAGAGGACGGTCTGGCCTGCGAGATCGAGATCCTCGGCGAACGCCGCCCGGCCCGGGTCCACCTCGCGCCGATCTGGGATGACGGCGGCCGCATGCGCGCTTGACTTGGGCAGGTGGCGGGGTGACCCTGCCGC
>JANPJZ010000217.1:0-13612 GCA_031425795.1 Rhodobacter sp. | reverse complement strand
AAGGCGACAGTCGTCTCGCCCGGATGGACGTCCAGAAGCGGCAGAGACTGGTCGACGTTGATCACCATGTTGCGGTGGCTGAGCATGACGCCCTTCGGCAGCCCCGTCGTCCCCGAGGAATAGGGCAGCGCCAGCACGTGGCGGTCAAGGTCCACGGGAACCTGTGCCAGCAAGGGCGCACCCATCAGATCTTCGATCGTGCGGTGGCCCGAGCATGGCGTCAGCGTCACGACCGAGGCGACGCGGCTGCCTTCCAGCGCCGCAAGGGCCACGGGAAGGAAGGCGGGGATCGTGATCAGCAGCGTGGCGCCGGAATCCTTCAGCTGGTGGGCCACTTCGGGCGCGGTGTAGGTCGGATTGATCGTGGTGACCGTCAGCCCGGCCAATGCCGCGGCGTGAAAGACCACCGCATAGTCCGGCAGATTGGGCGCCATCAGCGCGACCACGGTTCCCGGACCCATACCCTCTGCAACGAAACCTCCTGCGAGGCGACGGATACGGTCGATAAGTGCCGTTCCCGTCACCGTGACGCCGCTGGGGCCATCGGTCAGCACGATGCTGTCACCTGACAGGGTCAGCCCCTCGAACAGCCGTTCGGTCAGGCTGATGTCGCGCAAGGGCACGTCCGGCAGCGGGCTGCGGTGTTCGGCCATGGTCTTTGCTCCCCCCAGGCGTTTGGTGTCGGACGGTAGCACCGAAGGCCCGAACGCAAAGCGGAATCTGCGGCCTGCCGCGCGCAGTTGCCCTGAGCAACGCCCCCGGCACCAGGCTCGGCCAGTGCCCCCGCCGCTATGCCACCCGGGATGCCCGCCCCATCAAGCGGCAGGCATCCGCGCTTCGGCCATGCCGGCGTACCAGCTTGAGCCGAAGGGAATGGCGCTGTCGTCGAAATTGTATGCCGGGTGGTGGACCATCGCCGTGTCGCCATTGCCCAGGAAGATATAAGCGCCGGGGCGTTCATTCAGCATGAAGCTGAAATCTTCCGCCCCCATCAGCGGCGCGGTGTTGGTATCGACCTGCCCCGAGACGGCAAGCGCAACCTCGGCTGCATAGTCGGTGTTCTGCGGAGCGTTCACCGTGACCGGGTAGCCGCGCTGGTAATGCACATCGGCCCGAGCGCCAAGCGCCATGGCAGTGCCTTCGACGATCTGGCCGATGCGGGTTTCGACATAGTCCTGCACCCCGGCGTCCATGGTGCGGACGGTGCCCTTCATCTTGACCACCTGCGGGATCACGTTGTGGGCGGTGCTGTCGGTTTCCACGGTGCATACGCTGACCACGATCTGCTTCAACGGGTCCACATTGCGGCTGGCGATGGTCTGCAGGGCCACCACGATATGGGCGGCGACCACGGTCGTGTCGACGCAATCATGCGGTTTGGCGGCGTGGCCGCCCTTGCCGGTCACCACGATCTCGAATTGATCGGCTGCGGCCATCATCGCTCCGGGCCGGATGGCGAAGTGGCCCACGGGGATTCCCGGCATGTTGTGCATGCCGTAGACTTCATCGATCTTCCAGCGGGTGATCATCCCGTCCTGAACCATCTCGCGGCCCCCTCCCCCACCCTCTTCCGCCGGCTGGAAGATGCAGACCACCGTGCCGTCGAAATTCCGCGTCTCGGCAAGGTATTTCGCAGCCCCCAGCAGCATGGCCGTGTGCCCGTCATGCCCACAGGCGTGCATCTTGCCAGGGGTTTTCGAGGCATAGGGGACGCCAGTCTGCTCCTTGATCGGCAAGGCGTCCATGTCGGCGCGCAGGCCAATCGTGCGGCCCTTGCTGTCGGTCTTCCCCCTGATCACCGCTACAACCCCGGTTCGGCCAATACCTTCCACCACCTCGTCACAGCCGAAACTGCGGCAAAGGTCGGCGACCTTGGCGGCTGTGCGGTGGACGTCGAACAACAGCTCCGGGTGTTCGTGGAAATCCCGGCGCCAGGCGGTGATTTCCGGAAGCAGCTCGGCGAAACGGTTCTTGGGGGGCATGGGGAGACTCCTTTGGCCACCAAGGGTGATCCGAAACCGGCAGCTTCGCAAGGGTCAGCCGAAGCGCCGCCGCGCCTCAAGCGCCAGACCGGTGCCGACCGAGCCCAGCATGTCGCCGGTGGCGATGGCGGCCCCGGGCACCACGTCGCGGACCGTGGCGCGCAGGATCGGCAACTGGCTGGACCCCCCGGTCAGGAATGCGGTGCCGATCCGGTCCGGCGCAAGGCCCGCGTCCTGCAGCACGCGCTGAAGCAGCGTTCGGACGCGGGCGATTGGCGCTTCGACCGCCGCCTCGAACCCCTCACGGCTGAGCATCGGGTTAGGGCCGCCGGTCAGGGCGGACAACGGCAGGCGCGCGTGATCCGATGTGGAAAGCGCAACCTTGACCGCCTCGACCTCCATTGCCAGCGCATGACCGTGGCGGCCGCTGACGACGCGGATCATCCGGTCAATCCGGTCAGGCTGGTCGGCCACCAGCCGAAGCGCCTTCAGGTCGCTGGCCGTGCGGGCGGTGTAAAGCGCGTTGATCCGGTGCCAGGTTGCAAGGTCCTGATAATAGTGTCGTGGCATCGTCCCGCCGCCCTTGGTAGGGGCAAGGTAACCCAGATGCGGCATCGCCTCGGCCAGCGAAAGCAGGCGGTCAAAGTCGGTGCCGCCGACCCGGATGCCGTCATTGGCCAGGATGTCACCGCTGCGTTCGGGCAGTGCGGCCCGCCCTGGCCCCACCCGCACCACCGAGACGTCCGAGGTGCCGCCGCCGATGTCGACGATCAGCACCAGCTCCTCGGTCGGGGCAGTCTGTTCGTAGTGAAGCGCGGCGGCGATCGGTTCAAACTGGAAGGCAACCTCTGTCCAGCCGCAGCCCTGCGCGATTTCAGCAAGCACGGACTCGGCAGCGGCATCGGCGGCGGGGTCGTCGTCGACAAAGTGGACCGGGCGGCCTAGGACGACGCTATTCAGCCGTACCTCTGCCTGCTGGGCCGCGCGCAAATGGCCGATGAACCGGGCAAGGACCTCGCGAAAACTGACCGCCCTGCCGCCAACTGCGGTCTTGTCATGGATCAGGCCCGAGCCGAGGGTCGATTTCAGCCCGCGCATCAGGCGACCCTCATCGCCCTCCAGATAGGCGGTGATCGCGGCCCGGCCGAACAGGGGGGCGGCACCATCGGTCTGCCAGAAGACAGTCGAGGGAATTGTCGGTGATCCCTCCTCCAGCGCCAGAAGCCGCGCACCACTGCTGTCAGCCAGTCCGACGGTGGAATTCGAGGTGCCAAAGTCGATGCCACAGGCTGTCATCTGCAAGGTGTCATCTAGAGGCTGGGGCCGGGCGCAATGCGCGTGCCATCGGTAAAGCGGTTGAAGCGGAAGCGGGTCAGGTCATGGCCGACCGCGCCCCCGGTCACAAGGTCAGCCAGCACCCGCCCCATGCCGGGGCCGATGCCGAAGCCGTGCCCGCTCATCCCGGTGGCGATGGTGAGGCCAGGGATCGGGGCGTGATCGACGATGGGGACGACATCGGGCAGCGTATCGATCATGCCGCCCCAGGCGGCCTTCAGCTTCGGGCGACCAAGGCCGGGAAAGGCGCGGGCGAAGGCGTCCTGCACGCGGCCAAGGGTCCGCAGGTTCGGCGCAGGGTTCAGGATGCGGATCGCCTCGAACGGGGTCGCCTCATCCTCGGCCCAGTGGCGTCTGGTCCCCCAGGCGTCGGGAAAACCCTTTGGGGCAATGGGGCGAAAGCGGGCGTGGCGCAGGTCCTTCTTCAGGATCGGCAGATAGGGCCGGACCGACCGCAGCGCATCGGGACCAAGGAAGAAGTCATGCTCGGAACCGCCGGGAGCGATGGAATAGCCGCCATCGGCGCGGCGGCGGAAGGCAAAGTCGTCATCGGCGGCATTGCCGGGGAAAATCTCGGGCATCGGTTCGGTCGCTGCAACCGAGGCGAGGACGGAAAGTTGCGGGATCCGCACGCCATGGCGGCCAAGGAACAGCCGCGACCATGCCCCCGCCGCGAGCACCACATGGTCGCAGGCGATGCGACCGTGTTCGGTGACCACCCCCGCAACGCTGCCGCCGGCCAGATCCAGCGCCCGCACCGCGCAGGCTTCGCGGATGACAACGCCCCGGTCTTCCGCCGCGGCGGCAAGGGTGGGGACAGCCAGCCAAGGCTCCGCCCGCGCGTCAGACGCGGTGTAGAGCGCCCCCTTCCACGGAGCCACCGCGCCCTTGAGCATCGCCAGTGTCTCGGCACCGGTCAGCATGCGGCTGTCCAGTTGATGCGCGCGGGCGTGGTCAAGCCAGGCCTCGAAACCTGCGATCTCTCGGTCGGTCTTGGCCAGGTACAGGACGCCGGTTTGCCGGAAACCCAGGCCCTCGCCAAACTCGGCCGTCAGGCGCTTCCAGATCGACAGGCTCTCCACCATGATCGGCAGTTCGCCGGGGTCGCGGCCCTGCTGGCGGACCCAGCCCCAGTTGCGGCCGGACTGTTCACCGGCAATCCGGCCCTTTTCGCAAATTGTGACGCTCAGGCCCTTTTGCCGCAGGAACCACGCGGTCATCACCCCGATGACCCCGCCGCCGATGACCACGACATCCGACCGCCGGGGAAGCGCAGCGGCAAAGCGGACGGGGCTGGCGTCAGTGATCGGGAAGGTCACGTCAGCGCGTCCAGAAGGCCAGTCATGAAGCGCTGGCCGGCCTGGAACTCGGACAATTCAAGAAATTCGTCGGGCTGGTGGGCCTGGGCGATATCGCCGGGCCCGCAGACTACGGCCGAATAGCCGGCCTCCTGGAACTGCCCGGCTTCAGTGCCATAGCTGACGACGCCGGCGGTGTTGGCGCCGGTCAGGCGGCGGACCAGAGCCTCGGCCGGGCCATCGGTTTCGGGCACAAGTGCCGGGACTCCGAAGAAGCGGTCGAGGTGGACACCGGCCTCGGGGCGGACCTGTTTCAAAATTGCATCGAGGCGGGCGGCTTCGGCGCGGAAGTCAGCTTCGTAGGCTTCGATATCTTCGCCGGGCACGACGCGCATTTCGACAGCAAAGCGGCAGTCGGCGGCGGTGATGTTATGGGCGGTGCCGCCCTCGATCATGCCGACATGCAGCGTGGTGAAGGAGGGGTTGAACGCAGCCGCAAGCGGTCCCGGCGAACGGGACTGAATGTCGGCGTTCTGGTCGTTGACCCAGCCGATCAGCCGTGCGCCTTCCATGATCGCCGACACGCCGTACGGCAGCAGCGAGGAGTGGATCTCGAACCCCTTCACATGGACGTGGTAGCCGGTGCCGCCCTTGTGCCCGGTGATGAGACCCATGTTCGACGGCTCACCCACGATGACGGCGCTGCCCTTCGGCAGGACCGGCTGCATCGCGGCGATCATCGGCGGCGCACCGGTGCAGCCGATCTCCTCGTCATAGGACACGGCAAGTTGAAGGGGCGTTGCAAGGGTCCGGTACTGGCCTTCGACGAGGGCCCAGATCGACAGGGCCACGAAGCCCTTCATGTCGCAGGTGCCCCGGCCGTAAAGGCGGCCGTCGCGTTCGGTCACGGTCCAAGGATCGGTCGTCCATGTCTGGCCATCGACCGGCACAACGTCGGAATGGCCTGATAGCACCACCGCCCCTGGCTGCCACGGTCCGACATGGGCAAAGAGCGCGGCCTTGGTCTGATCCTCGTTCCAGTGCCGGTGGGCGGTGATGCCATGACTGGCCAGATACCCCTCCACCCAGTCGACGAGTTCGAGGTTCGACCCGCGACTGACGGTGGGAAAGCCGACGAGGCGTTCAAGAATCTGACGCGGGGTCAGTGCGGCATTCATTGTCAAGATTGGCTTCCCTACATGTTGTGGTCAGCCTGTCGGCACGGCGTGGCAGTGTCAATATCTGGCAGATTGCCGTGCTGTTCAGTCATTTTGCCGGTGGAACGTGATGGAATCGCGCGGCAAATCGGGATTGATAGAACAGGGAAAATCGGAAACAGTTGAGGCAACCAGCGGCAACCGTTGGTTGACCGGGTCAAAAAGACCTAAGAATAACAAGAACTAAGAAACGACGCGGGGAGTACTATATGGCCGATCAGGCCTCGCCTGTCCTTGATGTCAGGGGCCTCAAGACCGTATTCCGCACCCGCGGAGGTGAGATTCACGCGGTCAACAACGTCAGCTTCCATTTGCAGCGTGGTGAACTTCTGGGCGTTGTGGGCGAAAGCGGGTCAGGCAAGTCGGTGACGATGATGTCGCTCATCCGGCTTCTTCCCTCACCCCCCGCCGATATTCGCAAAGGTGAGGTGCTGCTGAACGGGCAGGATCTTTTGAAGATGGATGCCGAAGACCTCCGCAAGGTGAGGGGCGTGAAGGTGGGCTTCGTGTTTCAGGACCCGATGACCAGCCTGAACCCGGTCTTTACCATCGGTAGCCAGATCATGGAGCCGCTGCGCGAACATATGGGCCTGTCGAAGGCCGACGCTGCGACGAGGGCAGTTGAACTGCTGGAGCTGGTCGGGATTCCCGACGCGCGCAACCGTCTCAAGGCCTACCCGCATCAGTTTTCCGGTGGCATGCGCCAGCGGGTGATGATTGCCATCGCCCTCGCCTGCGACCCGGACGTGCTGATTGCGGACGAACCGACCACGGCGTTGGACGTTACCATTCAGGCCCAGATCCTGGAGCTGGTGAAGGAGTTGCGCCAGAAGCTGGGCATGGCGATCATCTGGATCACCCATGACCTTGGGGTGATCGCCGGCATCGCGGACCGGGTGTTGGTGATGTACGGCGGCCAGGTGGTCGAACATGCCCCGGTGCGCGAGCTATTCGCCAACCCCCAGCATCCCTATACGCGCGCCCTGCTGAAGACCGTGCCCAAGATCACCGGTGCCCGCGAAGCGCGCCTCAAGGTGATCGAAGGGCAGCCGCCGATCATGACAGCCGCGCCCGAGGCCTGCCCGTTCCGTGCCCGTTGCGAATACCGCCACGACCCGTGCGACAGGGTGAATCCGCCCCGCCGCCCGGTGGATGGCGAACAGGTCGGCCACGGGCATGACGTCGCCTGCCACTGGCACGCCCCGGCTGCCGTTCCGGAGGTGGCACATGCTTGATGCGCTTGCCACGCCGCTGGTCCGCGTCGAAGGCCTCAAGATGCATTTCCCGATCTACTCCGGTGTGCTCCGCCGCCATACGGGGGATGTGAAGGCGGTCGACGGCGTGTCCTTCACCATCAACGCGGGCGAGACGCTGGGTCTTGTGGGCGAAAGTGGCTGTGGAAAGTCCACCGTGGGCCGGGCCCTGCTGCGGCTTTACGAACCCACGGCCGGCCGGGTGATCATCGACGGTGAGGATATCGCCACGCTGGAGCCCGAGGCGCTGCGCCGCAAGCGCCCCACGATGCAGATGGTCTTCCAGGACCCTCAGGCCAGCCTGAACCCGCGGATGACCCTGTCGCGCATCATCAGCGAGCCGCTGGACGAACACACCGACTGGACCGAGGCCAAGAAGCTGGACCGCGTGCATGAGCTGATGGATGCCGTGGGCCTGAACCGCCGCTTCGACAGCCGCTTTCCGCATGAATTCTCGGGCGGACAGCGGCAGCGGATCGGGATTGCCCGGGCGCTGGCACTCGGACCGAAGTTCATCGTATGCGATGAACCCATCGCCGCGCTGGACGTGTCGATCCAGGCGCAAGTGGTGAACCTGTTGGAGGACATGCAGGAAAGGCTGGGTCTGACCTACCTGTTCATCAGCCACGACCTGTCGATGGTGCGTCACATCGCCGACCGTGTGGCCGTGATGTATCTGGGAAAGATCGCGGAACTTTCCCCCCGTGACGCCCTCTATTCGCGCCCGCTGCACCCCTATGCCGAGGCGTTGCTGTCAGCGGTGAACGAGCCCGACCCCCTGCTTGCAGCCCGCCGCAAGCGCATCATCCTGAAGGGCGACGTCCCTTCCCCCGCAAACCCGCCGCTGGGCTGCAATTTCTGCACCCGCTGCCCGAAGGTGATGGACATCTGCCGAACCGCGGATCCCGACCTGATCGAGGTCGCGCCGGGGCGGTTGGTCGCCTGTCACCTTTACCCCACAACAGCAGCCGCCGGATCAACCGGCGCGCCCGAGGCAACAGAGCGTAACCAGCAAGGAGAATACCAATGAAACTGACAACCGCCCTTCTGGGCGCTGCCGCCGCGATGGCCTTTGCGCCCGCGGCCTTTGCCGAGCGCGGGGCCGACGGCAACGTGAACGTGCTGTACTGGCAGGCGCCGTCGATCCTCAACCCCTACCTGTCCTCGGGCACCAAGGACGTGGAAACCGCCTCGCTGATCCTTGAAGGACTTGCGGGCTTTGACGAAAAGGGCGTGGTCTTCGCGCGTCTGGCGGAATCGGTCCCGACCGTGGAAAACGGCGGCATCAGCGCTGACCTGACCCAGATCACCTGGAAACTGAAGCCCGGCCTGCTTTGGTCCGATGGCACGCCCGTAACTTCTGCCGACGCCAAGTTCACCTATGAATACTGCACCCATCCCGAAGGTGGTTGCGCCCAGGCGGCCCGCTATGAAGGCATCGCCAGCATCGAGACGCCGGACGAGCTGACCATCGTCATCACTTTCGCTGCGCCAAAGCCGAACCCCTATACCGCTTTCGTCGGCGGCACCTCGCCCCTGCTGCAGGCGGCCCAATTCGCAAACTGCCTCGGCGCTGCGGCCTCGACCTGCACCGAGCAGAACTTCAAGCCGATCGGCACCGGCCCCTTCACCGTCACCGAATTCAAGGTGAACGACACGGTGACCCTCGCTGCCAACCCGAATTATCGCGATCCGGCAAAGCCTGCCTTCGCCACGATGACCGTCAAGGGCGGCGGCGATGCGGCTGCGGCAGCGCGTGCCGTGCTTGAAACCGGCGAGTTCGACTACGCCTGGAACACCCAGATCAACCCCGAGCAGCAGACGCAGATGTCGGCCGCCGGCAAGGGCGTGCTTCTGAACGGCTTCGGCACGCTGGTCGAGCGGATCGAGATGAACATGACGAACCCGTCGCCAGACCTTCCGGAAGGCGAGCGTTCGACCACCAAGCATCCGCACCCGTTCCTGACCGACATCAATGTTCGCAAGGCGCTGTCGATGGCCATTGACCGGCAGATCCTGGTGGACATCGGCTATGGCGCTGCGGGTCGTGCGACCTGCAACCTGGTTCCCGCACCGGAACTCTTCGCCTCGCCGAACACCGACTGCCTGACCCAGGACATGGAGGGCGCCAAGGCGCTGCTCGAGTCCTCGGGCTGGGTCGACGCGGATGGCGACGGTGTCCGCGAAAAGGACGGTATGCCGCTGAAACTCGTCTACCAGTCGTCAACCAACCCGGTTCGCCAGGATTTCCAGGCGGTCATCAAGGACTGGTGGACAGAGCTTGGCGTGGAAGTGGAGCTGAAGAACATCGACGCTTCGGTCTTCTTCGGCGGCGACGCGGGCTCGCCCGACACGTTCCAGAAGTTCTATGCGGACGTGGAAATGTACGCCAACAACTTCGACGGCACCGATCCGGAACCCTACCTGGCGCAGTACATGTGCGACAAGATCCCGGGCCCGGACAACCAGTGGCAGGGCGAGAACATCAACCGCTTCTGCGATCCAGCCTATGACGCCATGGTTGTCGAGCTTTCGAAGACCTCTGACATGGCCAAGCGCGGCGAAATCGCCATCCGCCTGAACGAGATGCTGACCAAGGACTCCTATGTCGTGGTTCCGTTGGTGGACCGTGGCCGGTTGTCGGCAGCCTCGAACACCCTTGGCGGCGTTGTCCTGAACACCTGGGACACCGAGCTGTGGAACGTCGAGAACTGGTTCCGCGTGAAGTAAGGTCAATCGGGGTGGGGCGACCCATCCCGCCGGCGGGGGCTGCAAGGCCCCCGCCTCCCCCTTTCCCCCAAGACTGCTGATCCGAGGCGCCCGCCCATGCTCACTTTCACGCTGAGACGGCTGTTATTGGCCATCCCGACGCTTCTGCTGATCAGTCTTGTCATATTTCTTCTGGTCGATCTTGCCCCCGGAAGCCCCGCGTCCGAAATCCCGTTGACCGTCCCGCCGGAGGTGCGCGCAAAGATCCTCGAAGCCCTCGGCGTGAACGAACCCCTCCACATCCGTTACCTGCTGTGGCTGAAGCAGTTCTTCTGGGTCGAACCGCTGAACGGGTTCGACGCCATCTTCGGCACCAACTACGCCGAGGGGATGCAGCGGATCATCAGCTATCAAAGCCGCAGCCCGGTCTTCCCGCTGATCGGCGAGCGTCTGCCACAAACGCTGACCGTGATCGGCACGGCCTATTTCGTCGGCGTGCTGATCGCCCTGCCCATCGGGATCTATTCGGCCTATCGGCAGTATTCGCTTTTCGACCAGTTCGGCACCATGTTCGCGATGATCGGCTTTTCTGTTCCGACCTTTTTCACCGGCACACTGTTCATCATCATCTTCGCCGTCTGGCTGGGTTGGTTCCCGACCAAATACGACACCACGCTCGAAGTGACGGATTGGGACAGCTTCCTGACCCAACTGCGACAGATGGCGATGCCGGTGATGGTGCTGGGCCTGGCCAACGCCGCCGCGATAAGCCGCTACATGCGGTCTTCAATGCTGGAGAACATGAGCCAGGATTACGTCCGCACCGCCCGCGCCAAGGGCATGAGCGAGCGGACCGTGGTGTTGAAGCACGTCCTGCGCAACTCGCTGATCCCGGTTGTCACGGTCATCGCCCTGGGCATTCCGTCGATCTTCGGCGGGGCCATCATCACCGAGAACCTCTTCGGCGTGAACGGTATCGGTTCGGCGCTGATCCAGGCGATCCGGGGCAATGACCTGCCGATGGTTCAAACCCTCGCCTTCATCTTCGCCATCCTGATCGTGATGTTCAACCTCATCGCCGACCTGCTCTACGGCTTGCTTGATCCGAGGATCCGTTATGACTGACACCTCCCTCGCCGAGCGGCCCGAAACCTTTCGCGCTGCCGTCTGGTCGCAATTCCGCAAGCACAAGGGTGCCGTGTTCGGCCTGATCGTGCTGGGACTGCTGATCGTCTTCTCGGTGCTGGGCCCGCTGGTCTGGGCGCCGGAAAAGCTGACCGTGGTCGAGGCGCTGAAAAGCAAGAACCTCGGCTCCAGCTTTGCCCACCCGATGGGGACCGACCAACTTGGCCGCGACACGATGCAGCGCATGATGGCAGCGGGCAAGGTCAGCCTGGCTGTCGGCTTCGTGGCCATGATCATCGCCATCTTCCTTGGCACGCTGATCGGCGTGCTGGCGGGCTATTACAAGCGGCTCGACGGCCCCTTGATGCGCCTCACCGACATGTTTCTGGCGCTGCCGCTGATCCCGCTGCTCCTTGTCATGGTGATGCTCTTCCGCGACAAGATCGCCCGTGTGATGGGACCGGAAATGGGGGCCTTCATCCTTATCGTCTTCGCCATCGGCGTGACCAGCTGGATGCACGCCGCCCGCATCGTCCGGGGCGAGGTACTGGCGCTGAAGGAACGCGAATACGTTCTCGCCTCGCGTGCCATTGGCGCCACGCCGCGCAGGGTGATCCTGCGGCACATCCTGCCGAACGTGGTTTCACCGGTCATGGTCGCCGCCACGCTCGGGGTGGCAGAGGCGATCATCACGGAATCGGTGCTGTCCTTCCTTGGCCTCGGCTTCCCGCCAGACTTCCCGACCTGGGGCCGCCTGCTCTACGAGGGCCTGGAATACATGCAGCTTTACCCCGAGCGGGTGATCTTCCCCGGCCTTGCGATCTCGCTCACGGTGCTGAGCGTGAACTACATCGGCGACGGCCTGCGCGACGCTTTGGACCCCCGCATCCGGGGGCGCTGAGGCCACAGACTGGCCCGGCCCATTCGGGCCGGGTTTCAGCTCAGATGGTTGCGGATCCGGCGTACCATGCCCCAGACGCCAAGCACGACGATCGGGGTAAGGATCGCCATGAGCGCCCCATGGGTCAGGTGGACCCTGTGCGCCAGCGGCTCGACCAGATAGGCGGCAAGGTTCACCGCGTAATAGCTGATCGCCACGACGGAAAGTCCTTCGACCGTGCGCTGCAGCCGCAGTTGCAGATCGGCGCGCTTGTCCATGCTTTCCAGAAGCTTCTGGTTCTGCGCCGACCGTTCCACATCGACCCGCGTGCGAAGAAGTTCCGCCGCCCGCTGTGCCCGGTCGGCCATCGACTGGAGCCGCCCCTCCGAGGATTTCACCGTCCGCATCGCCGGGTCATAGCGGCGCATCATGAACTCGCCAAAAGTCTGCCGCCCGTCGATCCGCGTTTCCCGCAGAACCTCGATCCGCTGGTTGACGATCGCCTCATAGGCCGCCGTGGCACCAAAGCGGAAAGAAAACTGCACCGCGAGGCTTTCAAGCTCTGCCGAGATCGTCAGCAGGTTGTGCAAAGCGACCTCGGGTGCCGGTTCCGCGTTGTCCAGACCCGAGACAAGTTCGGACAGCCGCGGGTCAAGCGCGTTCAGGCGCACCGAAAGGTCACGCGACCGCATCAGCCCCAGCATGGACATGGCGCGGTATGTCTCGATCTCGCACAGGCGTTGGACGATCCGGCCGATGCGGCGCGGACCGGTGCCCGGCTGGACGAAGACGGCAAAGCGCATGTGTCCCGCCGGATCGATCCGGAAGTCTCCAGCGATGATCGCGGCGCCGTCCACCACCCGGCTAACGGCGAGGCTCTCGGGCACGAACCAGTCGTCAAGCTGCCTGGCCAGTGCCTCTTCGCTGGCGGGCATGTGGTCGATCCGGATCAGAACCGAAGTCAGCCGCCTGCCGGGAGCCGCCGCCAACCAATCCTCGGGAAGGACGCCCGCTTCTGCCGGGTCAAATGGCTGGCGCGACACTCCCGGCGAGAAGGCCGTGTAGGTCACAAACTCGGTATGGCTCTCCCACTTCAGCTCGCCCCGCCCGATCGGGCCCTGGAAATGCGTCGCTCCAGGCTTGGGATGCGGGCTGGCATGGCGGTCCAAGAGGGCAAGAAGATGGGCCAGATCCCGCGACCGGTCACGGTTCACCGCCTGAACCGGCTCCTTGACCGCGACATAGACCGCCGTCGACGGCACGTCGAGCGAGGGGAAAGGCCGCGCGTGCAGCTCGTTCACGGTGGCATAGCGAAGGGGGTGGTCGGTAAGCGGCATGCGCGAGAGGGTCCAAAGCTGACTGTTCAACCGAGCGATAGCGAAGGTTTCCCTGCACTTCCATGGTTTTGTGGGCATGCCTCGGCATACCGCTAACGGCGCAGCAACACTGCCGCAGAATCTTGCGCTCCGGCGTGAAACCGCGCCATCCACTGGTCGATGGCATTGAGCCAACTTTGAACTCGCGGCACCAGCAATCCGCGCGTGCGGGCGCGCGGCTCGGCAGTCGCCGACGTCGGTGTCAGTCGATCAGCGGCAGCAGCGCGTCCAGCGACTTCTTTGCATCGCCATAGAACATCCGGGTATTCTCTTTGTAGAAAAGCGGATTTTCGATCCCGGAATACCCGGTCCCCTGCCCGCGCTTGGACACGAACACCTGCTTGGCCTTCCAGCACTCCAGCACCGGCATCCCCGCGATGGGGCTGTTTGGATCTTCCTGTGCGGCCGGGTTCACGATGTCGTTCGAGCCGATGACG
>JANPJZ010000216.1:0-30993 GCA_031425795.1 Rhodobacter sp. | reverse complement strand
GGCGAGACGTCGACCGCCACCACAAGGATCGGGATTGACGCCAACTGCGCCGCGACAGACTTCGGCGGATCGAAGCGCCTGATCTTGCGCATGAACCACCAACGGTCCCATCGCCGAAGCCAATTGTGACGTTTCAGCTTGTGGGCAAGACCCGTCAACGTGACCTGTTGCGGATGGGCAAGGTCGAAAGCCATCTGCGCCGCCGTCTGATAGCGCCGCACCGGATCTACCTCCAGCGCCCGCAGGATGATCTCCTGCAACCATTCAGGTATCTCGGCCCGAATGGCACGCGGCGGCTCGGGGTCACTCCACAGCCGCTTTCTGACCCCGAGCAGAGTCTTGGGCACCCCGAACGGCTTCTTTCCGGTCGCAAGCGCGTAAAGCATAGCTCCAAGGGCAAAAAGATCAGAACGCGGGTCGTCGCGGCAGCGCAGGTATTGCTCGGGCGCGATATAGGGGAAGGTGCCCATTGGAATGGTGAATTCCTCCGCCAGCAGGTCGGGAAGCTGGTCGTGGCGCGACAGGCCGTAATCGACCAGGACCATCTCGCCCGTCTTGCGCTGCAGGAAATTCTCCGGCTTCAGGTCAAGATGGATCACTTGCTGGCGGTGTAGGTCGGCCACCGCCGCCACCATCCGGGCTGCGATCTCGATCACGTCCGACAAAGGCAGCGGCGCGCGCTCGAAAACCGACAGAAAGCTACCGCCTTCGATCCGTTCGGTCACGAGATAGGGCATCACGTCAAAATCACCGACCGCCACCACCTTCGGCACATGCGGGCCAGTCAGGCGCGGCATGATCATCTGCTCGACTTCGAAGCCCACGATGGTCGGGCCGTCATGGCCGTCAAGGATCGTCGGCACCTTCATCACCATCGGCAGGGTTTGGTCGAGATGGGTGACATCCCAGATTGTCGCAAAGCCGCCCGCGTGCAGCCGTTCATTCAAGGTGAAGCCGTCGATCACCAGTCCGGAATGCGGGCGGATCTGCATTGAGTCATTTTCCTTTCAAAAGTCGCAGCGCCAGTTGCTCGGGCAGCCCCGCAGCCCGGATTTTCGCCGCTGTCGTTGCAGTGTCATAGGCCGTCCGACGAAAGGTCAGCTCGTTCTGCCCGGTGTCCAGCATCGCCCAGCCGGCTTGTGGCACCCCGTCGCGCGGCTGACCCACTGCGCCCACGACGGCAAGCCAGCGGCGGCTGCGGATCAACGGGATCGCCAGGTTTTGCCGGAATGTCTGCTCGCGGACCATCCCGCTGCGGTCGGAGCTTGCCAGAAGCGGCCTGTGTGTGTGCCCGCAAAGGATGACCCGCGCCGCAACGGCCCGGAAGGAAGGTGCCGCCCTGGTGTCCGAGGTGACGTAGCTCCAGGCCTCCGGGTGGCTGGCCGAGGCGTGGACGAACAGGATATCGCCTTCGCTTGCCGTCAGGGGAAGCCCGACCAGGAACGCGCGGTGCGCCTCGGCAAGGCGACCGCGCGTCCATTCCATCGCCTTGCTGGCCAGCGCCGACATCGCCTCGTCGCCGTCCGAGGCTGCGCTGTCATGGTTGCCCTTGACCGCAATCGCGCCCTCTCTCACCAGCCGGGCCGCCGTCTCGCAGCACCATTCGGGGTCCGGACCGTAACCGACAAGATCGCCCAGAAGAGCCAGCCGGTCCGCGCCATGGGCCGCTGCGTCGCCCAGCACCGCGTGGAACGCCTCGCGGTTGGCGTGGATGTCCGTGAGGACCGCAAGCTTCACTCTGTCCCTCCAAAAGGAGCCTTGGCACCCGACTATAGACCATCGGTCGCGTGGGACCATGAGGCAGATCAAACCAGCGACGTGACCCAAAGGATCGTCGCATCCTCGTCCGACAGGATCACATAGTGTCCCATCGTGGCGGCGTCGTAATAGGCGCTGTCGCCCCGGCGCAGGTCGACGAGTTCGTAGAATTCAGTGAACAGGCAAATGAACCCGGTCAGCACATCGAGAAACTCCTAGCCGTCATGGCGAACCCAAGGTCCGCATCAGCGGTCACATGCTTCGCGAGACGTCTGCTTCGGGGAGCGCGGCCAGGCAGCATGGGGTGAGGTCGTCCGGCAGGTATGGGCCGGGAACGTCGATTGCCTTATCTTTGACGCAAGGGGCGGCAAGCTGTCCTTGGCACCCAGTTCAAGCGCAGATGTAAGAGCGACTATCCGACAACCTCGGGGCGCTGGGCCAACGGCGTGTCTGGCGGTTTACCGGCCTTTCGAAGCACGCAAGAATTGTAGGCAGCCTCCGGGTTGCTCGGGAGAACCGGAATCGTGGTCGACACGCCGACTCCAGAGCCACGTCCCCAATCATCGTCCCAGCCCAATCCACCAAATCCAACACCAACGCCCGTGCCGACGCCAATCGAAACTGTGCTTTGGCTGCGGCCATCCAAAACGCTGCGGACGCACTGTGCCTCTGCAAGATCAACTGAAATCGTCGGCCCCGGTTGCACGCAACCCGCAGGCAGAACCAGTCCCAAGAACAACAATCTGCGGAGCACGGTCCTCTCCCATCATCGGCATTGAAACAGTAAACCTAAACCGCCTCTCGAGTCTTGCCCCAAACGTTGAGGGCACCTTCGTCATCGGGTCCGGCACCGGCAGCGGCACCTGCACCGCGACCGATACCAACGGGAATGTTTACAAGTTACTGTTCTAGGGGCAGGCCGAACACACTGTGATCGATCCGATCGAGTTTTACGTAGAGGTTGAGGGCGGCGCCTAAGTCCCTGAACTGGGCTAAGATTGTAGAGTGCTGAGGCTTGGCCACAGCGTCACCGGCGCATAAGGCAAGCCGAGGTGGCGCTTGTGCTGCTCATGCACGTCCGGCATTTGCAACGAGTCCGCTCTGGGCTCCTGGCCGTCATTTGACAGCTTTGCTCACGGCCGTTGGGCCCTGCGCCCCTCCACCGGGTGTCTTGTGTCAGGTGGAGAACGCTAGCGTGTCCCGCACACTCGTGGACAGTGTTGGCAGCTGATGGACATGAGCAGCTCGATACCTTCGGTGGAATGTCTGTTTACCGCATCACCGTCCGCTAATCAGTCGTTCGATCTCTCTTGCCTCTCGCACCAGGTAGTTGATCTCCGCCCTGGCCTCGATCCATTCCCGCGACCGAAGACCATGCCGCCAAGACGGGTGATCCTTGCCCGGTGCATGCCCACCGCCCGCGCCGTGAAAACGACAGACGCGCCATCCCTTGACGGCAGGGCCCTTGCATCGCTGGCCAGTCCGTTTGGACGTTGCCGTGCATCTAGGGGCCGCATGTGCCTTGCTCATGGGGTTGTCGTCATGATCCATCACTACCCCACCCCCCGTCCCTCATTAGATTGGCTGACATTTGAACGTCCCATCCCTGCCAGAGGCAGATAACGTCATCGCAAGAGCTTCACAGGCCGCGCCGTTATCGGCGTAGCCAAAGACAATTGCGACCGGAGCGACAGTAGTCTCCTGCTTAACCAGAAGGAAAACTTTGTCACCGGGGAGAGCCGGATCAAGCTGCCGTGCGGCATCGAGCATGATCTGCAAGTTATCATCTACACGATCCGCATAGGCGGGGGATGCTGCCAGCATCAGGACAAGGATAAACCGTCTCATCATATTCAACCTCTCTGCACGTTGCCGACGATAGCCTGCCCGCCGTCCGAGACGTTGACGTGCTGCACCGTGACCCGTTGTTCCCCGCCGGTCCGGTGTTTTCTGAGCGCCTCGACCTGGGCCGCAAAAGTCCGCGCTAGCTTGTTGTAGCCTGTGTAGTGGGCTTCGAGCTGAGGCAGGTTGTCCGCCTTGGCCATCCACCGTGCCGATCTGATTGTCGCAACGTGTGTTGCCGCCAGCTGCACGGCTAACATCCGCTCCACCGCATCTCGCGGTGCAAGGTCACGGATGATCGAGAGAAGGAACTGCCGCTCGTCATGTCCGGGGTGTTCGTCGCTCGACTCGTCTCGCTTCAAAACCTTCATGCACTGGCTGAAAAGTGCCAAGGCCTGATCCGGCTGATCCGTCCCGAAAATCTCCTCCAGCGCCATCTCGCGGGAAAGCTCGACTTTGAGGCCGTTCGCTTGGGAACCCGTAACCTTCGCGCCGAGGGGCCGCGCTGTCTGTTCGTCCGTGGTAAGTGCAGCCATTCTGTACCCCCTTTTCTGAGAATTGCCATAAGAGCGCACTGGAGCGCCGTATCACTCAACTATATATATTTTCATACAATTTCACAACTTGGCTCTGCCGTATTTGCTCACGCAAGACCAGTTACAACCTAGTCCCGCCCTCAACCACTTATCGTTTAGCGAAGCCTTTGCTACGGGCATCAACTGCCCTTCGCACCGCCTCGCACCCGTCTGCGAGTGTGTCTGCCTCACCTTGAGACGCGGGGAGGCACCAGGTCGACCAGCGCCAGATGGTCGGGCGGTCGAGACTGGCATAGGCGGTCAGGTAGACCCGTCCACAACCTTGTCCATTGTACAAGATGAGCCAGTCGTCCGGCGCAGCATGTCCGCCGATGACGCAAGGTTTGCGAGTCCACATGGTGAGAGTCTTGCACGGCTGTAAATCAAGGAGAAGGCCTGTGTTCTTTTTTTGTTCCCATTGGAGATTTTCAGAAAGGAAAGGCTAAGGCATGCGTTGATCTTGGTGGGGACTATCCTTTTCTGCCTTGCGCGCACGATATGCCCGTAGCGTGGCGAGAAGCAGAGCGCGGGCGGGCAGAAGGTCAGAAGCCTCCTCCGCAATGCTGGAGGCCAGCGCGTGTGAGCCGTTGCCAATTTCAACTGTCGTGCCGACGAAGGCTTTATGCCCGGTGTCACCGTCGATATAGATTTCGACTGTCCAGTTGGTCCCGCCGAGGCCGCTGCCGTCTGGCAGCAAGGCGTTTTTGAGAGCAAGAGCGGCATCAAGCGAGCCGCCAAGTGCACGCGAAGTCAAATCGGAACGGTCAGCTTGCAGGTCGCTCATCTGATCGCCGCGCGCCAAGGCTTCAATCAGTGCGTCAAGTTCCGGCAGGATAGACATTGGGTAAGTCCTTTAGATGCGACTAGTTTGGAGGACGCAGAGCGGATCACAAACGTAGAAGTGCGGCACCAAAAGGAGGCGGTCTTGCCTGCCAATGGTTTCACCACGCACCGCTGTCGTCATCCTTCCAAGGTTGACAAAGGAACGAGATTGTCAGGGCGACAACGCCGAAAAACAAAACCAAGCCGCCGAGTGTCTCTGCCACTCCACTCCCACGGAGAAGGAGGGCCAGTCCGATCATGGTCGCCAACAATGACAAGTGTGCCGACCATAGGCCAAGGTCCTCGCGCCAGCGCGCCGGCCAAACCTTCGGGAACTTCGGCCCATCTGGGAATGTGTTCTGATAGAGCGCGAGGGTCTCCGCGTAGGCTGCGCCGTTGTCACGAGATCGCGGTGCAGGCAAACCAACAAAGCACTCCGAAGGCAGGGTCTCTGTCAGAGCCTGCCAACTGGCAGCATCCTTGCGATGGTATCGCTCGGCCTTTGCCATCCAGTTCGACCCTTGCAACCGCCTCCCCTGCGTAGCGCACAGGTAAAGCCAACGACGGTACTCAGTCTCGACCCCCTCGGCGCTCGAAAGGTAAAGGCTGTAGTCCCGCGCCAGTGTCTGTGCCC
Organism: Rhodobacter sp.; assembly: GCA_031425795.1. GTDB lineage: Bacteria > Pseudomonadota > Alphaproteobacteria > Rhodobacterales > Rhodobacteraceae > Tabrizicola. Next base: position 25,362 of record JANPJZ010000216.1, on the reverse strand, counting down.
AGGTTGACAGCTGGGATGCCGTGTCCTGCCCGGGCGTTGCATCTGACCCACTTAACGGCGAGGTACTGAGCACGTGCCAAAGGTCCGGGTTGGTCAAGGACATTGGTCAAAATCGCTTCTGATCAGCAGACACCGCACTTTCAGACTAGCACGAATTCCTAATTCTTGCCACTTGAGATCAGTCGCCTAACTTCGTCGGCTTCTCTAACCAGATCATTCATTTCGCTCCGCTCATCTACCCATCGCTTCGATCGCATCCCATGCCGCCATGACGGATGCGCCTTGCCTGGCGTATGACCGCCCCCTGCGCCATGGAGGCGACACACGAGGCATCCCTTGATGGCGGGGCCCTTGCATCGCTGGCCAGTCCGTTTGGACGTTGCCGTGCAACTTGGGGCGGCATGCACCTGTCGGCCAGCGCTGAACGTCAGCCTGCCAGTCAGCGCTCAACGGCGTGCAAGGGACACCAGGGACAATCCGCACTCTATCCACCGTATAAGTAAATGAGAGATGTTTTTCCCCTACGGTCGATAGATGTTGATTTGTCCCTAGTGTCCCTTTCATTTCAGTTTCATCCCCTTCAGTCCGCGCCGCCCGTTGCTCTTGGCTGGCTCAAAGCCGCGCGTCTTGATTTCCTTGATCAGCGTTAGCTGCGTCCAGGGTTTCAGCCCCTGCGCATCACACCACTGCACAAAGCGGTGGTGCAGGTCTTGGGCGCTGGTGAAATGGCCGCGCACCTCTTCGCAATCATCGCCCAGGAATTGCCCAAGCATGTCTTCGTCATCCATGTATTCAGCAGATGCCGCCGCCACCTTGGCCGGAACGTCCAGTCCGCGCTCGAGCCACTGCAACGCCCCGTCTATGGCCCATCTCAGGATTGCGGGCCCCTCTGCCTTCAGCTTGTCGGACAGGCCTTTGTCGCGCTTCTCAGGCGGTATCGTGACGGTGAAAGGAACCAAGACCACGCGGGCGCGGATTGCCTCGTCAACACCTCTGAACGACGGCTGGTTATTCCCGGCAATCATCAGCGTGAGTTGCGGGTCGAAGTCGAAGAAGTCGCCGCGCATGAAGCGGGCGGTCATCTTGTCGCCGCCGGTCAGATCCTTGATGACGCTTTCATCCCACGTCTTGCCGACTGGCAATTCACTACCTGCCACCAGGCGCGCGCCTTGCAGCCCAGCCAAGCCCGTTGAGTGTTTCTCTCCAGTGGTGTTGAGGAACGTCTCAGCCGCGCCCCGGCGGGCGTATTCGGCCCAGATCGCGGTCAGGGTGTTCAGGAAGACCGACTTGCCGTTGCGCCCCGTGCCGTAGAGGAACAACAGCTTATGTTCCGTTGTCAGGCCGGTCAGCGCGTAACCGGCGGTGCGCTGCATGAAGCCTACCAGATCGGCGTCACCGTCAAAAATTTCGTCAAGGAAGTTCAGCCAGAGGCGCGGGCGCGCTCCCGGTTCAGCGGGTGCGCAAGCGGTCAGCTTGGTGATCAAATCCTCGCGCCTGGCTGGCCTCAGGTCGCCCGTGCGAAGGTCAACTGTTCCGCCGGGCGTTCCAAGCAGCAGGCGGTCGGCGTCGAAGGCGTCGGACCTTGCCACGCTGGCCCGGTTTGATCTCGCGAGGCTTTCGACAGCGGCGACGGTGTTTTTGCTGCGCATGGTCCGGGTTTGATCCTTGGCCCAGCGCCGCAAATTGTCGCCTTTACCTTCCTTTTCGGCGTCCAGCGCAGCGGCCTTTCGCTCGGCCCAGTCAAGGAGTTCGTCGGCCCGGTCGCGCAGATAGGTCCGGACGCGGGTGAGGTGGTCCAGCCTGTCGTCAACTTCCCAGCGGGTGCCGGTCCAAAATAGCCACTTGCCCCACGCCGCGACGTGCCGGGCGTTGCTGTCCCAGCTGCGCGCGCCCAAGTCACTCGCCAGCGCGTCCTGGCTCAGGTCCAGATCGTCGGGGGCGTTTGAACGCGGCGCGCTGTCGTATAGTTTTGTGGCGTCGTGTGGGTCTGCGTATGCCTTTGCTCCGTCGTCTCGCGGCTTAGGCCCCCTGGGCGTCTGCATGCCCGCCTGGAACCCGCTGGCGATGGTCGCTGCGGTTTCCCCCGGATCAAGCCCAATGGCCATTGCCGCAGCGGTCAGGCGCGCCTTGACCGTATCTTCGCACAGGCATCCCCCTGCAACGATCTGAGCAAGGCTGAAGGCGCTGGAGTTCAAGGCCTCGTTGCGCTTGCCGATCGGCGCGGACAGCAGAGCGGCCAGTTCGCCCGCCAGCGCCCTGTCGGCCCAGGCGCTGCCCGCCCCCATGTCGATCCTGATCCCGGCAGCGGCCCGTTCGGACAGTTTCAGCTCGGGCTTCAGGCACAAGCGCAGCAGCCAGTCGGGGCAATCGGCCAGGCCGAAGAAACCCGGCGGATTGATCCAACGGTAGGGCCTCGGATTGCCGGGCTTGACGCTCGGCGGCGCAACTACCATTCCCCCGTCGCCTCGGACGTCAACACCGGGTGCAACCTGGCTAGAGCTGTTCTTGATGGTGTGGCCTGCCGGCCAGGCAAAATAGATGTGCCACGATCCAGACGGGCTTTCCGCCTCGACCGTGGCGGGCAGATCGCCATGCTCGGCAATTAGGGCTTTCAGGTTGGCAACACCATCCACCTGGTGGCCGCCTAGCGTGTCAGCTTCTACAACAAAGAAGCCCGATCTTGGCCCGGTCACGATTCCCAGATTAGCTTCGGGCCAGTGCGACCAGTCGGACGCGATTTCTCCGGGATCGATCGTCGCGCCCCATTCCCGCCCGCAGCTGAACTCGGCTTTCTTGTGGCTCTTCTTTTTGCCCGGCGGGACCGGGAAGACGTGCCAGCCACGGGCGGCGCAATCCCCGGCGGCGGCCTGGATGGTCGGCAGGTTGTACAGGTTGGCGTTCATTCGTCCCCCCAGATCAGGCCAGCGACCATGGCAGCTTGTGCCGCGGCCATCCCGTAGCGATTCATCAGGCGGGTGATCCGCAGAATTTCCCGAACGCTCATCACATGGCCTCCACGAATTCGAGGGGGTCGTAGAAGCCCGCGCCTGTGACGGCGGCCAAGGTCCGGCCATTGTCGTCTTTCAGGACGCGGTCGGGATCGCAGTTGCACAGGCGGGCGGCGGTGTAGATGCCGCAGTGATCGTCGTGATGGATTTCGACGTGAAAGACTTTGCCGCGCGTGACGTGCCGCTTGATCGCGGATGCCCAGGCGCGACGGGCCGATCTGTTGCTGTTGCTCATTGTTTTGCCTCTGGATTATTGCCCCAGAAGCGCAGCGGTGCTATGATACCCCACGATCTGCCCAGACCGTTCAGCATCACCCCCGTCCGCGCTGACTGCGGGCGGGGTTTCTCATGCGGCCTTGGCCTTGGATGCTTCCCAAGCCTCGATATCCGCCAGCCGCCAGCGGCAACAGCCGGGCGTCAGCTTGATCGAGCGAGGAAATGTCGGGTCGGTTCGTTCCCAACGTCGGATGGTCAGATGATGCACGCCAAAGCGCGCGCCAAGCTGACGGTCGGAAAGATAGATATCAGGCATATGCGGCTCCAAAGGATTGCGATGGAGCAGATATGAACGCTGGCTAAGGCGATGTATCAGCTAATGAAGCCCAAATACCTGCAAAAAAAGCCCAAAATTGCCACGACTTTATAGGTTCATTTTTGGGCATCGTTTTGGGCATGTCTTTTCTTCCACACGTTAAGGATGCGCTGAGCAGTCGTCCTCGTAAGGGTATGAGCAAGCCGTTGCCGAACGAAGTCTGAAATTTCAGCAATCTGGGCTTCAATTTTGGGTGGAAAATTATTCGATTTCACGAGTGAATTAAGGTGCGAGTATATTGCGGCATCGAGAATCTTCTCAGTCTGGTGTCGCCGACCTTTTTCTGGTTGCGCCACGCTTGGGCCTTCAAAGTAAGGGCTATCTGATTCGACTAGGAACACCCGACCGACCAAAGTACCAGACATTCCAAGTGGCTGAGTGTCAGGGCGCGGAAAATGTTCAAGAATCTTAATGGTCGAAACTACCACGCCAAGGTAGCGGTCGCTCCAAGAAACAAGGTTCGAGTCATCCCAGTTGACTCCTTCAAACCGCCAGTTTTCGGGTCGGATTACATTGAATGATGTTGGCCAATCGTCCGGTTGAAAATTGTCAGTGTCAGAGTCTAGCAATGGCAGCCGAACGCCCTGTGCAGGTATCTCGCCACTAATCATCTTAAGAAGAAGCTTGGCTCGGGCTGAACTCTCTCTGCGCGCCAATGGAATCCGAATCTCCCTCAGCCTTATGGCCGCATCAAGTTCAGCGCGGAGGTCGTTTACTTTATCTCCATAGATTTCACTCAAATTCTCATGCTCGGGTGAGGTCTCGCGAGAAGCTATGTTCTCAAAACCTCCCCATCTATTTATGGATTCGGTGAGCTGCTCAGGAGTTTCGCCCAAGCATACTTCGAAGGCAGAAAAATATCTCTCGGCATCCACCTCAGGAAGAAACTCAGAAAAGTATCCAGCATCTAGGGTGTCCATATTTGATCCGAAGGGGTGACCAAATCTTTGGAGAATTGATTCAACCTGCATTCTCGCTTCAATCGGCTCATTGTTGTCGTCTAGTTCCCAATGAGCTTCTGGTAGAAGTCCGAAAGCAATCCAATCAACAGCCTCGCTGATTGACATCTGCTCTGGCAACGCCACTTCACGAAAATATCGCATCACACGATCCTTATGACCTTGCCGCCCGGAGCCTGCCCACACATGAAATCCGCCCAATCACTCATCATCCGCCGCCGCTTTTCGATCTGGTCACCGCGCCGATAGCTGGCCTCGACTGCGTTGTTGATACGGTGCGCCAAGGCCACCTCGGCCATTTCACCGGGGTAGCTGGTCTGCTCGGCCACCCAATCGCGAAATGAGCTGCGCAGGCCATGCGGCACGGCGGCACGCTTGGATGTGCGGTCTATGAACCCCGCACCGCCTTGGGCAAGCTCGACCTCGTGCATCCGCTTCATGGTGGCGGAAAGGATCATGTCGGAAAGCACCCCTCCGCGTGCCGCCGGAAAAACCAGCGGGTTGTCGTCCAGCCGAGGAAGCGACTTTAGCAGCGCCACGGCGGGGGCAGACAAGGGAACGCGATGTTCTTTTGCCATCTTCATGCGCGCGCCGGGAATGACCCACAGCGCCTTGTCCATGTCGATCTCAAGCCACAGCGCGCCCCGTACCTCTTGTGATCGCGTAGCGGTCAGGGCCAGAAGCTCCAGCGCCCGCGCGCCGAACCCCTCACGGGTCTGTAGGGCGGCAAACCAGCGGGGCGCATCATCCAGGGCCAAGGCGGGATGGTTGCCTTCGGTGGCGACCTTTGACGGCGCGGGCAGAAGCTCTTTCAGGTTCCCCGACCAGCGCGCCGGGTTGTCGCCGGTCCTGTGACCTGCGACCGTGGCCCAGCTTAGAACCGTCTCGATCCGCCCGCGCAGGCGTGACGCGGTTTCGGTGCGGTTGGCCCAGTGGGGTTGCAGAACCCGCAAGACGTCTTGCGTGGTGATATCCTGCACCAGCATCTTGCCGAGGTCAGGGGTGGCATAGCTGGCAAGGGTGTTTTCCCATTGCTGACGATGCTTGGGGTTTTTGAAGGCGTCCAGCTTGGCGGCAAGGCATCGGTCCACCGCGTCGGCAAAGGTCAGACCACGGCGCTGTGCGGCCACCAGCGCGGCCTTTGCGGCCTTGCGTTCCTCGACAGGGTCAACGCCGGTTTCGATCTTGGCGCGGGCATCGCGGGCCTTGTCGCGGGCCTGCGAGAGGGTCACGCCGGGAAAGCCGCCTAAGCCAATATCGCGGCGCAGCGTGCCGACCATGGCGCGCAAGACCCAAGACCGCCCACCGTATGGCGTGACCTGCAGGTGAAGGCCAGGCACGCCACCCACAGAGAACAGCACATTCCGCTTGCCGCCGGGATGGGCCAACCGCTTGACGTCCAGCGCACTCAGTTCTTCGGCAACCCTAGGCATTTCGGCTATCCAACAATCTACCCCACAAAGGAAAGGTAACTGGATGCATGTGATTGTGCAAGGCTGCATAGCCGCGTTGTGGGGTAAGATCAGTGGTACAAGGGGCGAGCGCCTTCTATACATATGATTGCAAACGTAAATGATGCCATCATAGCGGACACAACATCTGCCAATTCCTATTGGGCAGCGAATATCAGGATCATCGTGATTTCCATGATCATCTGGTTCGTCTGCTCGTTTGGACTTGGCATCCTGCTGCGGCCAGCGCTATCGGGGATCCACATCGGCGGTGCCGACTTGGGTTTCTGGTTCGCGCAGAACGGGTCGATCTACGTCTTCCTCATTCTGATCTTCGTGTACGCGCGGATCATGAACAAGGTCGACCGTGATCACGGCGTAGAAGAGTAAGGGGGCAGAACCAGATGGATCAGTTTACCCTTAACCTTCTCGTCATCGGCGCGTCTTTCGCGCTGTATTTCGGCATCGCGTTCTGGGCCCGTGCCAGTTCCACCGCCGAATTCTACGCGGCTGGCCAGGGCGTCGGCCCGGTGGTCAACGGCATGGCGACCGCAGCTGACTGGATGTCGGCGGCTTCGTTCATCTCGATGGCGGGTCTCATCGCCTTCGGGGGCTACAACAACTCGGTCTTCCTGATGGGTTGGACCGGTGGCTACGTGCTTCTGGCACTGCTGCTGGCCCCGTATCTGCGCAAGTTCGGCAAATTCACCGTGCCGGAATTCGTGGGTGACCGCTTTTACTCGACCTCGGCCCGCATGGTTGCCGTGGTCTGCCTTCTCGTCATCTCGATCACCTATGTGATCGGGCAGATGGTGGGCGTGGGCGTGACCTTTGCGCGCTTCCTCGAAGTTTCCACCACGACCGGCCTTCTGATCGGTTCGGCGGTGGTGTTCGCCTATGCAGTGTTCGGCGGCATGAAGGGCATCACCTATACCCAGGTGGCGCAGTACATCGTGCTGATCCTTGCCTATACGATCCCGGCGCTGTTCATCTCGCTGCAACTGACCGGCAACATCCTGCCGCAGTTGGGCCTGATCGGGTCCTATGCCCCGACCGGTGGCGAGACCTACTTTCTGGACAAGCTTGATCAGGTTGTGACGGATCTGGGCTTTACCGCCTACACTGCCGACACAACGAACATGTTCAACATGTTCCTGGTCACGATGTCGCTGATGATCGGGACCGCGGGTCTACCGCACGTGATCATCCGCTTCTTCACGGTTCCCAAGGTTTCGGACGCACGTCTGTCCGCTGGCTGGGCGCTGGTCTTCATCGCACTGCTTTACACGGTCGCTCCGGCGGTCGGGTCGATGGCGCGTCTGAACATCACCACCACTTTCTGGCCAGGTGCAACTTCGGGTGAAACCTTCAGCGCCCCCGCGCTTTCGATTGCTGAAATCGACAGCAATCCGGAACTGGCCTGGATCCGGAACTGGGAAAAGACCGGTCTTCTGGCGTTCTCTGACAAGAACGGCGATGGCCTGATCCAGTACTTCAACGAGAAGAAGCCTGTTGCCGACGCCAACAAGGCACTGGCTGACGCGAAGAAGGCCCTGGCCGACGCTGCCGCAGATGCCGACAAGGCACCGCTGGAAGCTGCGGTCGTCGAAAAGCAGACGGCGCTTGATGCCGCCCTGGCCGATCCGGCCAATGGCATCGGGGGCAAAACGCTTGCCGAACAGGGGATCGTCGGCAACGAGCTGACCACCGTGAACAACGACATCATGGTGCTTGCCAACCCCGAGATCGCCAAGCTTCCGGGCTGGGTGATCGCTCTGGTCGCCGCCGGTGGTCTTGCCGCCGCGCTCTCGACCGCTGCGGGCCTTCTGCTGGCCATTTCTTCGGCCATCAGCCACGACCTGATCAAGGGCGCCCTGCGTCCGGACATCAGCGAAAAAGGCGAGCTTCTGGCCGCGCGGATCTCGATGGCCTTTGCCATCGCTCTGGCGACCTGGCTTGGTCTGAACCCGCCCGGCTTTGCAGCACAGGTGGTGGCACTGGCCTTCGGTCTGGCTGCTGCGACGATCTTCCCGGTGCTGATGATGGGTATCTTCTCGACCCGTATCGGCAAGGAAGGCGCTATCGCAGGCATGATCGTCGGTCTTCTGTCGACGTCTATCTACATCTTCATGTACCTGGGCTGGTTCTTCGTCCCCGGCACCAACTGGCTTCCGAACACTCCGGACGCCCATTGGTTCGGCATCTCTCCGGCGGCCTTCGGTCCGATCGGCGCGCTGCTGAACTTCGCCACGGCCTACATCGTCTCGATGATGACGAAAGCGCCGCCGCGTGAAGTGCAGGAACTGATCCAGTCGATCCGCGTGCCGAAAGGTGCCGGCAAGGCTGTAGCCCACTAACACCTCACGCGCCTCCGGGGAAACCCGGGGGCGCGCCCTTTTGGAACGTTCGGGCTTTTGGAAAGTGCGGGACATGGAACAGGACGCAATCGGCCTGAACACTTCCAGACTCTTGGCCTTTCTGGAAACGGTCCACCCCTATGACAGCCTGCCGCGGGACGAGATGGCGCGTGTCGCCACTTCTTTCAGCCACAGGCATTACGACGACACCGCCGTGATCTATTCCGCCGGGGAGCCCATGACCGGCATCTACCTGATCCTCGAAGGATCGGTTGAAGTGCTGGAGCCTTCGGGCGGCCTTGTGTCCCTGCTGGGACCCCGCAACAGCTTTGGCGAACGCGGGCTGATGCGGGACGGGATCGCGGTGACGACCGCCCGCGCGACCGACGGCGCCGAGATCCTGATGCTGCCCGAGGCGGAGTTTCGCCGCCTTATCGCGAGCTACCCGGCCTTTGAGCGGTTCTTCCACCGGGGCCGCCAGCAGGAAAACCGCGCCGCCGACATCTCGACCCGCAAGGTGGGTGATCTGATTGCCCGCGCCCCGATTGCCGTGGGGCCGGGTGCCACGATCCGCGAGGCGGCGGCGATCATGCGGGATGCCCATATCTCGTGCCTGGCGGTAGTTGAAGGCGCGCGGCTGATCGGGATCGTAACCGCGCGGGATTTCACCAACAAGGTGCTGGCCGAGGGAATGGATTCCGCAACTCCGGTCAGTGTGGTCATGGCAAAAGACCCGATGGTTCTGTCGCCGGACAGTCTGGGGTCGGATGTGCTGAACCGGATGCTGGAACACCGGATCGGCCATCTGCCGGTCGTGGATGACGGCAAGCTGGTCGGCATGATCACCCAGACCGATCTTGTGCGCTTTCAGGCAGTCTCCTCCGCCCTTCTGGTCCGCGATGCCGCCACCGCGCAGACGGTGGCAGAACTGGCCGAGAATACCGCCCGCATCCCGCGCCTTCTGGTGCAGCTGGTCGGCGGCGGGTCGGCGCATGAGGTGGTCACGCGCCTGATCACCGACATCGCGGATACCGTAACGCGCCGTCTGCTTGCGATGGCCGAGGCCGAGCTTGGCGCGGCGCCGGTGCCCTATCTGTGGGTGGCCTGCGGCAGTCAGGGGCGTCAGGAACAGACCGGGGTCAGCGATCAGGACAATTGCCTGATGATCGACGATGCCGCGACGCCCGCCGACATGGCCTATTTCGCCGCGCTGGCCAAGATCGTCAGCGACGGGCTGAACGCCTGCGGCTATGTCTATTGCCCCGGCGACATGATGGCGACCAACCCGCAGTGGTGCCAGCCGATGCGGGTCTGGCGCGAATATTTCCGCAAATGGGTGACGACCCCCGACCCGATGGCCCAGATGCTGGCAAGCGTGATGTTCGACCTGCGCCCCATCGGCGGGGCCGCCGGCCTTTACACCGACCTGCAGTCGGAAGTCCTTGAGATGGCGGCAAAAAACTCGATCTTTGTGGCGCATATGGTGGCCAACAGCCTCAAGCATACGCCGCCGCTTGGCCTCCTGCGCGGCTTTGCCACCATCCGGTCGGGCGAGCACAAGAACCACATCGATCTGAAGATGAATGGCGTCGTGCCCGTTGTGGACCTGGGTCGCGTCTATTCGCTAATCGGCCAGTTGCACGCCGTGAATACCCGCGCCCGGTTGGAAGCGGGCGCCGAGGCAGGGATCATCAGCGCCAGTGGGGCGCGCGACCTGATCGAGGCATATGACCTGATCGCGGAAACCCGGCTGGAGCATCAGGCGAGGCGGGTCAAGGCAGGCGAGAGGCCGGACAACTTCATCGCGCCGTCGGAACTGTCGGATTTCGAACGCAGCCACCTGCGCGACGCCTTTGTCGTCGTGCGCACCATGCAATCCGCCGTGGGATCGTCCCGCGGCGCCAGAACCTAGGACCGAACGCCGCAATGGCCATTGACCTGATCGCTGCCTTCTTCGTCGCTGCCATCGTGGGCATGCTCGTCTGGCTTTTGCGGCGCTGGCTGCCGTCCCTGCCGCGCTGGCTGGTCCCGGCCTCGGCCGGCCTTGCGCTGATCAGCTACACGGTGTGGAGCGAATACGACTGGTACCCCCGCATGAGCCGCCAGCTGCCGCCCGAGATCGAGGTCGTCGCCACGCTTGATGAAACCTCTGCGTTCCGGCCCTGGAGCTTTCTGGCTCCAGCAACCAGCAGCTTTGTCGCGCTCGACCATCGCAAGACCCTGACTCATCCCCAGAAGGCCGATCTGCGCATGGTCACGCTGTACAGCTTTGCCCGGACCGGCGGCATGACCGAGGGGCTGATGGCGGTCGACTGTGCCGCTGGGCGTCAGGCCCTGATGGTGACCGGCGCCGAGATCACCGATGCGGGCGAATTGACCGGGGCTGAATGGCAACCGGCCGTCGCGGATGAAAAATTGCAAGAAGCCGCTTGCCGAAAGGGGTGAGGCATGGACCGAAAGCCGCGTATCCTGGTGGTCGAGGATGAGGACAACATCGCCGTGGCGCTGGACTATCTGATGACCCGCGAAGGCTATGACCACGACCGCGTATCCAGCGGTGCCGATGCGATGCCCCGCATCCGCGCCACCCATCCCGACCTGGTTTTGCTGGACGTGATGCTGCCCGAGGTCTCGGGATATGAGATCTGCGAGGGCATCCGGATGGACCCCACATTGGCCGACGTGAAGATCCTGATGATGACCGCACGCGGGTCGGCCATCGAGCGCCGCAAGGGGCTCGCGCTGGGGGCTGACGGCTTTGTCTCCAAGCCATTCGAGCTGAAGGCCCTGCGTGAGGAAGTCCGCCGGCTGCTGAGCATTGGGGTCTAGATCATGCTGATGCACCTGTCGCTTCGGCTGAGGGTGCTTTTGATCTTTGCTGGCCTGGGCGTCGCGGTAATCCTGGCCACGGCGCTCGGCCTCTGGTTGGGCTACAGCCGCCTTGACGCCCCCGGCGCGGGGCAGGGCTTTATCCAGGCCGGCGTGGTGGCGGGCTTTGCCACGCTGGGGTTGGTGGCGGGGGTCTGGTACCTGTTCGACCTCAATGTCGCCAAACCGATCGAGACGCTGTCGGGCGCCCTGCGCGCGCGCGCCCATGCCGACGTCAACGCCGACATGGATGCAGCCATCGCACGCTATCTGGGCGACCTGGCCCCGGCCGCGCAGGCCGCAGCACAAAGCCTGTCCGAAACCCGTTCCGCCCTTGCCGAGGCGGTCGCCCGCGAAACCTTGCGGCTGGGGTCCGAAAAGGCCCGGCTGGAGGCGCTTTTGTCGGACGTGCCGGTGGGCGTCATTCTGTGCTCGGCTGACCATGCTCTGGCCTTTTACAACTCGCCCGCGGCTGACGTCATCGGGGCGGGTCGCGGCAAGGGCTTGGAGGCAGGGCTTGACCGCAAGTTGTTTGACTATCTTCACGCAGCCCCCTTGCGTCACGCGTATGACCGACTGATCGCCACCGCCGATCCGGACGCTGCCTCGGACTTGCTTTGCACGACCCGCGACGGTGCCCGCGTGCTGGCCGCCCGGATGCGCCTGCTGGGGGACGCAGGCAGCCCCGGCTACGTGCTGACCCTCCGAGACATCACCGGCGACATGGCCACCGAAGCCCGCCGCGAGGCGATGCTTGCCGAAGCACTGGACAGCCTGCGCCGCCCCACCGCCGCATTGGCCACGCTGGTCGAGGTGCTGCCCGAAGACGCGCTGCCCGCCCCGCTGGAGGCGGCACTGAAAGAAGAGGTGGCCCGCCTGTCGCAGGCCGTCACCCGCTTTGGTGCGGCGCGTGACGAGGGGCAGGGCGAGGCCTCGGCCCTGCCGCAGACCCGCGCTTCCGACCTTGCGGCTGGCCTGACCGCACGGCTTGACACGCTTGGCATCACGGTCGCGGCCCGCACCGCCGACCTGTTGTTGCGCTGCAACGGGTTCGAGATCATCACCCTTCTGGCGGCAGCGGCACAGCATGTGGATGCGCGGGGCAGTGCGCGTGACCTGCAGCTTGCCATCGACGAGGAAGACAGCGGCGCGGCTATCCGGCTGTCATGGCAAGGCCCGCGCGTGACAGTGGCAGAACTGGACCACTGGCTGGCCGAACCATTATCCCCCGAAATGCCCGACCGCCCCGCCAGTGCCGTTCTTGCAGCCCATGCAACCGAGGTGTGGCCGGAGGCGTCGGCCGGCCGCGCAGCGCTTTGCCTGCCGATCCGCCGGGCGCGTCGTGCTGTCGCCCGCCCGGCACCGGTGGCCCGGAACGTGGTCTACGATTTCGAACTTCTGTCCCCCGCCCGCACCGACAAGCTGGCCGACTCTCGTCTCGACCGGATGACCTATGTGGTCTTTGATACCGAGACCACCGGCCTCAACCCCCGCCAGGGCGACGAGATCGTGCAGCTTGCGGCCTTGCGCATCGTGAACGGTCGCCGGGTGGACGGCGAAGTTTTCGACACACTGGTCAATCCGGGCCGCCCCATCCCCGCCGTTTCGACCAGCGTGCACGGCATCACTGACGCCATGGTCGCCGACGCGCCGCCTGTGGCCGATGTCGTGCGGCGGTTCCACAAGTTTGCCGAAGGCGCGGTGCTGATCGCGCATAATGCTCCCTTCGACATGGAATTCCTGCGTCGTGTCGAAGCGCAGCTGGGCCTGACCTTCGACATGCCGGTTCTGGATACCGTGCTGCTGTCGGCCGTCGTCTATGGCCAGCATGAAGTGCATAGTCTCGACGCCCTGTCGCATCGTCTTGGCATCAACATTCCCGAAGAGGCCCGCCACACCGCCATTGGCGATACGCTGGCGACGGCGGATGCCTTCCTCAAGCTGGTGCCGATGCTTGCGGGGCGTGGCCTTGACACCTTTGGCGCCGTGCTGGTGGAGGTGCGCAAGCACGGGCGCCTGCTGAAGGACTTGAACTGACGCGCCGCTCAGGTCCCTGCCGTCTCAGGGCTTGGGGCTCCGAACGGATCCGCAGCATACCGCACCCCGGTCAGCGTCAGCCCGTCGGGGGGACAGACCGGCCCGCAGGCGGCGCGGTCGCGCAGGGCAAGCACCTCGCCCACCCGGTCCGGTGCCCAGGCGCCTGATCCCACGCGCTCCAGCGTGCCGACGATTGACCGGACCTGGTTGTGCAGGAAGCTGCGCGCGCGAAACTGCAATCGGATTTCCTGTCCTCCGGGATAGCTGTGCGCGGTGACGCTGATCTCGTCCAATGTCTTGACCGGGCTTTGCGCCTGGCAGAAAAGCGAGCGGAACGTGGTAAAGTCATGCTTGCCGATCAGATGCGCTGCCCCGTCGCGCATCGCTTGCGGATCTAACGGGCGGATCACCTGCCAGGCGATCCCGCGATCTTGCGTAAGCGGCGCGCGGCGGTTGACGATGCGGTAGGTATAAGACCGTTCAAGCGCCGAAAACCGTGCATGAAAATCATCCGGGACGCGGGCCACATCCAGCACAGCCACCGGAGCAGGCTTCAGATGCCAGTTCAGCGCGCCCAAAAGCTTGAACGGGTCCCAGTCCTGCACCAGATCGCAATGCGCGACCTGGCCCGTCGCGTGAACGCCCGCGTCGGTGCGCCCCGCGCCCTGAACCGTCGTTCCCGGCTCAAGCGCGGCCAGCGCCGCTTCGATGCGCGCCTGCACGGACGGCTGATCGCCCGCCTGGCGTTGCCAGCCGTTGAAGGGACCACCGTGGTAATCAATGAGCAGGGCATAGCGCGGCATGGGGGCGTCGGTTAGCGCTTTGACCGGGGTCTGTCCATGGTGTGCTGCGCTTTCCCCCTACCGGCGCTGCGCGATGGTTCCTATGTTAGCGTCAAAAGGGGACAGTGATTGGTGATCGGACGCCTGACAGACAGCATCGCGCGGGGTGTGGAAAACGCCGTTGCCTCCGCCTCGTCCTCGATGTTTGATCCGGTGATCCGCCTCGGCGTCACGGGTCTGGCGCGGTCCGGCAAGACGGTTTTCATTACCAGCCTTGTCGCCAACCTGCTTGACCGGGGCCGCATGCCGCAACTGATAGCCGCAGCCAAAGGCCGCATCGAGGCCGTGGTGCTGCAACCCCAGCCCGATATGACGGTGCCCAGGTTTGACATCGAAGGACATCTGGCGGCCCTGACGGGCGACGATCCGCGCTGGCCAACCTCGACCCGCAGCATTTCGGAACTGCGCCTGTCCTTCAGGGTGCGGCCGTCGGGCTTGTTTGCGGCGTTTTCCGGTCCGCATATGGTGCATGTCGACATCGTCGATTATCCCGGAGAATGGCTTTTGGATCTGGGGTTGATGGCGCTCGACTACGGGCAATGGTCCGAACGGGTGCTGTCGCGGATCGCCAAACGGCCCGAAGCGGCGGGGTTCCTGTCCAGCGCCCGCGCCGAGGACGGATCGCTTCGCCATGACGAGGCGCGCGCGCGGGCCCTTGCGGACAGCTACACCGCCTATCTGGCCGCCGCGCGGGACGCGGGATACTCCGACGGTGCGCCGGGGCGATTCCTGTTGCCTGGGGACCTGGCCGGGTCGCCGGTTCTGTGCTTTGCCCCTTTGCCGACGCCCGCGACCACCGGGCGTGGCAGTCTGTGGCGCGAAATGCAGCGTCGCTATGATGGCTACAAGCGACAGGTGATCGACCCGTTCTTTCGCAATCATTTCGCCAAGATAGACCGCCAGATCGTGCTGGTGGATGTTTTGGGCGCGATCCATCGTGGCCCGCAAGCGGTGGAAGAAACGCGCGCCGCAATGGCCGATATTCTGGCCGCGTTCCGCCCGGGGGCAAATGGCTGGCTGTCGCGCATTCTTGGCACGCACCGGGTGGAGCGGATCCTGTTTGCGGCAACCAAGGCCGACCATCTGCACCATACCCAGCATCCGCGCCTGACCGCGCTGATGCAGGGCCTGCTGCGCGAGGCGATTTCGCGCGCGGATTTTTCCGGCGCGCGCACCATGGCGATGTCGATGGCCGCACTGCGCACCACGGTCGAAGAGGACATCTTGCGCGACGGTGTTGCACTGCCTGCGGTGCGGGGGCGGCTGTTGTCGACGGGCAAGCAGGTGGCGCTTTTCCCCGGCGAGTTGCCCGAAGACCCGGCGCGGATTCTGGCCGCAGCCCGGGACGGCGCGGAAAAGTGGCTCGATGCCGATTACACGGTGATGGACTTTGCCCCCGCGCGGCTGCGCCTTCGGCCAGGCGAAGGGCCACCCCATATAAGGCTCGACCGCGCTGCCGAGTTCCTGATCGGGGACCGGCTATGAGCCCGGCGAAAGGGTCACGATGACTGACGAGATCAAGCGTCCGCCCCGCCCCGTGTTGGTGGAATGGGACGACGAGGACCATGCCGATCCGGGCCTTGCCGCGCATGTCCCCGACGAGGTGCCGACCGGTCGCGCCATGCAGACCGCAGCACGTCTGGTGACCGCACGCGCCTCGCCCTGGACGCGGTTTGCGCGCTGGGTATTCGGCAGCCTCTTTGCGCTGATCGTCTCGACGGCGATCTATGATTACGTCACGGGCCTGTTCAGCCAGAACACTGTGCTGGGCTGGGTGGCATTTGTGCTGACGGGTCTGGCGCTGGCGATCCTGGCGGTGATGGCCCTGCGCGAGGCGGCAAGCTATTCCCGCCTGCGCCGTCTCGATACCCTTCGCGCCGAGGCGGATGTCGCGCGGGTCACCGCCGATCTGCCTGCGGCGCGCAAGGTGGCTGATGCGCTGGTCTCGCTCTATGCCAACCGCCCCGAGGTGGCCTGGGGCCGCGCACGTCTGGCCGAACAGCGCCCCGAGATGTTCGACGCCGACGCGCTTTTGGCCTCGTGCGAACGCGAACTTCTGGCGCCCCTCGACCGCGCGGCGCTGATCGAGGTGGAGGCGGCCGCCCGACAGGTCGGACTTGTCACCGCGATGGTGCCGCTGGCGCTGGCTGACGTCGCCACAGCCCTTTATGCCAACCTGCGGATGGCCCGCCGCCTGTCGGAGATCTATGGCGGTCGGGCCGGCACGCTGGGGACCTGGCGCCTGATGCGCAGGGTCTTTGGTGCGGTGCTCGGCGCCGGTGCCCTTGCGCTGACCGATGATCTTCTGGGTTCGGTCGCAGGCGGCGGTGTCTTGTCGAAACTGTCCCGGCGGTTTGGCGAAGGCGTGGTCAATGCAGGCCTGACCGCGCGGGTGGGGATCGCCGCGATGGAAGTGTGCCGACCGCTGCCGTTCGTGGTGGCGGAAAAGCCGAAGGTAACGGCAGTCGTGTCGCGGGCGTTGGGTGGACTGATCTCCCGCGGCGGGACGGCGGACCGCGACTAGGTGCCGACGCGGCTGTGCCAACCTGCGCCGCATGCCGTCACAAGGACCCGCGTCACCGAAACCTGTCCAGCAGTCGCTGCATCGCTGTGCGCGTGTCATCAGGTGCGGCAGCCGTAACATCCGGTATCGGCGCAACGGGGGTTTTGTCGGCCTTGGGACGCATGTCCCCCCGTGCGGATCGCGGCGGGGCCACGCGCAAGGCAACCGCGTTGAGGAAACGGGCGCTGTCGCCATCCGCCAGTGCCGCCGCCCCCTCAGAGATGCCGCGCATCAGATCGTCAAGCCAGTCCTGATCGTCCTTGGCAAAGTCGTGCAGCACATAGCCTGCGACCGCGTCCTTGTGGCCGGGATGGCCGATCCCCAGGCGGACCCGCGCATAGGCATCGGTGCCCAGGTGCTGGTGCATGGACCGCAACCCGTTATGCCCGGCATGGCCACCCTCGGCCTTGACCCGTATCTTGCCCGGAGCAAGGTCCAACTCGTCATGAAAGACGGTGATGTCAGCCGCCGTCAACTTGTAGAAATCCATCGCCGCGCGAACCGACTGGCCCGACAGGTTCATGAAGGTCTCGGGCTTGAGCAACAGCACCTTGTCCGCACCCAGCCTTCCCTCGGCGACCTGGCCCTGATGCGCGCGCCGCCAGGGCGAGAAGCCATGATCGGCGGCAATGCGGTCGACCGCCATGAAGCCGATATTGTGCCGGTTGCCCGCATATTTGGTCCCGGGATTGCCGAGCCCCACAAATAGCTTCATTGCCCGAAATCCTGATCCATCGCAGGCCAGCATAAATGCGCCTCGTGACAGGGGCAACCAAGCGCCACCCGCGCAAACGAAAACGGGGGGCATGGCCCCCCGTTGTCACATCTGTTGGACCACACGTATCAGGCCTCGGCGGCGTCCGCTTCGGCCTCGGCCGAGGCCAGACCGGCAGGGGCAGCCACGTTGGCAACCACAAAGTTCCGCGAGATCGTGGGGCGCGCGCCTTCCGGCAGCGCAATATCGTTGATGTGGATCACGTCGCCGATCTGCGTGCCGGTCAGGTCGACCGTCACGTGATCGGGAATGTCACCCGCCATCACCTCAAGCTCCACCTCGGCGCGCACGACGGTCAGTGTCCCGCCCCGCTTCAGGCCTGGGCTTGCCTCGTGGTTGATAAAATCGACGTGGATGAACAGGCTGATCCGGCTTTCGTCGTGGATCCGCATGAAGTCGACATGCGTCGGCTGGTCCTTGACCACATCACGCTGCACGGCGCGGCAGATGACATGGGTGTCGGGCTGGCCTTCGACCTTGAGGTTCCAAAGCGTGGACAGGAACCGGCCCGCCTTGAGCCGCTTCAGCAGGTAGTTGTACTGAAGGTTGATCGGCTGCGGGGGGACCCCGTCGCCGTAGATGATGCCGGGTACGAGCCCATCGCGACGGGCTTGACGGGCGGCCCCCTTGCCTGTCCCCGTCCGTACCTCGGCGTTAAGATCTGCGATCTCGCGTGCCATGGTGTTCTCCTGATAAATCCGCCGCCCTCCAAGGGTGTGCGACGCGACCGTGGGCCTATAGCGGGGAATCGGCGTGATGGAAAGCATGAAGTTATATGGGCCCCGATTGGCCGAGGTGTCGCCTTGCTGCCGCGTTCTCCGCAGTCTAGCTAGCGGGGCCTGCACTTCGGAGACATCATGCGCGCCTGGTCCACCCTTGTCCTTGCCCGGCCCGCGCTGGCGGCCTTTGCCGCAATGGGCGTGGTCTGGGGCACATTCGCGGCGGTATTGCCCGACCTCAAGACGATGCTGGACGTGGACGAGGGGGAGTTGGGGCGCCTGATGTTCATGGCCCCGATTGCGGGCGTGTTGGCGATGCTGGCGGCCCCTCGGCTGGGGGCGGCGATGGGGCGGGGGGCGTTGACCGTTGCCGCCGTTCTGATGGCGCTGGCGATCATGCTGCCGGGGCAGGCGTCGTCCGTGTGGCTTTTCCCGTTCGCGCTGATGGCCTGCGGTGCGGCGACCGGCCTGACCGATGTCCTGATGAACGCCCGCGTCACGACGATGGAGCATGCGCGCGGCCTGCCGCTGATGAACCTGTGCCATGCCGCCTATTCGTTCGGCTATGCCGGCGGCGCCGTGATGACGGGCATCCTGCGCCAGCAGGGCTGGCCCCCGGGGGACGTGACCACGACCATGGCGGGCGTGACGCTGGTCATTGCCCTGATGACGCTGGAAAAGGACGGCACCATCCACGGGTTGCGCGCACCCAAGGACAAGGCGCTGGCGGCACTTGGCTGGGTGCCCGTGATCGGCGGCGGCATCGTGTTGATCGCCTTTCTGACCGAGAACGCGGCGGAAAACTGGTCCGCCCTGCACATCGAAAAGACGCTTGGCGGATCGCCGGTGCTGGGCTCACTGGGGCCCGCCGCGATGGCGGTCACGATGGGGATCGCACGCCTGATCGGGCAGGGGTTGGCGCACCGCGTGCGGCCCGGCATCTTGCTGGCGGGAGGAGCGGTCGTCTCGGCCTGCGGAGCCCTGGTCGCGGCGGCGGCGATCAGCCCGGCCATGGCCTATGTGGGGTTCATCGTGATGGGGGTCGGCTCTGCCCTGATCGCGCCGACGGCGTTCTCGTTGGTCGGGACGCTGTCGGCCCCCGGCGCGCGGGCGCGGGCTGTCGCAAGGGCAACCCTGCTGGGCTATTTCGGCTATTTCTTCGGCCCGCCCATCCTTGGTTTCATCGCGTGCGCGTTCGGGTTGCGCATGGCATTCGTATTCGCTGCAGGCATGCTGCTGGTGGTGCCGGTGCTGGCGCGGGTCCTGCTGCGGCGCTAGTTGCTGGCCCAGCGCCCTTCGAAATCCTCGGGCACCAGCAGGTTGTGGCGCCCGACATTGGCCACGTCACGTTCGCCGCACAGCGCCATGGTGATGTCGAGTTCCTTTTGCAAAAGCTCCAGCGCCTTGGTGACGCCCGCTTCGCCCATCGCACCCAACCCATAGATATAGCTGCGCCCGATCATCGTCGCATGGGCACCCATCGCCTTGGCCTTCAGGATATCCATGCCCGTCCGAATGCCGCCGTCCACCCAGACTTCGGTCCGGTCGCCCACCGCCCGCACGATCTGGGGCAACATCCGGATCGAGGACAGCGCGCCATCCAGTTGCCGCCCGCCATGGTTCGACACGATGATCGCATCGGCCCCGGCATCGGCGGCCATACGCGCGTCGTCAGGATCGAGAATGCCCTTGAGGATGAACTTTCCGCCCCACTGGTCACGGATGCGCGTCACCTTGGACCAGTCGAGTTTCGGGTCGAACTGTTCGTTGGCCCAGGCCGTCAGGTCCGACAGTTTCTCCACGTTCTTCACATGGCCCACGATGTTGCGGAACTGGCGCCGCGGGGTGCCCAGCATCCCCATCGCCCAAGCGGGCTTGGTTGCGATGTTGATCAGGTTCGGCACGGTCAGCTTGGGCGGGCTGGACAGACCGTTCCGCACGTCCCTGTGGCGTTGGCCCAGGATCTGCAGGTCCAGAGTCAGCACCAGCGCCGAGCATTTCGCCGCCCGCGCGCGTTCGATGATGGCGTCGACGAAATCCTCGTCGCGCATGACGTAAAGCTGGAACCAGAAGGGGGTCGGGCTGGCGGCGGCCACGTCCTCGATCGAGCAGATGGACATCGTCGACAGGGTGTAGGGCACGCCGAACTTTGCCGCAGCCCGCGCTGCCTTGATCTCGCCGTCGGGGGATTGCATCCCGGTTGAACCGACAGGTGCCAGGGCCACCGGCATCGTGACCGGCTGGCCGATCATCGTGGACGACAGCACCCGGCCCGACAGGTCGCGCGCCACCCTCTGGCGCAGCCTGATCTGGGCGAAATCGTCGGAATTGTCGCGAAAGGTCTGCTCGGTGTAGCTGCCGCTTTCGCAATAGTCGTAAAACATCCGCGGCGTGCGGCGCTTGTAGAGCTGTTTCAGGTCGTCGATGGAGGCGATGACAGGCGGCATGGAAACCCCGGCTATTGGTCAAGCTTTGTTACCAATTCGCGGCCGTCACTGCAAATGCAAAGGTGGAAGGACAGGGGATTGATTTTGATACGACATCGTACTATATAGTGCGATATCGTATCACAACGGAGGATGCCATGTCCCTTTCCCGACGCAAGACCTTGGCCCTGATTGGCGGTGGTGTCATCCTTGCCGCGACGACCGGCTTTGGCCTCGCCATCACCCGCAACCCGAAAACGGCAACCCTGCCGTGGGATGCCGCCGGTCAATACGACGAGCCGCGCATGCGCGCTTTGTCTTATGCGCTGCTGGCCCCGAACCCGCATAACCGCCAACCCTGGATCGCGGACCTCGGAACGCCCGGGACCGTGACGCTGTATTGCGACCCCGACCGCCGCCTGCCGGAAACGGACCCCTTTGATCGCCAGATCACCATCGGGCTGGGATGTTTTCTGGAACTGATGCGCATGGCTGCCGCCGAGGCGGGTCACCGCGTGACCATCACACCCTTTCCCCAGGGCGTTCCCGACAAAAGACTGGACGCGCGCCCCATCGCCAGCGCGGTCTTTGCCGCCGATCCGGATGTGCCGCGGGATCCGCTCTTTGCGCATGTGCTGGCGCGGCGCAGCCTGAAAGAGCCCTTTGATACGACCCGTCCCTTGGCCGCCGATACGGTCGCACGGATCGCAGCGCTGGCCGGCCCGGCAAGCGCGTTCGGAGGGACCGTCGCCCCGAAAGAGGTTGACGACTGGCGCGCCTTGACGCGTGAGGCGCTGAGGATCGAAATCGAGACACCGCGCACTTTTCAGGAAAGCGTCGATCTTTTTCGCATCGGGCGTGCCGAGGTCGATGCAAATCCCGACGGCATCGACTTTACCGGCCCGCTGTTCGAGGCGCTGCACCTGACCGGCCAGTTCAGTCGCGAGGCCGCCTTCGACCCGACCAGCATGGCCTACCGGTCGGGGCTGGATGCGGTCTTTGCCAATACCGATACGGCAATGGGGCATCTTTGGCTGGTGACGCCGGGAAATGCGCGTCCCGACCAGCTTGCTGCCGGGGCGGACTGGTTGCGCATCAACTTTGCCTGCACCGCGCTGGAACTGGGCTTTCAACCCCTGAGCCAGTCCTTGCAGGAGTTTCCCGAGATGGCTGAACTTTACGCCCAGGTGCATGCCAAGCTTGCGCCGCAGGGTGGATCTGTCCAGATGTTGGCGCGGATCGGCCATGGGCCGACCACCGGCCCCAGCCCGCGCTGGCCATTGGAGACACGCCTGAGGAATGCCTGATCCGACGACCGAAATCTGGTTTCGCCTGTTCAACGAGGTGGGGATCATCGAACAACTGGCGCGCAACCGGTTCGAGGCGCGCTTGCCGGCAGGCTTCGTGCTGGCGCAGTTCACGGTCCTGAATCACCTGATCCGCGTCAGGGACGGCCAGACCCCGCTGGCCTTGGCGCGTGCTTTTCAGGTGCCCAAGACGTCGATGACCCATTCGCTTGCCGTGCTGGAACGCGCCGGCCTGGTCCGGCTGGAGGCCAATCCCGGGGACGGGAGGTCCAAGCAGGTGTGGATCACCGACGAAGGGCGCGCCTTTCGCGACAAGGCCATCGCGAGCTTGTCAGAAGACATCGCCCCGATTGCCCGGGCCATCCCGCAAGCCGAGATTGCGGCGCTGTTGCCGGCGCTGGAACGCCTGCGCAAGCTGCTCGACGCCGCACGCGACGCAGAGCCTCACAAACCCCGGTAGTCGCGGTACCAGTCGACAAATCGCGCCACGCCGGTCGCCACATCCGTTTGCGGCTGAAACCCGGTCAGGCGCTGCAGCAACGCGTTGTCGGCCCAGGTCGCGGGCACGTCGCCCGGTTGCATGTCCATGAAATTGCAGATGGCCTTGACGCCGAGGCTTGTCTCAATGGCCTCGATGAACGCCATCAGCCGTACTTTGGTGCCATTGCCGATATTGACCACGCGGTAGGGTGCCACGGGGCTGAGGCTGTCGCCGGCCTCGACGTCGTCTGGCGAGGCCGGCCGCAGTGGCACCGCATCCATCAAAAGGCGGATACCCCGCACCAGATCGTCGATATAGGTGAAGTCGCGGAACATGTCGCCGTGGTTGTAGACGTTGATGGGTCGCCCCTCGCGCATCGCCTCGACAAAACTGAAAAGCGCCATGTCGGGCCGCCCCCAAGGGCCATAGACGGTAAAGAACCGGAACATCGTGGTCGGCAGACCCCACAGATGGGCATAGGAATGCGCCATCGCCTCGGTCGCCTTTTTCGTCGCGGCATAGATCGTCAAGGGCATGTCGGCCTTGTCGGTCTCGACGAAAGGCAGGCTGTCATTCGCGCCGTAGACAGACGAGGTGGAGGCCAGCAGCAGGTGGTCGACCTTCAACTCCCGCGCCACTTCCATCACGTTGAAGGTGCCGACGATGTTGCTGTCGACATAGGAGCGGGGGCTTTCGAGGGAATACCGGACGCCCGCCTGTGCGGCCAGATGCACGATCACATCGGGCGCAAAGTCCGTCGCGGCGCGGGCCAGCCGGTCCATATCCTCCAGGCGCCCGATGGTGCAGCCAAACCCCTGGTTTTGCAGCAGCATTGCGTGACGGCGTTCCTTGAGCGTGACATCATAGTAATCCGTCATGCCGTCATAGCCGTGGACGGCGAACCCCTCGCGCAGCAGCAGCGCGGCCAGATGATAGCCGATGAATCCGGCCGTTCCGGTGATGAAGACCTTGCGCATTGACGCTCCGATGCTGCCAGTGGACCCGTCCTAGCCCGTCCCGAACTATCCTGCCAGATGTCGCAGGCCTTGCGTCACATCCGTGCGCACCGCAAGCCGCAGGCCCGGCTCATCCCCGGCCTTCAACGCGGCAAGGATGATGCGGTGATGGTGTGGCGGCTCGTTGCGGCGCAGGCGCTGATAGACCGCGCGCATCGTCGGCCCCAGTTGCAGCCAGACCGTTTCGCACATGGCCAGCATCGCAGGCGTTTGCGCGCGCAGATAAAGCGTGCGGTGAAATTCCAGGTTGGTGCGGACATAGGCAATGGCATCATGGCGCGCGACCGCCTCGGCGTTCAGACCGTTGATCAAGGTCAGCCGCTCGATCAGGGCGAAATGCGCCCGGGGCAGGGCCCGGGCGGCCATCTCAGGCTCCAACAGGGCACGGATCGCGGCCAGTTCCTCGATCCGCTCGGGAGAAAGCTCCGGCGTTGACACGCGGCCCGACGTTGACAAGGTGAACGCGCCCTCGGCGACCAGCCGCCGAACCGCTTCGCGTGCAGGCGTCATCGACACCCCGAACTGCTTGCCGATACCGCGCAGCGTCAGCGAATGGCCGGGGGCCAGCTCTCCATGCATGACCTGCTGGCGCAGGCTGCGGTAGACGCGTTCATGCGCGTTGGCGGTCAGATCCGAGGGGCGGACGGGCGTAACCATCGTCAAAGCAAGCACGGTGTCGGCGCGCCGGTCAATCCCCGAAGCGATGTCGGTGCAAAGCCTGACCCTCGCGGTGCAGCCAGGCCCGCTCCGCCGCGTAATCCGGGTAGATGCGCGCCACCACGGCCCAGAAGTCCGCAGAATGGTTCATCTCGACCAGATGCGCGACCTCATGCGCCGCGACATAGGTCAGCACCGAAGGGGGCGCCATGATCAGCCGCCAATTGTACATCAGCGCCTTGTCGTGGCTGCACGACCCCCAGCGGGACCGCGTGTCGCGCAAGGTCAGTCGGCTGTAGGGGCGATTGACCAGACCGGCATAATGGGTGGAGGCCGCCGCCAGCCGGTCACGCGCCAGCACCTTCAGCCACGCCCCGACCCGCGCGCCTGCCTGCGCCGGATCGCCGGGCACCAGAATCTGGTCGCCCTCGACGCGGATCGACCGGCCCGACCCTTGCGCCAAGGTAAAGCGCTGTCCTTCGACCGGCAACCGCGCGCCCAAAGTCACGCTTTGCGGCACGCTGGCTGACATCTCTACTAGCGTCTGGCGCAGCCAGTCTTCCTGCGCCTTCAGAAAAGACATTGCTTCGCTTTCCCTTGCGCGCAAGGGCATCGACAGCGTCACCCGGCCATCCAGCCGCGACACCCGCAGGGAAAACCGCCGCGTCCGGGCAGACCGGCGCAGGGTCACGTCAATGGGGGGTGATCCGGTCAGGGTTGGCATGGCGCAAAAGCCTTTGACACGAGGCGGCACCTGTGGCAAGCGACCGGTTCACTGGTTCATCCAAAACCCAAGGGAACATGATGCCCAAGGCAGAATGGGGCACCAAGCGCATTTGCCCCACCACCGGAAAGCGCTTTTACGACTTGAACAAGTCGCCCGTCGTCAGCCCTTACACGGGTGAAGTCGTGGACATCGAATCGGCCCGTCGCAAGATGGCAGCCGCCGTCATTGCACGCGTGGTTCCCGAAAAGGACGACGAGGTTCTGGTCGACGATCTGGACGCCGAAGAAGATGATCTGCTGGTGCCCGGCGTTGCCGACGACACCCAGCTGGATGACGAACTGCTCGAAGAAGATGGCGACGATAACGTGTCGCTTGATGATCTGGCAGACGTCGCCGCGAACGAAGAAGAACCATAAGGTATTGCCGGTTGGCGCATGGGAATTTTTCCCTTGCGCGCCAAAGTCCGGTCCCATAAACACCGCCGCAAGGTCGTCAAGACCTTGTCGCCTCCGGTGGGGTCATAGCTCAGATGGGAGAGCGCTTGAATGGCATTCAAGAGGTCGGGAGTTCGATCCTC
>JANPJZ010000215.1:0-26412 GCA_031425795.1 Rhodobacter sp. | reverse complement strand
AAGATGTATTCGCCCTGGCTGTGGGTCTTGACGTAAAGCGGCATCGCGGCGACCAGGCGTCCACCGTCGCGCACCGTCAAGGGGCGGGCCTGCCATCCTGTGCCCGTGCCGGTGGAACCGGACCCTTCCAGCGCCATCAGGAAGCGGTGGGTGGTGAAGGGGTCAAGCGGCCGCCCCGTCGCCTGTTCGGGGGCGGCAACCGCATCCCATTCGGCGGCCGGAATCTCGGCAAGGGCTTCGTTCAGCGTCAGGTCTGCCATTGCTGGTCCCCGTGGCGGGCGTAGCGCGGGGGTTTTGCACCCCCGCACCCCCGCAGAGTATTTGGAAAAAGAGCAACTGGCTTTGGATGCGCCTGCGTCAAGCCGGAAAGGCGGCGCGGTAGCCTTCGAAGGTCACATTGTCGGCGGTATGTCGGGAGGTGGCCTCATCTTCCGGCGAGCGTATGGTCCAGCACAGGATGGTGGCCCCCATGGCCTTCAACTCGGCCAGCCGGGGGCGGGACAGGTCTCTGGCCTCGTGGCTGACGAAACTGGCACCGGTCGCCTCGTAATCCGGGATCTCCCGCAGGCGGGCGCAGACCTCGGGCGGAAGCGGGGCCCAGTCCTGCGGATCAAAGGCCGAAGTGGTGATGCCCCGGGCAATCCCCGGCGCGAGGCGGGCCATGTGGTGAACGGAGGCCGGGTTGAACGACATCACGGCGACCGGGCCGTCGTAGCCCAGCAGCGCCTCTGTCGTGGCAGCCTCAAGCCGGCCATCGGTGGCGCCCATCGTGAGGGACTGGTCCTTGATCTCGATCAGCAGGGGGACGCGGCCGGCGACAAGGGCCAGGACTTCGGCGAGGGTCGGGATCGTGTCGGTGCCATCCTTCAGCCGGATCTGGGACAGGTCGGCGGCACTGCGGGCGTTGAGCGGGCCAGTTTCGGCGGTCAGGCGGTCGAGGTCCTCGTCATGGAAGACCATCGGAATGCCGTCTGCGGAAAGCTGCAGGTCGATCTCGATCGCATAGCCTGCCGTGATGGCGGCGGTGATCGAGGCGGGGGCATTCTCGATCCGGCCGGCGGCACGGTCATGCAGGGCGCGGTGGGCGATGGGCAGGTCGAGAAAGGCGTGCGGCAGCGGGACACGGGTCATTTCAGCTCGAAGATCGCTTCGATCTCGACCGCGACACCAAGGGGAAGGGATGCGGCCGAGACGGCGGAGCGGGCGTGGCGACCGGCATCGCCGAGAAGGGCGACGAGAAGGTCGGACGCGCCGTTGATCACCTTGGGCTGATCGGTGAAGTCGGGGGTGGAGTTCACGAAGCCCACCAGCTTGACCGCCTTCGAAAGCCGGTTCCAGTCGCCCCCGCAGGCGGCCTTCAGCTGCGCCAGGATCGAGATCGCACAGCGCCGGGCGGCTTCGGCGCCCTGCTCCACGGCAAGATCCTCACCCAGACGCCCAAGGATCAGCCCGGATTCGTTCTGGCTGATCTGGCCGGAGATGTGAACGAGGTTGCCGGTCACCACGAAGGGCACGTAATTCGCCGCAGGCGCGGGGGCGGTGGGGAGGGTGATGCCGTGGCTGGCGAGGCGGTCTTCGATCGGGTGCATGGAGTGTCCTTTCGCATCGAGCCGGAAGGTAGCCCGCGCGCCGTTGCGGGGCAAGGGCTGTCCCTGCCAGGGACAATGATGCAAGCCGTTGAAAACAGACATATGACACTTTGCCGTTAAGGATCTGGCAAGCACGTCCCCGCGATCAGGCGCGGCCTGATGCTGCCGTCAGCTTTCGCGCAGGGCACGGGTGAAATAGGCGGTGAACGGTTCCAGAAGATAGGCCAGTGGCGTCCGGCTTCCGGTCTGGAGAAAGACGTCCACCGGCATCCCAGGCAGGAGTGCGCGGTCCAGGAGGCGGCCACGTTCACCCGGCAAAAGCTCTACCGTCGCGAGGTAATGGGACAGACCGGTCTGGGGATCGGTCAGGGCATCCGCCGAGACCAGGGTCACCCGCCCCTTCAGCCGTGGGGTGTCGAAGGCTGGGAAGGCGGAAAACACCAGGTCCGCCGATTGGCCAAGCGTCACAGAGTCAACCTGCAGCGGCGCGATCCGGGCGGTGATGACAAGCGGCCGGTCCTGCGGCACGATGAAAAGCGCGGGTTCAGCCGCCTTGAGCACGGCCTGCGGCGTCGTGACCGCCAGCCCGAGGACAATGCCGCTGGCAGGCGCGCGCAGGGCAAGGTTGGCGATCCGGTCCCGCAGGGCGCGGCGGGTCTCGGTCAGCTCCAGCACGGTCGCGCTGATGTCGCGCAGCTCGGTCGCGGCGGCTTCGCGCTGGCGCGTCAGGAGGGCGCTGATCTGTATTTCAACCTCGGTCCTCTGGTCGCGGGTGCGGGCGAGGCTGGCGGCCAGCTCGCCGATCTGGCCTTCAAGCCGTGCCGCCTCACGCCGCAGGGCAAGAACGGTGGTTTGCGCCACCAGACCCCGGTCAAGGAGTGACTGCCGGCTGGCAACTTCTTCCGCGATCAGCGCAAGCTGGGTCTCCAGCGCGGCGCGCTGCGCGGCGATGCCGTCGCCCTGCGCCGCAATCTGGGCGATGCGGCGCAGCAACTGGTCACGGCCTTCGTCCAGCGTGGCGCGGCGGGCGGCGAAGAGGCGGGTCTGCCCATCAATCTGCGCGGCGATCTGGGGTGAGATGCCGGCACGGGCGAGGAGTTCGACCGGGTAATCCGGCTGCGTGGCGCCGTCCCGTTCGGCCACGAGGCGCGCGGTGCGGGCGGCGAGTTCGGAGAGGCGGTCTTCGACGATTCGCACGTCGGATTGCAGGGCGCGGTCATCCAGCCGCAGCAGGACATCACCAGCGCTGACCTTGTCCCCCTCCCTGACGAGAATGGCCGTAACCACCCCGCCTTCGGGATGTTGGACGATCTGGCGATCCCCCACGCCCGCGATCTGACCCGGGGCAAGGATGGCGCCCGCCAGCCGGGTCTGGGTGGCCCAAAGGCCGAAGCCCGCGACAAGGGTGAGGAGGGCGGCGAGGCTGAGAAGCCCGGGTCCCCGGATGGACAGCGCCTTCATCCGGTGGCCCCAAGCGCGCGGGTCACGTCGCCCGCGTTCCTGACGGCGTCGCGCAGGACCACATCGCGCGGGCCGCTGGCGGTGACGGCCCCGTCCTTCAGGACGAGGAGCAGGTCACATTCCTGCAATGCGGCGGGCCGGTGTGCCATGAGCAGGACGGCGGCGCCGGCCGCCTTGGCCGCGCGGATGGCAAAGTTCAGCGCGACGCCACCATCATTGTCGAGGCTGGCGCTTGGTTCATCGAGGATCAGCAGCACCGGGTCGCCGAAAAGCGCACGCGCCAGGCCGAGGCGCTGGATCTGGCCACCGGAGAGGCGGTTGCCGCTGGACGAAAGGCGGGTCTCATAGCCATTTGGCAGGCGCAGGATCATGTCATGCGCGGCGGCGGCATTTGCCGCGGCAAGGATCCGGGCCGGGTCGGCACCGGGCTGGAGGCGGGCGATATTCTCGGCCACGGTGCCGTCGAACAGGGTCACCCGCTGCGGCAGGTAGCCGATCCACTGGCCCAGCGTGTCCGGGTGGTAATGGTCCAGCGTGGCACCGCCAAGACGGATCCTGCCCGCTGCCGGCCCCCACACCCCGGCTAGGGCGCGCGCGAGCGTGGACTTGCCCGAGCCGGAGGGGCCGATGACCCCCATCGCCTGGCCGGGCGCAAGGGTGAAACTGACGCCGCGCAGCGTGGGGGCCGTCGCGCCGGGCGGGATGACGGAAAGGCCCTGCACCTCGACGGTCGCGCTGGGGCGGGGAAGGGGGGTGCGGGGCGTCATGGGGGGCGTGCGGCCAAGCAGGTCCACCAGCCGCGCCTTGGCCTGGGTGGCGCTGGTGACGGTGGCCCATTGGCTGATCGCCTGTTCGATGGGTTGCAGCGCCCGGCCCATCAGGACCGAGGCCGCAACCATGGCGCCGGCGGAAAGCTCTCCCCTCAGGACCAGCCAGGCGGCAAGCCCCAGCATTGCCGACTGCAGGAAAAGCCGGAAGGTGCGGGAGAGGACGGACCAGCCTCCCGTGGCATCCGACGCGGTCAGCCCCGCCAGGGTGGCCTGGGTGCGGCCCGCTTGCCAGCGCGCAAAGGCGGCGGGCGCCATGCCAAGGGCCTGGATCACCTCGGCTTCGGTTTTCAGGGCCTCACCCTCACGCTCAGCGGTGAGGGTAGCGAGGGTGGCGATGTGCAGCGGCCGGTCGGTCATGCGCTGGTTGACCCGGGTGACGGCAATCAGGACCAGGCCCCCGGCAACGGCGAACCAGCCGAGCCAGGGGTGAAATACGAAGAGTGCAGCGAGAAACAGCAGGGACCAGGGCGCGTCAAGCAGGGCGAGGAGGACGGGCGAGGCCCAGAAGCGGGCGATGGCGTCAAGGTCGCGCTGGGCCGACAGGGCGGCGGTGTCCTGCGGGGCAAGGGCAAGACGGCGGAAGGCGGCATTCAACACCCGGGCCTCCAGCGCCGTCTGCAGGCGAGCGCCGACGCGGGCCATGATCCGGCTGCGGGCGTGGTCGAGCATGCCCATGAGGAGGAACAGGAGCGCGGCCAAGATCGACAGGGCGACCAGCGTTTCGGTGGAGCGCGATGTGAGGACGCGGTCATAGACCTGCAGCATGTAAAGCGGCGCGGACAGCATCAACAGGTTCACGACGGCGGAAAACACGAAGGCCATGGCCACGGCATGGGCCGAAGCGGCGCGGGCAGAGGCCAGTTCGGCCAGTCCGGAGGCGGGGTCATTCGGGGAAGGCTGGGCCATCGTGGTTCCCTTGGGCGTCATCCCGCCATGCGCGGCGTCGGGGTCACGCTTGGGCGTTGTCAACGGCAAGTCCGGCACTTATGCCTTGCAAAACGCCCTGCGGGACTATGGTTAGCATCTGCAGGTTGCGGGACGTTAGAATGGTGGGTCTGAAGATTTCATTGATGGCGGTTCAGAATCCGGCGCGGCGCGCGCGGATGGTCGCGCTGGGTGCAGCTTGCGCCATGCTGTCGGCTTGCGCGGGCACGCCCGGCGCGGACGGGATCAACGATCCCTACGAGCCGACGAACCGCAGTGTCCATGCCTTCAACCGCGGGTTGGACCGGACGCTGCTGGGGCCGGCCTCCAAAGGTTATGGCGTCGTGCCGGAACCGGTGCAGCGGGTGGTGGGCAACGTTGCCGACACGCTGGACCTGCCGGGGGACATTGCGAACAACCTGCTGCAGGGGCGAATCGACTTTGCCGCCCAGAACACGCTCCGGCTGGCGGTAAACCTGACGATGGGTGTGGCGGGGATCTTCGATGCCTCGACCGCGATCGGGCTTGCGGGCCAGCCCACGGATTTCGGCGAAACGCTGCACGTCTGGGGCGTGGGCGAAGGGGCGTATCTGGAGCTGCCGTTCTCGGGGCCGTCGACCGCGCGGGATGCCACGGGAACGGTGGTGGATCTGGTGCTGAACCCCGTCCGCCTGGCCTTGCCGGAGCGGGAGGCGACGGCCGCGACGGTGCTCAAGCTCTTCTCACGGCTTGGTGACCGCAACAGGTTCTCGGAAACGGTAGAGTCGGTCCTATATGACAGTGCGGACAGCTATGCTCAGGCGCGGCTCCTCTACCTGCAGAACCGGCGGTTCGAGCTTGGACAGGAAGTCGCACCCACGGCAGAAGGTGCCACCGACGATGGTTTCATCGACCCCTATGAGGACCCTTATGCCGAATGATCCTTTCCTGACGCGCCGTGGCTTTGTCGCGGGTCTGATCGCCGGGCTGGCCGTCATGGCCCTGCCGCGCGGCGCTTCGGCCCTGACCGTGGACCAGGCACGCACCCTCGTCGACAAGACGGTGGCCGACATCAACGGCATCATCAGTTCCGGAAAGGGCGAAGGCGCCATGCTGCGCGACTTCGAAAAGCTGTTTGCAAGCTATGCCGACGTGCCGACGATCGCGCGTTCGGCGCTGGGTCCGGCGGCGCGGCAGGCAAGCAAGGGGCAGTTGTCCGCCTTCACCAAGGCCTTCCAGGGCTATATCAGCCGCAAGTACGGCCGTCGCTTCCGGGAATTCGTTGGTGGCCGGATCGAGGTGAACGACGCCCGCGCGGTGAAAAGCTACTTCGAGGTGATCACCACCGCCTACCTGAGCGGTGAGGCCCCTTTCGAGGTGCGCTGGCACGTCAGCGACAAGGCGGGCAAGAGCCTGTTCTTCAACATCATCATCGAAGGCGTCAACATGCTGGCCTCCGAGCGCACCGAAATCGGTGCCCTCCTGGACCAACGCGGTGGCGACCTGGACCGGCTGATTGCAGACATGGCATCAATCTGACCTGCAGGACGGCCCCGAATTTCATTGCCAATCGGCCCGGAACCTTCGCAGGTTCCGGGCCGAACTCATTGCACCGGACAGGCGCTGAGATGAGGCGGTCTGCCGAGGTGCTACGGCGTCAGTCGGCGATGCCGAGCAGGTCGTTGATCTGCCCGGCAAGGTCATTCTCGACCGGCCCGAGCAAGACCGAGCCCTCCGGCGGCGCGCCGTCAATCACTGGAACTCCGCCATCCGGAAGCGGAGCGGTATAAGCCTCGGGCAGCGGTTCTTCGTAGAATTCGCCATCGAAATCAGGCGCATTCGGATCGTCGAAATAGGGCACGTCCTCGGGGGCAATCTCACCGCCGCCTGGGGGCAAGGGGCCGAACTGCGGCGATCTTCCGAACTCCATTGTCAGGGGCTTCGCCGGCAAGCCTTCGTTGATGCGCAGCATGACCTCATGCCAGATTTCGGCGGGCAGGCCGCCGCCTGTGACGCCGGTCAGGGGGCTGTTGTCATCATAGCCCATCCAGACGCCCACCACATAATCCGCCGTGAAGCCCACGAACCAGGCATCGCGCGCGCTTTGGGTGGTGCCGGTCTTGCCGGCCGCCTGACGGTCATCCAGCCGGGCGCGGCCGCCGGTGCCTGATTGCAGCACCTCATGCATCATGTAGGTCAGGGCATGGGCCGCATTTTCCGAGATCACCCGTTCCCCGATGCCGCCGCCTGCGCCGAACAGTTCCTCATCGTCGTCCTTCAGCTTCAGCGCGTTCAACCCGTAAGGCGTGACCGACGATCCGCCATTCAGGATGCCGGCAAAGGCCCCGGTCATGTCGATCAGCGTCGATTCCGACACCCCGAGCGCCAGCGCCGGACCGTCCGCGAAGTTCTGCGCCAGACCGAAGTCGGTGGCGACCTGTTTGACCAGATCACGTCCCACCGCCTCTGACACCCGCACCGCAGGAATGTTGCGGCTTTCGGCAAGCGCTTGGGTCAGGGTGATCTGGCCCTTGAATTCGCGGTCATAGTTCTGCGGGCACCAATCGCCCGACCCGGCGGTGTAAAGGCAAAGCGGCGTGTCATCGACATAGTCGAGCGGGGTGTAGCCAAGATCCATCGCCACGGCATAGATGAAGGGCTTGAAGGTCGATCCGGTCTGCCGCAGCGCCTGCGTTGCCCGGTTGAAATCGCCCGCGTTCGGGACGTTCCGGCCCCCGACCATGGCACGCACCGCGCCATCTGCGCTCATCACCACGATCGCCGCCTGGGCCTTGGAGCCCTCCTTGACCTTTTCCGAGAAGATGAAGGCCAGTGCCTCTTCGGATTTCTTCTGCAGGTCCTGGTCAAGCGTGGTCTCGATGATCACATCCTCGGTCGTGTCACGGGCAAGGTAATCCGGCGTCGTCTCCATCACCCAGTCGGCGAAATAGCCGCCGGAATTCTGCTTGGCCGCTTCGGACAGGCGGGCAGGATTGGTGCGGGCTTCCTCTGCCTCGGCGGCGGTGAGGTAGCCCTGCTCTTCCATCAGGCCGATCACCACGTTCGCGCGGCTGCGGGCGCGGTCCATGCTGGCGGTGGGCGCGAAGGTGGAGGGGGCCTTCAGCAGCCCGGCGAGCATGGCAGCCTCTGCCGCGGTGACGTCCTTGGCGGACTTTCCGAAATAGCGCTGGGCGGCGGCCTCGAACCCGCGCGCGCCGGCACCCAGGTAGGCGCGGCTGAAGTAGATCGTGAGGATCTCTTCCTTGGTGTATTTCGCCTCCATCGCCATGGAGAAGGGGACTTCGTTCAGCTTGCGCCAGATGCCGCCCTGCCGGCAGTCGCGTTCATAGTCGGCCTCGGACTTCCACTTCGTCGCGTCATAGGTCACGCCGAGGCACAGCAGCTTGGCGACCTGCTGGGTGATGGTCGAGCCGCCGTTGCCCTCAAGCGGCCCTCGGCCCTCGGCCAGGTTGATCCGGATGGCGCTGGCGATGCCGCGGGGCGAGATGCCGAAATGCCAGTAGAAACGCTTGTCTTCGGTCGCGATGACAGCGTCGTGCAGGTCGGGTGCAACTGTCTCTGCCGAGACCAGGCCGAACGTCTCGCCGCGCCAGGCAAAGACCGCGCCGTCACGGTCAAGCATGGTGACCGATCCGCGGGCGCGGCCGTCGGTCAGGTCGGCGACGGGGGGAAGCTGGGCGTAGAAGTAGTAGACGATCCCCGCCAGCACCAGCGCGCCGATGGCGGTGGCGCGCCAGGCGACGGCCCAGAACGCGCGCCAGACGAAGAGAAAGCTGCCAAGGATGATGCCGTGCTGGCGCCTCGGCCTGCGGGTGCGGGCCCTGCGCGGCGGCCGTGACGGTGCGGGCTTGCGCGGGCCGCCAGAGGACGTGCCGCCGCTGGCGGGTGTCCTCGTGCTCGACGCATAGCGCTTGTCCGCGAAAAGAGGGCGCCGCCCCCGAGGTCCTGCTGCCATGCCTGCTGCCCGCCCGTCCGACGATGACCGGTTAGCCGGCCTGATTGCATCGCACGATATCCTGCTTTCAAGGAAATGCGAAGGGAGGGACAACACGATTCGGGTTCAACAATCGCCTAATTTTCAGGCGTAGCCGAATTTAAGTGCAAATTTTGTGCAATAACGCCCCTTTGCTGCCCGGATCGGCGGCATCTCGCCTTGTGCTGCCCCTCCTTTGCCCTGCGTGATCGTGATCGAAGGTCCCTCCCCAGGGTGCCTGCCAAAGTCGAAAGGGGAAGAACGTGAAGCTCATCATTGCAGCAATCAAGCCGTTCAAGCTGGAGGAGGTCCGCGAGGCGCTGACTGCCATCGGCGTGCGCGGCATGATGGTGACCGAGATCAAGGGTTTCGGCAGCCAGTCCGGCCACACCGAAATCTATCGTGGCGCCGAATATGCCGTGAACTTCGTGCCGAAGGTCCGGCTGGAGATCGTGGTCAGCGATGCGCTGTCGGATCAGGTGGTTGCCACCATCCAGAAGACGGCCAAGACCGACAAGATCGGCGACGGAAAGGTTTTCGTCCTCGACGTTGAACACGCCGTGCGGGTGCGCACCGGTGAAACCGATGACGACGCGCTTTGACGTCGCGGGGGAAAAGGGGAAATCACTGACATGAGCAATCTGATGAAACTCTCTGGCCTGGGCGCGCTTGGTGCGTCTGTGTTTGCCAGTCTGCCCGCCTGGGCGCAGGAGGCGACGACGGAAACGGCAGAAGTCGCCACCGAAGCTGCGGCGCTGGTGCCGTATGTCTACGAAAAGACGGTCAACAACGGCGACGTCGCCTGGATGAGCATTGCGACCGTTCTGGTGCTGTTGATGACGGTACCGGGCCTGGCGCTGTTCTACGGCGGCCTTGTCCGCACCAAGAACATGCTGTCGATGCTGACGCAGGTCTTCGCGATCTCTGCCGTCGTCTGCATCATCTGGGTGGTCTATGGCTACTCGCTCGCCTTCAGCTACGGCGGCTCGATGGACAGCTATGTGGGCGGCCTGTCCAAGATGTTCCTGGCGGGCGTCGACACCACAACGCTGGTCCCGACCTTCACCAACGGGGTCTGGCTGCCGGAATACACCTTCATCGCCTTCCAGATGACCTTCGCGATGATCACGCCTGCGCTGATCGTCGGCGCCTTCGCGGAGCGGTTCAAGTTCTCGTCCCTGCTGGTTTTCTCGATCCTCTGGGTAACCTTCATCTACTTCCCGATGGCGCATATGGTCTGGTGGTGGGGTGGTCCGGACTTCCTGGCCGAACAGCAGACGCTGTTGCTGATTGCCGAGGCCGCCGGTGACGCTGCGGGCGCCGAAGCTGCAGCGGCAAATCTTGCTGCGAACGGGATGCTGTGGAACTGGGGTGCGCTGGACTTTGCCGGCGGCACGGTCGTCCACATCAACGCCGGGGTCGCGGGCCTTGTGGGCTGCATCATCCTGGGCAAGCGCATCGGCTACGGCAAGGAATCGATGGCGCCCCACTCTCTCACGATGACGATGATCGGTGGCGCACTCCTCTGGGTCGGCTGGTTCGGCTTCAACGCCGGGTCCAACTTCGAGGCGAACTCCATCACCTCGCTCGCGATCGTGAACACCTTCGTTGCAACGGCCGGTGCCGGGGTCTCGTGGATGTTCGCCGAATGGCTGCTGAAGGGGCGTCCTTCGCTGCTGGGCCTGGTGTCGGGCGTGGTGACCGGTCTGGTCGCAGTGACCCCCGCCGCCGGATTTGCCGGGCCGATGGGAGCACTGGTGCTTGGCCTTGTTGCAGGTACGGCGTGCTTCTTCTTCGTGGCTTACGTCAAGAACATGTTCCAGCTGGACGACAGCCTTGACGTGTTCGGCATCCACGGACTGGGCGGAATCATCGGCGCCATCGCGACCGGCATCCTCGTCAACCCGGCGCTGGGTGGTGCTGGGGTGCCCGACTATCTGTCGGTCCCCGGCACGCTTCAGATCGCGGCCTATGATGGTGCGTTCATGATCACGGCGCAGCTGAAAGCCGTCCTCTTCACCGTCGCCTTCTCGGGGATCGGGTCGTTCATCCTGTTCAAGCTGGTGGACCTGACCATGGGTCTGCGCGTGAAGGAAGAGGTGGAGCGCGAAGGCCTTGATGTCGCCGAGCATGGCGAGCGCGCCTACAACATGTAAGCAATGCCCCGGGGGGCCGCGTGTGCTGCCCCCCGGCTTCTGCCCGAAGGACCTCCTCCCCCTTCTGGCAAAACGGCAGCGGTCCGCAGGTCCTCCCCCTGCGGACCGTTCGTGTTTTGTCGACCCTCCCGGAAGACCACGGGCTCCGCAACCTTTGAGGTTTCGGCGGGTTTCGTCGCCGGATAGGCTTTCTTGGCAGATGAGGGGCAAGGATGGACCGGGCAGGCAGGCCGTTGCGCGGCGTGGGACTGGTGGCAGGGGCGACCTTGCTTTTCGCGATGGCCGACACGGTGGGCAAGCATCTTGCGCTCGCCCATGCCGTGACGCTGATCCTGGCTGCGCGCTATTCGGTCAACCTGGCCATCGTGGCGGCGGTGATGTGGCCGCGGCACCGCTCGGCCCTGTGGCGCACGCAGCGGACGATGCTTGTGGTGCTGCGGGGGGTGTGTCTTGCGGTCGCGTCCATCTCCATGCTGCTGGCGCTTCGGGTGATGCCGGTGGCCGAGACGGTGGCGATCATCTACATCACGCCGGTTCTGGTCATGCTTGCATCCGGCCCTGTGCTGGGCGAACGGGTCAATGTCTGGGGTTGGATCGGTGCAGGCCTTGGCTTTGCCGGGGTGCTGCTCGTCGCCCGGCCGGGCAGCGGACTCGACCCCTTGGGCGTGGTGTTGACGCTGGTGAACGCCTCTCTTGCGACGGCGTATCACCTGCTGACGCGGGTGCTGGCAAAGACCGAAACCACGATGGCGCTGATGTTTCACACGGCCTTGGCGGGTGTAGTCGTCTTCGGTGCCCTGCTGTTGGTGCTGGGGCCGGGACCGATGCCGGGGGCGGGGGATGCCGGGTTGATGGTGGCACTCGGGGCGCTTGCCACCGGGGGGCACCTGATGTTCACCAGCGCTTACCGTGAGGCACCCGCCGCAACGCTGGCCCCGGTGAACTACCTGCACATCGCCTTTGCAACAGTGCTGGGCTGGATGGTCTTTGCCCAGATCCCCGATGGCCTTGGCTTTGCCGGAATGGGCGCGATTGCGGTCGCGGGGCTGCTGGCCGTCTGGCGGGCGTCCCGGTAGATCAGCCGGTCACGCCGGAAGGCCGTCAAGGAAGCCTGCAACCTCGTCCACCAGCCTTGGCACAAGACCCCCGGGGATTTCGTGGCCCACGCCCGGCAGTTCCAGCAACCGCGCACCCGGAATGGCCGAGGCCATGGCGCGACCTTTCTCGATCGGCAGGATGGGATCGGCGGTGCCGTGGATCACCAGCACCGGCAACTCCAGTCGACCCACGGCGCCTGACCAATCCTGCACCGTTTGCAGCGCGCCATGGTTGAACGCCGAGGCTGGATTGATCGCCCTGGCATGTTCCGCGCGCAGCAAGATCTCGCTTGCAGCGGCATCGAAAGGGAAAGCCGGACCGGCACAGAACCGCAACTGCGGCAGCTGGAACGCGACAACAGCGTCGACATCGGACCAGTCAAGATCGGTGAAGCCGGCAAAAAGCTCCATGAAACCGTCGGCGATGCCGGGCAACTCCGGCCCGGTCCAGCCAAGGGGTTCCGACGCGTAGAGCACCAGAGACCGCACCCGACCCGGTGCCCTCAGGGCGGCCATCTGGGCGATGTAGCCCCCAAGTGACATTCCCATGACATGGGCGTCT
Organism: Rhodobacter sp.; assembly: GCA_031425795.1. Classification (GTDB taxonomy): domain Bacteria; phylum Pseudomonadota; class Alphaproteobacteria; order Rhodobacterales; family Rhodobacteraceae; genus Tabrizicola. Next base: position 13,820 of record JANPJZ010000215.1, on the reverse strand, counting down.
GAAAGACCAAGACTGTCCAGCACAGAGATCAGGTCATCGGCAAGATCCTCGACCGTGTAATCAGCCGCCCCGGGTGGGCCGGTCAAGGACTGACCCGTGTCGCGATTGTCGTAGCGGATCACATGCAAGCCGCGCGCCGCCAAGCCGTGGCACAGCGCATCGGGCCACCACCCCCGGCTGGCCGTGGCTCCCATGACCAGAACCAGCGCGGGGTCATCGCGATTGCCGAACGTCTCGATCGCCAGTCGCGCGTGTCCGTCCATCATGGTGCTGTCCTCAGAGGATCCCCGCAATCGCCGCCGCCAGGATCGGCACGGTCTGCGCGTTCAGGCCGGCAATGTTGATCCGGCTGTCACCGACCATGTAGATCCCGTGCTGATCACGCAGGCGGCCCACCTGCGCCTCGGTCAGGCTCAGCCGACTGAACATTCCACGGTGATGGGCGACGAAATCGAAACGGTCGGAGTTGGTGGCGCGGCGAAGCTCATCGGCGAGGGCCTGCCGCAGGGTCAGCATGTTCTGGCGGACCTCCTCCAGTTCGGCCTGCCAGTCGGCGGTCAGGGTAGCATCTTCAAGGATCATCGTCACCACCCGCGCGCCGTGGTCGGGCGGAAAGCTGTAGTTCTGCCGGTTCAGGAAGTTGAGGTTGCCCTGGACCACGGCCTTGCGGTCGGGCGCGGTGAGGGCGATCAGGATGCCCGTCCGTTCGCGGTAGATGCCGAAATTCTTGCTGCACGAGGCGGCGATCAGCACCTCGGGGAAAGCGGCAGCGATCTTGCGGGTCGCCTCGGCATCAGCGTCCAGACCGTCACCGAAGCCCTGATAGGCGAGATCGACGAAGGGCACGGCCCCCTTGCGCTGCAAAAGCGCAATCACCTGGGCCCACTGGCCCGCATCCAGGTTTGCGCCCGTCGGGTTGTGGCAGCAGCCATGCAGCAGGACGGCATCGCCAGCGGACAGGCCTTCCAGGTCAGCCAAGAGACCGGCAAAGTCGATGCCCGAGGTGGCGACGTCGAAGTACCGATACTCGGCCATCGGCATGCCGAGATACTTGATGATTGACGGATGGTTCGGCCAGGTCGGCGCCGAAAGCCAGACCTTGGCCGACGGGTTCGCCATGCGGATCAATTCCAGCGCCTGCCGGATCGCCCCGGTGCCGCCGGGCGTGGCGACGCTTGCGGCACGGTCAGCGAAACCGTCGCCGAGGATCATCCTGACCAGCGCCGCGTTATAGGCAGGCTCACCGGCCAGACCGGTGTAGGTCTTGGTCGTCTCCACCTCCCACAGCTTCTTCTCCGCCGCCTTCACCGCGCGCATCACCGGCGTCAGGCCGGTGGCGTCCTTGTAGACGCCGACGCCAAGGTCGATCTTGGTGGTGCGGGGATCGTCGCGATACATCGCGATCAGTTGCAGGATCTTGTCTTGTGGCTGCGGGTTCAGGGTCTCAAGCATCGGGGCCTCTGGTCAGGGAACGTGGCATCGGAACGTCGCGCCCTTTTCTTTCCCGGCGTGTCTGGGGGGGCGGCAGAAGATCAGCGTGGCGGCGTTGGCCTAGGGCCCGGTTACGACCCGCAGGTCGTCATACATGCCCCATTCAGCCCAGCTGCCATCATAAAGCGCGTGGTTGCGGTGGCCGATCCGTTCGAGCGCAAGGCTGAGGACCGCCGCCGTCACGCCAGAGCCGCAGCTGGTGATCGCGGGCTTGGACAGGTCCACCCCGGCGGCTTCGAACACGGCCCGCAGCGCGGCGGGCGGCTTCATCGTGCCATCCGCGTTCAGCACTTCGGCGAAAGGGATGTTCTTCGACCCGGGAATGTGGCCCGAGCGCAGGCCGGGCCGGGGTTCCGGCGCTTCGCCCCGGAACCGGGCGGCAGCGCGGGCGTCCAGCACCTCGGCCTCGCCCAGCTTTGCGGCATGGGCCACTTGCGTCACGTCCTTCACCAACTGGTTCTGGCGGCTGACGGTGATGTGCCTGTCACGCACGATGGGGGGCATGTCCTCGATCTCGCGGCCTTCGGCACGCCATTTCGGAAGGCCGCCGTCCAGCACGGCCACATCGGTCTTGCCCATCAGCCGGAAGGTCCACCAGACCCGCGCCGCGCTGAACAGGCCCGTGCCGTCGTAGACCACCACCTGATGCCCGTCGCCCACGCCCATCGCGCGCATCCGGCTGATGAACTTCTCCGGCGGCGGGGCCATGTGCGGCAGGTCGGAGCGTTGGTCGGAAATCTCGTCAATGTCGAAGAAGCGCGCGCCCGGGATGTGCGCGGCGGCATATTCCGCCTTTGCGTCGCGCCCGGCGGCGGGAAGGTACCAGCTGGCGTCCAGCACCCGAAGGTCCGGATCGCGCAGATGCCTGGCCAGCCAGTCGGTCGAGACCAGCGTCTTCGGGTCATCCTGCGGCGAAGGGGTCATTTGGGCACTCCCGGCGGGGTTAGCGGGATATAGCTGCGGGATGCCGCCGCGCGCAAGCAAACTTCGGGCCTTCGCGCCGGGATCGCGCGTCGAGACTTCGTCACTCCTCGCAGGTCCTGCGATGAGGAGACGAAGTCGAACGAGGAGCGGCTCATGCGTGACGCAGCAAGGCCGTCAGCCCTGGTGGTTCTGCTTCATGATCCGGGCCTTCTGCCGGTCCCAGTCCCGCTTGGCGCTGGTTTCGCGCTTGTCGGACTGCTTCTTGCCCTTGGCCACGCCCAGCTTCAGCTTCACGACGCCCTTGTCGTTGAAGTACATCTTCAAGGGCACGATCGTCATGCCCTCGCGCCCGACCGCGTTCCACAACCGGCCCAGCTCCTTGCGCGACACTAGAAGCTTGCGGCGGCGGCGTTCCTCATGCCCCCAGGTCTTGGCCGGGAGGTAGGGCGCGATGTAGCCGTTGATCAGCCAGAGCTCGCCCCCTTCGACCGAGGCATAGCTTTCCGCAATGTTCGACCCGCCCTGGCGCAGGCTTTTCACCTCGGACCCAAGCAGCATGATCCCGGCCTCGAGGTCGCTTTCGATGTGATAATCGAAGCGCGCCCGCCGGTTTTCCGCGATAAGCTTGGAGTTGGGATCTGATTTTTCCACCATGATCGGGTTCAGATAAGGTCTGGGGCCGGCTTAGTCCAGAAGGGTTGCAATGCTTCTACAGATCATGGTCGGTTCTGCGCTTTTGCTGGTGAACGTGCTGGTCATGGCGGTGGCGTCGCTGGTGCTGGAGGTGGTGTTCCGCCGGGTGCATCCCTGGCTGGTCGCACCGCCGCAGCGATCCAAACTTCTGCTCATGCTGGTCGGAGTGGGCATCTGGGTGCTTGGGGTGCTGACAGTGGGTGTCTGGATCTGGGCCGTCGCCCTTTACCAGGTGGGGGCGTTCGGGACGGTGGAGCAGTCCGTCTACTTCGCGCTGGTCGCCTTCACCACGCTCGGGCTTGGTGATGTGGTTCCGCCCACGGAATGGCGCATTCTGGCGGTCATGGCGGCGGTGAACGGATTTCTCAGCTTCGGCCTTCTGACGGCGCTTCTGGTAGAGGCGCTGCGCCAGGTCCGGCTGGCGCAGCTGGAGCGTAGTCCGGGGGACTAGCCCTTCAACTCGCTGGTGATCCGCACCGGGCCGACAGCGCCCTTCAGCTTGGCGCGGTAAATCACCACGCCCTCCGCCACCCGCATCACGTATGTCCGGGTCTCGGAAAACGGGATCGACTCGATCCAGTCCACCACATCGACATCCGCACTTCGGGGGTCGCCAAACTCCTCGATCCAGCGGCGCGGGCGACCGGGTCCGGCGTTGTAGCCAGAGGCGATCAGCGCGATCGAGGGTCCGAACTCTTCCGCCATCTCGGCCAGATAGGCCGCCCCCATGGCGACGTTGAAGGCCGGGTCCGCGGTCAGCTTAGCCGTTTCATAGGTCATGCCCAGCTTGCCCGACATCAGCTTGGCCGTGCCGGGAAGCACCTGCATCAGCCCGCGTGCATCGGCTGTGCTGCGCGCGGTCGGGTCGAACTCGCTTTCCCGCCTTGCAATCGACAGGGCAAGCGCGCGGCTGACCGACAATCCGTCCGGCACCATCTCGGGCACGGGGTAATAGGCGCGTGGCAGGATCACGCCCCGCTCGGCTGCGGCCTTGCCGATCAGAACGGCCAGATGCGGGTCCTTCCAGTCCAGCGCCATGTCGGCCAGCTGCGCCAGCCCGGTGTTGTCCTGAGATTCGGCCAGATGCAGGACGAATCGCTTGGATTGCCCGCCGTCCCCCGCCTGTCGCAGCAGCACGGCGGCCTCAAGCACCGACGAGCCGGCGAAGGCGGCACTCCGCCAGTCCGGAGCCCGGTCGTCTGACAAGAGACCCGCGTCCAGCGAGGCGCCAAGCCGTTCGGCGGCCAGAAGCCCGTAGAACGCCGTCTGGTGCTTGGCCGCAGCCTGATAACTGGGCGCGGCGTCCTGCCCGGCCGCCTCACGCGCGCGGCCAATCCAGTAATGCCCGCGCGCAAGGCTGATCGGCGTGGACACCCCGGCCAGCAACCGCTCGAAATGCCCCAACGCGGTTTGCGGGTCGTTGAGGCGGCGCAAGGCGATGAAGCCGGACAGGAACTCCAGATCCGCATAGTCCGCCCCGCCGGACAGGTGATGGCTGGAGGCGACGCGGTAGGCCTCTGCCGCGCGGCCCTGGCGCATCAGCCAGCGCGTCAGGATCGCGCGGCGTTGCCCCCAGGCCTGCGGCTGGCCCAGCGTCTCGGCACTGGCCGACCGCTCGAGGATCAGCGGCAGCGCCTCGTCGTAAAGGTCGCGCTTCATGCGCCAGATGAACCGGTCGAAGGCAAGCCCCGGGTCACCGGCCTGCGGCTTCGGCACCGCACTGATGAGGGCGGTCACGCCCTTTTCCTCATTCTGCAGCGCAAGACGGGCCCGGCCAAGGGCACGCACCCCTTCAGGCACCCGCGCCAGCATGCGGTCCGCCTCCCTCAGGCGGCCTTGCCACAAGAGGTTGTCCAGCCGCAGTTCATGCACGAAGCTCACCGCTTCGGGCTGGAGAGCCAGCAGAGCCGCTTCCTGATCGGCAGAGAACGGCAGTTCGGCCCAGGCACGCATCGCCTCGGTCTCGGCATTGGCGATCTGGCCTGCGGCCACCAGTGCGCGCACATGGGCCAGCGCCCCCGCGCCGGTCTGCGACGGGCTGGCGGTGAACCAGGCGATGACCCGCGCCGGATCATCCGACCGCGCCACGGCTTCCTCGCCCTTCTCGCGCATCAGCGCCAGGCCAGGCCAATCCTGCCGCTTCGCCAGAAACGCCTCATAGTCGCCAAGCCGCCCCTCACCTGCCCGCAGCCGCTGCCATTCGATGACATCGCGCCCGACGCCGGAGGGGGCGACACTCAGCGCCCCGTCCCAGTCCTTGCCGGCCGCAAGCTGCAGCGCCGTGCGCATCGCCTGTGTGGTGTCAGCCTGAAGCGGAAGTGCCTGCAGCCCGAAGGCCAGCACAAACGCGCTGATGAATGATCTTGTCCCTGTCATGCCCTGAATCTGCCTGACCCGCGTCACGGCCACAACCCAAGACTGCGTTAGCGTCGGCCAGTCGCAAGGCTTGGCATCTGCCGGTCCACCCGCTAAGACAAGCGCGCTTGCGGAGCTTTCCGCCAACCATGAGGAGAAGCGTCATGATCAGAGGGTCCCTTCCTGCCCTGGTGACGCCGTTCAAGAACGGCGAGCTGGATCTGGCGACGCTGAAAAAACTCGTGGACTGGCACATTTCCGAAGGCAGCCACGGGATCGTCCCGGTCGGCACCACCGGCGAAAGCCCAACGCTTTCCCACGCCGAGCATCAGCGGGTGATCGAAGAGGTGGTGGAGATTGCCGCAGGCCGCGTGCCGGTGATCGCCGGGGCAGGGTCGAACAACACCGTCGAAGGCATCAGCCTGATCCGCCACGCCGAGAAGGTTGGCGCTTCGGCTGCTCTGGTTGTGACGCCCTATTACAACAAGCCCACGCAAGCAGGCCTGATTGCGCATTACACCGCACTGCATGACTGCTGCCAGCTGCCGATCATCATCTACAACATCCCCGGCCGCTCCGTCGTCGACATGACGCCCGAGACGATGGGCACGCTGGCGGAGCTTCCCCGCATCGTCGGCGTCAAGGACGCCACCGGAAAGATCGAACGCGTCTCGATGCAGCGCGCCTCCTGCGGGCCGGAGTTCATCCAGCTGTCGGGTGAGGATGCAACTGCGCTGGGTTTCAACGCCCACGGCGGCGTGGGATGCATCAGCGTCACCGCCAACGTCGCCCCGCGCCTGTGCGCCGAGTTCCAGGAGGCGACCCTGCGCGGCGACTACGCCAAGGCGCTGGAGTATCAGGACCGCCTGATGCCGCTGCATGAGGCGATCTTCATCGAGCCCGGTCTCGTCGGCGCGAAATACGGCCTGTCGCTTCTGGGCCTGTGCAGCGAGGAGGTCCGCCTCCCGCTCGTCGGCCTGACCGATGGCACCAAGACCAGGATCAAGGTCGCCATGCAACACGCCGGGCTGATCTAGGACCCAAATTCCTTCGAAGGAATTTGCAAATCTTTTCGAAAAGATTTGCGCCCTGTCCTGCGGGCGGGGTGCAGGTCGTATCCGCTTTCCGCGCATTTTCAACCAGAGGCACCGATGCTCCGCACGACCCTCACCGACAACCAGCGCGGGGCTGCGTTCATGACGGCCTCCATGGCCGGCTTCGCGATCGAGGATGTCTTCGTCAAGGCCGCCGCACAGACCCTGCCGCTGGGCCAGATCCTGCTGACCATCGGCCTTCTTGGCATGCTGACCTTTGCCGCCATGGCCGCCCGCCGGGGCGAGGCGTCGCTGCCCCCGGCCTTCCTGTCGCCCGCCATGCTGATCCGCTGCGGGTTCGAGGTGACGGGCCGGCTCTTCTACGGTCTTGCGATCACCCTCACGGCGCTGTCCACCACCTCGGCGATCCTGCAGGCCACGCCCCTTGTGGTCGTGGCCGGGGCAGCGCTGGTCTTCGGCGAACGGGTCAGCTGGCAGCGCTGGGCCGCCGTGCTGGTCGGCTTTGCGGGCGTGCTGGTGATCCTGCGGCCAGGGTCGGACTTCTCGGCCCTGTCGCTGCTGGCGGTCGTGGGCCTCCTTGGCTTTGCCGGCCGCGATCTTGCCACGCGTGCCGCACCGAAGGGCCTGTCGAACCGCCAGCTTGGCGCACTCGGCTTCGCCATGCTGGCGCTGGCCGGGGCGATCCTGCTGGCAATCTCCGGCGACGTTCGGGTGCCGGACGCAACCGGCCTTGCCTATCTTGCTGGCGGAACGGTGTTCGGGATGCTTGGCTACCACGCCCTGACCTTTGCGATGCGCAAAGGAGACGTCTCGGCCGTCACCCCCTTCCGTTACACCCGGCTGATCTTCGCGCTGATCCTCGCTATGGCCCTCTTTGGCGAGCGTCCCGATGCCGCCACATGGGCTGGTGCTGCGCTTGTCGTCGGCTCTGGCATCTTTGCGCTGACCCGCAGGTAGCTCTCAAATTCTGGCAATTCATTAACCAATTCCCTTGAAAGCCCCACGCGTCCATGACCACGTTAACGAATATTAATATTTCGTTACCGGGGGCTTGGTGATGACAAGGTTTTCAGTTGCTGCCTTGCTTGCATTTACCTTTGCGACGCCCGCCGTGGCCCAGGACTGCGACCTCAACTATGGCGGTGCATGTGTTCCAATTGCCTCCGATTTCGATCGTGCCGGTGGCAGTGGATACGGACCGGAGTATGTTCGCGGGCCCGTCTACGTCTTGGCAGGGGACCCCTATGACCTCGACCGTGACGGCGATGGCGTCGCCTGCGAGAAGTGAGCTCCGCCTCTCTGATTCGCCATCAAGGTTAACCGCGCGTCCCCCGGCCAGGCGGATGGCCCGTTGCCAGACGGATGCCATACGCCTGCGCCTGATCTTGGCGAAAGACCCCCGATTAACACTGCGATCTGAAAGACTTACACCCGGTGGTACGGCGACCTGGCAAGGATCGTCGCCGCACGGTACAACTGTTCGGCCAGCATCACCCGCACCAGCATGTGCGGCCAGACCATCCGGCCCAGGCTCAGCACCAGATCGGCACGGTCACGCAGGCCTGGGTCCACGCCGTCTGCCCCGCCGATGACGAAGGCCGCATCCTGCCGCCCGCCATCACGCCAGCCAGCGATGGTCTGGGCGAAGTCCGGGCTGGACAGGGTCTTGCCCCGCTCGTCCAGCACGCATAGCGCGGCCCCGTCCGGGATCACGCGGCCGAGCAGCATCGCTTCGGCTGCCATGCCGCCACCGCGCTTGTCTTCGACCTCATGCTCGACTGCGGGGCCAAGACCCAGTGGCCGCCCCGTCCGGTCAAGCCGCTGCAGGTAGTCGTCCGCCAGTGCACGCTCCGGCCCGGCCCGCAGGCGGCCCACGGCGCAGAGGTGCAGGCGCATCAGTCCCGGACGCTGTGGATCGCGCCGGGCAGCCACATCTTTTCAAGCTGGTAGAACTCACGAACTTCGGGCCGGAAGACGTGGACGATCACATCGCCTGTGTCGATCAGCACCCAGTCGCCGGTTTCCTTGCCCTCCATGCGGGCGATGATATGCATCTCCTGCTTCAGCCGATCAGCAAGCTTTTCCGAGATCGATGCCACCTGGCGCGACGACCGGCCCGAGCAGATCACCATGTAATCGGCAACTTCGGACCGTCCGCGCAGATCGATCTGCACGACGTCTTCGGCCTTGTCGTCATCGACCGATTTAAGGACAAGGGCGAGCAACTCTTCCGAGCTGTGGCCATCCGGACTGGAGGCCTGACCGGTGGGTATGGGGCGGGGGCCAACCGGCAGGCCGGTGGCGGGATCGGAATGCGACAGGACTAAGTCCTCCAAGGAAGAGCGCTGGTTCGGTCAAGACTAGCACCCGTGGCACCCAATCTCAACCAAAGGCGGGCGCCTACGCCTTATTCCGCGCCTGTGCAAGGTTCGATCGCCGGCCGCACCCCTTGCGTCACCCGCTTGCTGGGGTTCCGGGGACGGGACCCGCGGGAGGAGCGGACCCGTCCCCGGCTAGCGGATGCGCCCGCCTGACCCGATGCAGTGAAGGTCCCACACCCGCACTTCCGACAATCGAGCAGCTTAGCGGACGCTGAACGCAATCTCGTTCCGCCGCTTCCAGGGCAGGGTCAGGGGAGCGTCGTAGAAGTAGTAATGCGGGCCGGCGATGACCGTCATGCCCTCCGCCTCGGCCCAGACCCGCAGCGCGTCAGCCCGCTTCGCCATGTCATCGGTTCCCGGCAGGCCCGAGAACCGCTCCACCACCTGTCGCGAAGGGCCCGCCTCGACAAAGCGGATCGCCGGGTTGCGGGGGGGCGGCAAGCTGTCCTTGGTGAACCGTTCGGGCATCATGAAGCTGACCGTCCAATGGCCCCCCTCGGGCGTCTGAGCGACGGGCACGGTCATGGCAATCTTCTCGCCCGTGGCATTGCCGCCAAAGATATACCCCGCCAGCAGGGAAAACCCGGTCTGGATCGCCCCCTGCCTGCCACCCGCCACCTGCACTTCGGCTAGGACATGTGGCCCGTAGGCCCGCACCTCCCGCGCGCCTTCAGTCCGCTCGACCGTGTAGGGCGGCATTTCATAACCCTTGTGGGTCGTCTCGGCCCCCGCTGCCGTTGCCATCATCACCCCCAGAACCAAAGCCTGCATCCGCATCTCGATACCTCCGCCTGCAGCGGGGACCTAGCTTGCCTGACAGCGATTTCGAGCGTATATCGCCTCCATGTCCGGGTTCATCTATTTCGACATCACCGATCACGCGCGGCTTCCGGCCCGGTTCTTCGGCATGACCCGCAGCGTCCTTGCCCGCGCCTGACGCAGGCGATGCGACCCGGCCACCCAATTCCACGCCATCCCGAACCATAGGTGAGAGCCATGACCGCTCTGCGTACCCTCTACGACAAGATCTGGGACGACCATGTTGTCCACGAGGCCGAGGACGGCACCTGCCTCCTCTACATCGACCGCCACCTTGTTCACGAAGTGACCAGCCCCCAGGCGTTCGAGGGGCTGCGCCTGACGAACCGCAAGGTCCGCGCACCCGAGAAAACCATTGCCGTGCCGGACCATAACGTCCCCACGACGCTGGACCGCGCCAATGCGGCCACGATGACCGAAGACAGCCGCATTCAGGTCGAGGCGCTGGACAAGAACGCCAAGGATTTCGGGATCAACTACTACCCCGTATCCGACGTGCGCCAGGGAATCGTCCACATCGTCGGGCCGGAGCAGGGCTGGACCCTTCCCGGCATGACGGTTGTCTGCGGCGACAGCCATACCGCCACCCACGGCGCCTTCGGGTCGCTGGCGCACGGGATCGGCACGTCGGAAGTGGAGCATGTGCTGGCGACGCAAACGCTGATCCAGCGCAAGGCAAAGAACATGAAGGTGGAGATCACCGGATCGCTTCGCCCTGGTGTGACCGCCAAGGACATCACCCTGTCCGTGATCGGCGAAACCGGCACCGCCGGCGGCACCGGCTATGTCATCGAATACTGCGGCCAGGCGATCCGTGAGCTTTCGATGGAGGGCCGCATGACCGTCTGCAACATGGCCATCGAAGGCGGCGCGCGCGCAGGCCTTATCGCGCCCGATGAGAAGACCTACGCCTATTGCATGGGTCGCCCCCACGCTCCGAAAGGTGCGAAGTGGGAGGCTGCGCTGGCCTACTGGAAGACGCTCTTCACCGACGAGGGCGCGCATTTCGACAAGGTCGTAACGATCAAGGGCGAGGATATCGCCCCTGTCGTCACCTGGGGCACCAGTCCCGAAGACGTGCTGCCGATCACTGGCGTCGTCCCGAACCCCGCCGATTTCACCGGCGGCAAGGTCGAGGCGGTCCAGCGCTCGCTTGACTACATGGGCCTGAAGCCGGGCCAGAAGCTCAGCGAGATCGAGATCGACACCGTCTTCATCGGCTCCTGCACCAATGGCCGGATCGAAGACCTCCGCGCCGCGGCCGCGATCCTGAAGGGCAAGAAGAAGAAAGAGGGCCTCCGCGCGATGGTCGTCCCCGGCTCTGGCCTTGTCCGCGCGCAGGCCGAAGAGGAAGGTCTGGCCCAGATCTTCATCGACGCAGGCTTCGAATGGCGGCTGGCAGGTTGCTCCATGTGCCTGGCGATGAACCCCGATCAGCTCGCCCCCGGCGAACGCTGCGCGGCAACCTCCAATCGCAACTTCGAAGGCCGCCAGGGCCGAGGCGGCCGGACGCACCTCCTCAGCCCGCAAATGGCCGCAGCCGCCGCAATCACGGGTCGCCTGACCGATGTGCGCGAGTTGATGGGCGAGATGGTGTGAGGTAGCGACTGCAGCAAATTCCGGGGGTGCGTAAACCCCCGGGGCGTGGCTAAAGAAACACCCTTTCGAACGTCCACCACGCGCCGACACCGGCAATCGCAAGCGAGGCGGGGACGGCGATCACACTGCGGTACCAGTCCTTCCGGCCAAACGGCAGCGCCAGCAGGACGAAGGCCGCCGCAATGACGGCAAGCTGTCCAAGTTCGACCCCGATGTTGAAGCCGATCAGGCTGACGGCAAAGCGCCCCTCGATCAGGCCCACGTCGCCCAGCACGGAGGCGAAGCCCAGCCCGTGCAGCAGGCCGAAGCCGAAGACCACGGCGATCCGGGTGATCCCGACACCGCCCTTCCCGCCGAAGATGTTCTCCACCGCCACATAGACGATCGACGCCGCGATCAGCGGTTCGACGATGGATGCGGGGATCGACACGATCCCAAGGCTCGCCAGCGCCAGCGTCACCGTATGCGCCAGCGTGAAGGCCGTGACCTGGCCCAAGAGCGGCCCGAACCGCAGCGAGTAGAAGAACAGCCCCAGGACGAACAGGATGTGGTCCAGGCCCTTCGGGATGATATGCTCGAACCCCGAGACGATGAACCGACCAAACACCGGGAGCGCGCCTTCGGTGGCAAAGCCTTGCCGCGGCAGCGCCTCGCTCAGGGTTCCGCCGGACAGAATGGCGGTATAGGCATCCTCGCCCCCGCCCATCTGGCGCACGATGACCGAACCGAAGCTTGCATCCCAGCCGATCCGCACTGCCGACCCGTCATCCGGCAGAGAGGCGGTGAAGGTCAGCACGCTGTCGCGCGGAACCTCAAGGTCGCCAACTTCGGGCACCGAGACGCTGGCGATCACCGGTTCTACCCGCGTCTCGCCGGCGAGGATGCTGATGCGCTGGGCAATGCCCGGCCAGGCCGCCCGCAAGGCGGCCTCCAGCGTGGCCGGGTCGTCGGCGCGCAAGGCGTCGTAGCGGTCGGCCAGCGGCGACAGGTTGGTATCCTCCAGCCCTGCAAGGTCCATTCCGGCGATGATCGGCTCGAGGGGTGCGGTTAGGATGATCTCGACCGTTGTCTCGCCGACTCTCACATCGGTGATCGCCGGGCGCACCTCATGCGCGGCGGCGGGCAGGACGCTCAATGACAGCGCAGCCATTGACAGGGCCAGCCAAAGGGTCAGCTTACGCACCAGGGCGACGACAAGGGATACCATGATGAAGCTTTCGGTTATGCTGGTTTCGCTGGGCTTGGCATTTAGCACACCTGCCGCGAAGGCGCATGAATTCTGGCTGTCGCCCGATGATTACACGCTGGCTCCCGAAGATGTGATGCAGGTCCGCCTCCGCATCGGGTCAGAAATGAAGGGTGCTACGCTCGCCTACCTGCCGAACGACATCACCCGGTTCGAGGTGCTGCAGGGCGAAACCACCCGCCCGGTCACCGGCCGCCTTGGCGACCAGCCCGCGCTGCAGATGCCCGCCGAAACCGATGGTCTGGCGATCATCGTGCACGAAACCGCCGATTCCCGCCTGACCTACACCGACTTCGGCGTGTTTGAACGCTTCGTCGCGCACAAGGACTTCCGGACCGCCATCGCCGACCACAAGGCGCGCGGTTTGCCGGAGATGGGCTTTCGCGAAACCTACCGCCGCTTTGCCAAAAGCCTGATCGCCGTCGGTGCAGGCGAGGGGGCAGACCGCGCCGTCGGCCTCAAGATCGAGATCGTGGCGCTGGCAAATCCCTATACCGACGACCTCTCTGCCGGGATGCCGGTCCAGGTCCTTCTCGACGGTGCCCCCCGCGTCGATGTGCAGGTGGAACTGTTCCAGACCGCGCCGGACGGCACGGTGACCATCACAAAGTACCGCACCGACGCTGAAGGGAAGGCTCTCCTCCCCATGCAGGCGGGAATGGAATACCTCGTCGACAACGTCGATCTCCGCGCCCTGCCGAACGATGATCCCGTCGCCGGGCCGGTCTGGCACTCCGACTGGGCCTCGCTTACGTTCCGCACGCCCGATTGATCGGCTCCTGACGGTTGCTCCTGCCCCCGCGATGGATTATTCCACCGCAAACGCAGGAGATCATGATGGAACGCTTCACCACACTGACCGGCATCGCCGCGCCCATGCCGCTGGTCAACATCGACACCGACATGATCATCCCCAAGCAATTCCTGAAGACCATCGCCCGCACCGGCCTTGGCAAGAACCTGTTCGACGAGATGCGCTACACGCAAGACGGGGCCGAGATTCCGGACTTCGTGCTGAACCAGCCCGCCTATCGCAAGTCGCAGATTCTGGTCGCCGGTGACAACTTCGGCTGTGGCTCCAGCCGCGAACACGCCCCCTGGGCGCTTCTTGATTTCGGCATCCGCTGCGTGATCTCGACCAGCTTTGCCGACATCTTCTTCAACAACTGCTTCAAGAACGGCATCCTGCCCGTCGTCCTGCCACAGGCCGCCATCGACCATCTCATGGATGATGCGAAGAAGGGCGAAAACGCCCGC
>JANPJZ010000214.1:0-20643 GCA_031425795.1 Rhodobacter sp. | reverse complement strand
ATGGGGGCGGCGGTGCGGGTGACCGCCGTCCTTTGCGTGAAGAACGAAGGCGCGTTCCTGCTGGAGTGGCTGGCGCATCACCGAGCCGCTGGCGTCACCGATTTCCTCGTTTTCTCGAACGACTGCGACGATGGCACCGATTCGATGCTGGACCGGCTGGCCGCGATGGGCTGGCTGACCCATGTCCGCAATCCCGGTCCGCATCCCGAAGGACCGCAATGGGCGGCGCTGAAACAGGCGGACCGACATCCCTTGGTGAGGCAGGCCGACTGGTTGCTGCCCATCGACGTGGACGAGTTCGTGAACGTGCATGTCGGCGACCGGACGATCCAGGCGCTGCTGGCGGCAGTGCCACAAGCCACCGCGATCCCGCTGACCTGGCGGCTGTTCGGCAATGCCGGGGTGATCGGGATCGATGACCGGCCGGTGACCCGAACCTTCACCCGCGCGGCGCCCGCAGTCTTGTATTGGCCGTGGCGGGCGGTGCTGTTCAAGACGCTGTTTCGCAATGACGGAACTTACGCCAAGCTTGGGGTCCACCGCCCACGCAACCCGGACCGTGACCGGCTGGCGAAGCAGCGCTGGTGCGACGGAGCAGGGCGGGTTCTTCCGGCGGCGTTCCATACCGCGCGCATCTTTTCGGACCTTGGCCGCGACCCTTACGGGCTGGTGCAGCTCAACCACTATGCACTGGGGTCGGCGCAAGGCTATCTGGTCAAGGCGGACCGGGGCCGCGCCAACCGCGACTCGTCGACCTTCGACATGGCCTATTGGGTAGAGCGCAATTTTTGCGACGCCGAGGACACCTCGATCCTGCGGCTGGACAGCAGTGCCCTCCTGGCCGATCTGAGGGCCGATCCGGTTCTTGCCGGGCTGCATGCGGAGGCCGTGGCCTGGCGCAAGGCCCGGTTTCACCAGCTGATGGCCGAGGAAGGCTGGCGCGGACTTTATGGCCGATTGCTGATGGCATCGCCCTCGCGCGTGTTGACCCGGACCGAGGCGGAAGCCATCTGGCGCCCCTACCTTACAGCTGCAAGACCCATGGATCAGCCCTTGGTTGAATGATCCATGAACGTGCAACCTTGAAGGTGTAATGCGCGCAGAGCGGGAAACAGTAGCGCGGCGAAAGCTGCGATTGTCGGTCAGGTGATCGTCCGCAAGGCCTTGTGGAAGTTGGATTTTTACCCCACATTCGACTCCGGCGTAACGGTGGAACTGGGGGGATGACGGGTGGCGGCGGACCGTGCGGAAGCACATCCCGAATGGCAGAACGCCATGCGCACGATCGCCGAAGGGGACGGCGATTTCCTGCCCTTGGGCGATCGTCATTACGCCTTCTTCGCTGAAGAGCGCCCGGTCCTCCTGGTCACCTTCGAGGATGCTGCGGCAATTCGGGACCGCGAAGACAACCTGCCGGAACATTTCGCCCTGGCCAAGGCGCGGGGCTGGTCGCTTCTGACCATCCTGGCCGAAGGGGAAACCTGGTGGCGCGATCCGGCGGTCTTTCGGTACTTCGACCGGCTGGCCGATGACGGGTTTCTTGAAGATTTCGACCGGGTGATCTTTTACGGCGCGGGGCCTGCGGGCTATGCGGCGGCGGCCTATTCGATCACGGCACCCGGAGCCGAGCTGGTCCTCGTTGCCCCCCGCGCCACGCTGGACCCGTCACGGGCGGGCTGGGACGAGCGCCACCGCATCGCCAGGCGGATCAACTTCCGCAGCCGCTTCGGCTATGCGCCCGACATGACGGAAAGCGCCTCCCGCGTGTGGCTGATCCATGACCCGCTGCACCGGCCCGACGCAATGCATGCGGCGCTGTTCCAGCGCCCCTGGGTCACGCCGCTGTTCGCGCGCTATACCGGCGAGGGGACAGAGGACACGCTGCGCGAAATGCGGGTGCTGGACCGGATTCTCGAAGCCGCGATGGATGGCAAGTTCTCGCCCGCCTACTTTGCCTGGCTGTGGCGCGGGCGGCGGTCGAACGGCAGCTATCTGCGGTCGATCCTGGCCTCGGCCCGGCTCAGTGGGCACCGCAAGCGTGAGGTGATGATCTGCCGGTCGGTCACGGCGCGCCTGAACGCGCCGCGCTTTGCCCGCAGACTGGCAGAGCTGATGGGTGACAGCTAGTAGTTGACCAGGTTGCGCAGGTCTTCGGTACGTTCGACCGTTAGCTCCCGCAGGCAGCCATAGACCACCAGCGGCTCGGCCGACCCGCCGCGCATCTGAAAGCCTTCAGTGGTGCAATGGGCATCTCGGAAAGTGATCCAGGACCGTTGGGCCGTGCGCAGCGCCGCTTCCGCGCCTTGGAGGTTTTCCGGGAGATCCGCGTCCATCGCCTGCATTTCGGCCATCACCTCGCGGTAGGCGGTGTTGAGGGCGGCGTCGGCTTCCTGCCAATCCGCCTCGGCGCAGATGTTCATGTCCATCTGGGTGATGGGGGTGCTGCAGTCAGGGGTCTGCGCCAGGGCGGCGGTGCTGACGAGAAGGGCGACCAGGGTGAGGGAAAGGCGGGGCATGGTGGGTGGTCCTTGATCAGGCGGCGAAGGTGGCAACGGCAAGCGGGGGCTTCTGCTTTGCTCGGATCAGCACGTGATAGCACGGCAAACCTCTGGCCACGCGGTCCGGATTGCGTTACCTGCAGGGCCCATGAACACGTTGACGATCCGCCGCCCCGACGACTGGCATCTGCACCTGCGCGATGGTGCGATGCTGAAAGCCGTGCTGCCCGAAACCACCCGGCATTTCGCCCGGGCGATCATCATGCCGAACCTCGTGCCGCCGGTCGTGACGCTGGCCGATGCGGTGGCCTACCGAGACCGGATCGTTGCGGCCATGCCCAAGGGGGCGGAGTTCCAGCCGCTGATGACGCTCTACCTGACCGAGGGAACCGATCCTGCCGATGTCGCAGCGGCCGCAGCCTCGGGCGTAGTGAAGGCGGTCAAGCTTTACCCGGCGGGGGCCACCACGAACTCGCATGGCGGGGTGCGCGACCTTGCCCGCGTCATGCCGGTGCTGGAGAAGATGGCCGAGATCGGCCTGCCGCTCTGCACCCATGGCGAGGTCACGGATCCGGAGGTCGACATCTTCGACCGCGAGGCCGTGTTCATCGACACCGTCCTGGCCCCCCTGCGCCGCCGCTTGCCGGAACTGCGGGTGGTGATGGAGCATATCACGACCGAGGAGGGCGTGGCCTATGCAGCCGGGGGCGGGGATGGCCTCGGGGCGACCATCACGACGCATCACCTGATCCTCAACCGCAACCACATTCTGGCCGGGGGCATCCGTCCGCATTACTACTGCCTCCCCGTCGCCAAGCGGGAGAAGCACCGCCTGGCGCTGCGCCGGGCGGCGACCTCGGGCAGCCCGCACTTCTTTCTCGGCACCGACTCGGCTCCGCATGTGGACGCGCTGAAGGAACACGCCTGCGGCTGCGCGGGCTGTTTCACCGCAACGAACACGATGCCCCTTCTGGCGCATGTGTTCGAAGAAGAGGGCGCGCTGAACCGGCTTGAGGGCTTTGCTTCGCAGCACGGGCCGGCGTTCTACGGCCTGCCGGTGAACGAGGCCACGCTGCGGCTGGAAAAGCGGGCAGAACCTTGCCTCTGGCCCGAGAAGATTGCCTCCGGGACCGGCCCTGTCACGGTCTTCAACCCCGGATTCCCTGTGCACTGGCACGTCCTCCCCTGACCCCCTCCTCGATGACTTCGTCACTCGTCGGGCAAGCCCCCGCGAGGAGGAGACGAAGTCGAACGACGAGCCGTCCGAAAGAACCGCGAATGATCCCCTCGACCTTCCCCCCGCGCGAAGAAATCGCCCGCCTTACGGCGCGCGCACTTCTTGAGATCAAGGCAGTGCATTTCAACGCCGAGACGCCGTTCACACTGGCGTCCGGGCTGCCCTCGCCCACCTACATCGACTGTCGCAAGCTGATCAGCTATCCGCGCATCCGGTCCACGCTGATGGATTTCCTGACCGTCACGGTGCTGCGCGACGCTGGGTTCGAAGCCTTCGACAACATCGCCGGCGGCGAGACGGCCGGGATCCCCTTCGCCGCCCTGGTGGCCGAGCGGATGGCGTTGCCGATGACCTACGTGCGCAAGAAGCCCAAGGGCTATGGCCGCAACGCCCGCATCGAAGGGGTCATGACCGAGGGACAGCGCGTGCTTCTGGTCGAGGATCTGACCACGGATGGCGGATCGAAGCTGTCGTTTGTCGATGCTATCCGCGAGACCGGGGCCACCTGCGGCCATACCGCGGTGATCTTCTACTACGGCATCTTCCCCGAGACCGAGGCGCGGCTTGAGGCACACGGCATCCGGCTGCACTACTTGTGTACCTGGTGGGACGTGCTGGCCGAAGCCCGGGCGCAAGGCGCCTTCGACGCGGCGACCTTGGCCGAGGTCGAAGCTTTCCTGACCGCCCCCCGTGACTGGCAGGCCGCAAGGGCGACCTGATTCCCCGGCGATGCGGGATCACCCCGGCGGATACGCGGCCACAAGACCCGGCACCGGGATCAAGATCTTGCGGCAGGCACCTTGCAGGCCTACCATGGGTGACATCAGCAAATCTGTGGATAAGCGGGTTATGCACAGCTTACCCTCAGCCATATCCAGTGGCATCCATGATAGCCGCTGCAGACAAGACGCCGAAAACCGGCAGGGGAAGACATGACCGAAATCACCGCCTTCCGACCCGCGCAGCCTTTGGCCGCAGGGACCCCGACCACGGGCGAGCCGGAAAGCCTGCCCCACAACATCGAGGCCGAGCAGCAGCTTCTGGGCGCGATCCTGACGAATAATGATGTCTATGACCGCATCTCCTCCCTGGTGAAGGCGCCGCATTTCTACGATCCCGTCCACCAGCGCATCTTCGAGATCGCAGCCGCACGGATCCAGAAGAATGCCCTGGCCTCACCGGTCACGCTGAAAGCGTTTCTAGAGGACGATTCGGGGCTGAAGGAGCTGGGCGGCCCGTCCTACCTCGTGCGGCTCGCCGGGGCGGCGATCTCGGCCTATGCGGCGCGGGACTATGCGCAGATGATCTACGACCTTGCGGTCCGGCGTGAGTTGATCCAGCTCGGCCGGGACATCGCGGCGCAGGCGGCAAAGGTCGAAGTGGCGAACGAACCGCGCGACCAGATCGTCGAGGCCGAGCAGCGGCTTTACACGCTGGGCGAACAGGGCACGGCCGAACGGGGGTTCCAGAGCTTTCTGAAAGCGGCAGTCGAGGCGGTGAACAACGCCAATGCCGCCTATCAGCGCGGCGGGGGACTGGCCGGGATCGCCACGGGAATGGTCGATCTGGACCGCAAGCTCGGGGGGTTGCACGCCTCGGACTTGCTGATCCTTGCCGGGCGGCCGTCGATGGGCAAGACTTCGCTGGCCACCAACATCGCCTTCAACATCGCCAAGTCCTACAAGCGGGGCCGCCTGCCGGATGGCCGCGACGGCGCGGTAGAGGGCGGCATCGTGGGCTTCTTCAGCCTGGAGATGAGCGCCGAGCAACTGGCGGCGCGGATCCTTTCGGAAGCGTCGGAAGTTCCCTCGGAACAGATCCGCCGGGGCGACATGCAGGAGGTGGAGTTCCGCCGCTTCGTCGATGCCGCCAAGGCGCTGGAGACCTGTCCGCTTTATATCGACGACACCCCTGCCCTGCCGATCAGCCAGGTCGCGGCCCGAGCGCGTCGCCTGAAGCGGACACATGGGCTGGACCTGCTGATCGTTGACTACCTGCAGCTTCTGAAAGGCTCCTCCAAGGAGAACCGGGTTCAGGAAGTGTCCGAGATCACGCAAGGTCTGAAGGCGATCGCCAAGGAACTGGACATCCCGGTGATCGCACTCTCGCAGCTGAGCCGTGCCGTGGAAAGCCGCGACGACAAGCGTCCGCAGCTGAGCGACCTGCGGGAATCAGGCTCGATCGAGCAGGATGCGGACGTCGTGATGTTCGTCTACCGCGAGGAATACTACCTGTCGCGGATGGAGCCGGAGGCGGGCAGCCCGGCCCATGCGGAATGGTTCAAGAAGGCCGAAAACGCCCATGGCAAGGCCGAGGTCATCATCGGCAAGCAGCGCCATGGGCCGATCGGCACAGTCGAACTGAGCTTCGAGGGTCGCTTCACCCGCTTCGGCAACCTGGCAAAACCCTGGCAAGGCTCCGGCAGCCCCGACGCGGGGTTTTAGCCCGGCGGCAGCAAAACGGAGCCGCGTTCCGCGGCACGCCTCTGTCTTGCCTCTCGCGCGCAACAGCGCGCGGGCCGGCGCGGGCGATGGGGGCATCCTGCCCCCCAAACCCCCTGGGAGTATTTCCGAAAAGAGCAATCGCCTTTGCTCTTTTTCCAAATACTCCCGCCGGAGGCTTCCGAACCATCCAGCCCTTGCGCCAGTGCAACCCTGTCGCCCGGCAGCGCCGCACGCAGGGGGCTCGATGCCCCCTAGGGCGGCACCCCCCTTTCGGAACTGCGCGCGGTCGGGCAGTCTGGCGCAAAGCGGGAGGCGTGGCATGGATCTGGGGCTGACGGGCAAGGTGGTGATCGTGACCGGGGGTGGCGCGGGAATCGGGGGGGCGATCAGCACAGCGCTGGCGGCGGAGGGGGCGGTGCCGGTGATCCTGGCGCGGCGGATGCCGGAGGCGGGGTTCATGGCAGGTCTGACGGCGCAGCAGCCACAGGCGGCGGTGATCATCTCCGACCTGTCGCGCGACGAAGACTGCCGTCGCGCCGTGAGCGAAGCGCGGGCGCGGTTCGGGCGGATCGACGGGCTGGTCAACAATGCCGGCACCAATGACGGAGTCGGGCTCGAGGCGGGGCCAGAGGCGTTCCGGGCCTCGCTGGATCAGAACCTGCTGCATTACTATACGCTGGCGCATCTTCTGCTGGGGGACCTGAAAGCGGCCAGGGGCGCGATCGTCAACATCTCGTCCAAGACCGCACTGACGGGGCAAGGCGGCACCTCGGCCTATGTCGCGGCCAAGGCGGCGCAGCTTGGTCTCACGCGGGAATGGGCGGCGGCCCTGGCACCCCATGGGGTGCGGGTCAACGCGGTGATCCCGGCCGAGGTGATGACACCGATGTACCGCAACTGGCTGGACACCTTCGACGATCCGGCCGCGCAAGAGGCGTTGATCACCGCGCGCATCCCGCTGGGTCTTCGGATGACCACGGCGGAGGAAATCGCGGCGACCACCGTCTTCCTGCTCTCCGATCAGGCCAGCCATACCACCGGGCAGTGGCTGTTCGTCGACGGCGGCTATGTCCACCTCGACCGCGCGCTGGGGCGTTAGCGGGCGCGGATCGGGTCTGCGAGAAGGCGCAACCCATTCAGCACGACCAGAAGCGTGCCGCCCTCATGGCCGATGACCGCAAGCGGCAGGGGCAATTCGAAGAACAGGCTGCCAGTCACCAGCACCACCATCGCTCCAATGGCGAGGGTCAGGTTCTGCCGGATCACCCGCGCCGCGCGCCGGGCCAGGCCTTGCGCGGCGGCAAGCTTGCGCAGGTCATCAGCCATCAGCGCCACATCGGCGGCCTGCAAGGCGACCTCACTGCCCGCGACCCCCATAGCGACGCCGACATCGGCCCGCGCGAGTGCCGCCGCATCGTTCACCCCATCGCCGATGAAGGCCGCTCCGCCGCGTCTGGCCGCGGCATCCACAAGGCGCACCTTGTCGGCGGGCAGGAGGCCTGCGTGGACCTCGCCCTCGCGCAGGCCCAGCGTCGCGCCGATCCGCTCGGCCACGGCCCTGCGGTCCCCCGTCATCATCAGGATCGCCGCCCCGCTCTTGCGCAACGCCGCCAGCGCCGCGATTGCCGTCGCGCGCGGCTCATCCGCCACGGTCACGGCGCCGATGACCCTCGCCCCACGGCCCACCATCACCAGCGTCTCGGTGCCGTCCGCCATCGCCGCGAGCGCGACCGGCACCACGCCCCCCATCCGCGCCAACATCCGGGCGTTGCCCGCCCAGACCTCGCCTTGCGCGTCGTGGCCGGTGATCCCTTCACTGGGATGCGAGCGCACCCCTGTCACCGCCAGGGGAGCAATCCCCCGCTCCGCCACCTCGCGCCGCAACGCGCCGGCGATGGGATGTTCCGACTGCGCCTCAAGCCCGGAGAGGAGCGCCAGAAAATGGTCGTCGGCTCCCTCCAGCGCCATGACACCCGTCACCCCCGCCTGCCCGGTGGTCAGGGTTCCGGTCTTGTCGAAGGCGAAGGTCTTCACACCGGCCAGCCCCTCCAGCGCCGCCCCGCCCTTGAAAAGCACCCCGCCCCGCGCGGCTGCCGACAGGGCCGACAGGATCGCCGAGGGCACGGAAATGACCACCGCGCAGGGGCTGGCTGCGACCAGCACGGTCGCCGCACGGTAAAGCGCGTCGCCGTTGCCAAGGCCGGTCAGACGGAAGCCCACGAAGGCGAGGGCCGACCCCGCCAGCACTGCCACGGTGTAGCGCTGGCCGAACCAGTCCGAGAACCGCTCGGATGGCGACTTCATCGCCTGCGCCTCGGTCACAAGGCGGATCATCTGGGCGACGGTGCTGGTTTCCAGGCTGCGCAGAACCTCGACCGTCAGGATGCCGTCAAGGTTGACCGTCGCTTCATGGACGGGCGCACCGGGTTCCTTGCGGACCGGGGCGGATTCGCCGGTGACGGTGCTTTCATCAACATGGCCGGTGCCAAGTGCCACCCGACCATCGACCGGCACACGCGCGCCGGGGCGCAGGATCACCCGGTCCCCCGGCACCAGCGAAGCCACCGCCACCTCTTCCACCGCCCCGCCTGGCCCTTCACGAAGCGCGAACTCGGGCCGCAACTGCATCAATGCCTCGACCGCGCGGCGGGCCTTGCCCATCGCCCGATGCTCCAGCGTGTGTGAAAGCGAGAACAGCGCCAGCAGCACCGCCCCTTCCAGTGCTGCGCCGACCGACGCCGCTGCAAGTGCCGCGACCACCATCAGAAGGTCGATATCCAGTCGGCGGTCCTGCCAAAGCTCTGCCAATGCGCTGCGGGCGGCAGGGACACCGCCCGCAAGGTACGAAACCACCAGCGCCCCGGGGGCAAGGCCGACGGGCAGCGGCTGCACGAAGACGTCAAGTGCTGCGATTGCAAGCCCCAGCCAGCACAGGATGGTCAGGTAGAGGTCTGCATCCTCACTGCCGCGATCGTCGTGGCTCTGTCCGCTCATGCCTGTCTCCTGCACAGGTGTCACAGTTGCCCAACCGCAGGGGAAAGGGCAAGCTTCGCCCACGCAACGCCGCGTCCCGAGGTTTCCGCTTGACCACGGGCGCGCTGCGGTGAAAACAGCCGGATGGCTACTGCAACCCTGACCATCGACCTTGATGCAATCGCCGCGAACTGGCGCGCGCTGGACCGGCTTTCCGGGCCTGACGTCCAGACCGCTGCCGTGGTGAAGGCAGATGCCTATGGCCTTGGCGTTACCCGCGTGGCGCGTGCACTGGCGCAGGCGGGGGCCCGCCGGTTCTTCGTGGCCTATGCCGAGGAAGGTGCCGCCGTTCGCCAGGCGCTTGGCGAGGGGCCGCAGATCTCGGTGCTTTCCGGCCATATGACCGGCGACACCGAGATGATCCACGACCTTGACCTGACACCCATGCTGAACAGCCTGGAGCAGATCACCCGCCATCTGGAGGCGCTGCCCGGCCATGCCTTCGGGGTGCAGCTTGACACGGGCATGAACCGTCTGGGCGTCGAGATGCTGGAATGGGAGGCGGTGGCGCCGATCCTGATCGAAGCGGGGCCGGAACTCTTGATGAGCCACCTGGCTTGCGCGGACGAGCCGGACCATCCGATGAACGACACGCAACTGCGCGCTTTCCATGACATGACCGACGGCACCGGCCTGCCACGCAGCCTTGCGGCAACGGGGGGCATCCTTCTGGGGCCCCGTTATCACTTCGACCTGACGCGCCCGGGGGTCGGCCTTTACGGCGGATTGCCCTTCAGCGGGGCGACCCCTGCGCTCGGCCTGTCGCTGCCGGTCATCCAGACCCGCGAAGTCGCCGTGGGCGAGGCCGTGGGCTATGGCTGCACCTGGGAGGCAGCGCGGCCATCGGTCATCGCCACCGTCTCGGGCGGCTACGCCGACGGGCTGCCGCGCAGCCTGTCCAACCGCGTGCAGCTTTGGGACCGGGACACCCCCTGCCCTCTGGTCGGCCGCGTGTCGATGGATCTGATCACCGTCGATATCACCGATCTTGCCGAAGTCCCGCGCAGCCTCGACATCCTTGGCCCGCATCAGGGCGTGGACGCCTTGGCCGAGGCGGGTGGCACCATCGGCTACGAGATCCTCACCGCCCTCGGCCCCCGCTACCAGCGGCGCTATCAGGAGAGCCCGGCGTGACCTGGGCGCTTGGGGCGCTGGGTCGGCCGGTGCTGCAGGCCATCGCAGCGATAGGCCGGGTGGCGCTCTTCGCGGTGGCTGTCATCGGCCACATCCTGCGCCCGCCGTTCTACCTGCGCGAGTTCGGCCAGTCGCTCCTGCAGATCGGCTGGTTCTCGCTTCCGGTCGTTGGCCTGACGGCGATCTTCACCGGTGGTGCGCTGGCCTTGCAGATCTACGCCGGCGGGTCGCGCTTCAATGCCGAGGCGGTAGTCCCCAGCATCGTCGCCATCGGCATGGCGCGCGAGCTTGGGCCCGTGCTTGGCGGCCTGATGGTCGCAGCCCGTGTAGCCTCCTCGATCGCCGCCGAGATCGGGACGATGAAGGTCACCGAACAGATCGACGCCCTGGTGACGCTGTCAACCAACCCGTTGAAATACCTTGCCGTTCCGCGCATCGTCGCGGCGACGCTCGCAATGCCCGTGCTGGTCGGGGTCGGCGATGCGATCGGCATCATGGGTGGCTGGCTGGTCGGGATCACCCGGCTGGACTTCAACTCCGCCACCTATCTGAAGAACACCGTCGACTTTCTGGAGCCCTGGGACATCGGCTCGGGCCTCGTGAAGGGCGCGGTCTTCGGCTTCATCGTGGCACTGATGGGCTGTTACCACGGCATGAACTCCGCCCGGGGCGCGCAGGGCGTCGGGGCAGCCACGAAAGCGGCGGTCGTCTCGGCTTCCGTCCTCATCCTCGCGGCCAATTACGTCCTGACCGAGGTGTTCTTCACCTCATGATCACCCTGACCGAGGTTCACAAGCATTTCGGGCCGAACAAGGTCCTGCAGGGGGTCAATCTGACGATCCAGTCCGGCACGTCGATGGTCATCATCGGCGGCTCGGGGACGGGCAAGTCGGTGCTGCTGAAATCCGTCCTTGGCCTTGTGCGGCCCGACAGCGGCATGATCACGCTGGACGGCCAGGACGTGACCAAGGGCGACCGCGATGCCTTCCTGTCCCGCTTCGGAATGCTGTTTCAGGGCGGTGCCCTGTTCGACAGCCTGCATGTCTGGGAAAACGTCGCCTTCCGTCTCCTGCGCGGCGCAAAGGCCCTGCTAAAGGCGCAAGCGCGCGAGATCGCCATCGAGAAACTGCGCCGTGTGGGCCTCAAGCCCGAAACCGCCGACCTTTTCCCAGCCGAACTGTCGGGAGGCATGCAGAAACGCGTCGGCCTCGCCCGCGCCATTGCCGCAGAGCCGGAGATCATCTTCTTCGACGAGCCCACCACCGGCCTTGATCCGATCATGGCCGGCGTGATCAACGAGTTGATCCGCGAGATCGTGGTGGAGATGGGCGCGACCGCGATGACCATCACCCATGACATGTCCTCGGTCCGTGCGATTGCCGACAACGTGGCCATGCTGCATGGCGGCGTCATTCGCTGGACCGGGCCGGTCGGGGAAATGGATGCAACGCCAGACCCTTATGTGCAGCAGTTCATCCATGGGCGCGCGGATGGGCCGATCGAGAGTGTGAGGTAGTCCCCGTCAATTCGACCAAGATCTGCATTGCCCTTTTGACAAATACTCCACGGGAGGTCTGGAGGGTGTGAAACCCTCCAGTCCCGAACCCAAAGCAGGGACGCCGGATGAAACACCTGAACCTCGCCCTCCTGATCCTCTTCCCCATCGCCAGGTTCGCCCCCCTCCTCCGTGCCGCGATCCTGCCGATCTTCGGGATGGACGAGGTCAGCGTCATCACCGGCCTCCAATCCCTGTGGGAGTCCGATGCGGCGCTCGCCCTCCTCGTCACCTTCCTTGCGATCTTCGCGCCCTATGCCAAGACCATCGGCCTCGCCCTCCTGCACTGGGATCTCCTCAGCCCCAAGACGAAGCCGGTGCTCGACCTTCTTGGCAAGCTGGCGATGGCGGATGTCTTCCTGATCGCGCTTTACATCGTGATCGTGAAGGGCGCGGGCATGGTGACCATCGAGACGGCCTGGGGGCTTTATCTCTTTACCGGCTGCATCCTGGCCTCGATCCTCATTTCGTTGAGGTCGAGGCCAGGATGCTGACGTGGGTCAGAACTTCAAGGCAACCCGAAGGCCGCCCGACAAGGTCTGCGCCGAGCCGCCGATGCCGCTGACGTCAAAGGAGGTCGAAAGGCCGAAGCCGCCTTCAAGTTGCGTCGTTCCACCAACCTCAATCCGGCCGGACCAGCCGTTTTCCGACAGGAATTCGCTGGTAAGGACGGTTCCGGCATCCTGATCAAGATAGTCGGCGTGCAGACCGGCAAAATAAATGCCCGTCGGCTTGCGGAGGGTCAGGCGCGCCCCAAGCGAGGCCTGGGCAAAGTCGTAGCTTTCGGTTCCGGCACCGGCAAGCGTTCCGCTGTTCCCCGTCACTTTCTCATTGCCGGCGGTCAGGCCGACCATCGGTGTCACCGTCAGGCCGTTCTGCAGGGCCATGTCGTAGCCGCCTTCGAAGGTGAAGGCGAATAGCTCGGTCTCGCCCGACCCTTCACCGCTTTCAGAGGTCTGATCATAGTCGCCCTGCCCGAAGATCAGGCTGGCGTTGCCCTGCCATGTGCCCGCTCGGTATGAGAAGTAGGGCTGCAGGTAGGCCAGCGTGCCGTTCTGGCTGAAGCCTACGTCCGAGGCATTGATGTCGGAATAGCCAAGCGACAGGCCAGCCACCATGTCGGTGCCCACGGCCATGTCGGCGCCGATCTGGAAGCCGGTGCCGTTGATGCTGCCCGGGCCTTCGTCGGCCTGGCTGTCAAAGCCGGTGATCTGGGCCCAGGTATAAAGATTTCCGACGAGGCCCGGCGTTCCGGACTTGGAAGAGACAACCACGTCGTCGCCATCCGTCGCTTCGACCAGTTCGAGGGTAAGCTGGTCACCGCGTGCCACGATGCTGGCTTGCCCGAGGTCGCGCGCTACGCCCTGAGCGTTGAGCACGACAAGGCGAGCAGAGCCGCCGGCTGCAGTGAGGAGGGCGGAGAGCTCTTCGGCGGAGGTGGGGCCCGTGACCACAATTTGCCCGGTCTCACTGATTGTCAGGAAGATTCGGCTTATCGAGCCGCCCGACTCTGTCCAAACTTCAAAGCCCTGGACCGTGGTGGTTCCGTCAATCGAGTTCTGGGACCCGAAACGCTCCAATGTCACGCTATTGCCCAGGATTGACGTCAGAAAAGCGCCCGCCCCGTAGGAGTTGACGTTGTCGCGGCTCCCCAAAACGCCGATGACTTCGCCCGCCTTGATCTCGATATTCAATCCGGTTACCGCCGCAGCCTGATCACGCGCTTCGTGCAGGATCGTGTAGTTAGAAGTGGTGTTGCCAAAGATGGGAGGCGGAGCAGGCAATCTGACGATAGAGGTGTCGAAGTTCCCACTGGACGCTTCTGTTGGTACATCAACGCCGGTAATCCAGAAGTCGACTGGCGCAGTGAACCAGAAACCGCGCACGTTGGAAGAGAATGTCCCAGTTTGCGGACCCACATCAATAACCTGGCCCCAAGCCGTCCCACTGAGCGCCGTTGTTATCGCCAGCGCTGCGCCTAGTTTCCACATTCCCCGATATCCTTTGAACTTCCGGCGCCTATGCGCCCATCCGGAGGAACCTTTGTAGGCCAACGATCTGCTTGTCACCTGTTCCCCCGACGCCTTAACGATTTGTTAACCTCTTGTTACCCTACGGCAACATGTTGTGGCACCTCTATGTTCGGATCGCGACAAAGGGTGGTCTGCACGCCCCCCTATTCCCCTTCGCCTCGGCCTCCGCTACAGCTTCACCATGGCCAAAGCCGACAACAGTTTCACCTGCACCGCCTGCGGGGCCAGCCACCGGAAGTGGGCCGGCAAATGCGACGCCTGCGGCGGCTGGAACACCATCGTCGAGGAGGCGCCGCTGTCCACCGGGCCGAAGTCTCTGGGGGCCAAGGGGCGCACAATCCCGCTGTCGGACCTTGCAACCGAGGAACCAGCGCCGCCCCGCGCCTCCTCCGGCATCGACGAGCTGGACAGGGTTCTGGGCGGTGGTCTCGTCCCGGCCTCGGCCATCCTGGTCGGTGGCGACCCCGGGATCGGGAAGTCGACGCTGCTTTTGCAGGCTGCCGCAAGCTTTGCCCGCAAAGGACTGAAATGCCTCTACATCTCTGGTGAAGAGGCCGCGGCTCAGGTCCGGATGCGGGCGCAACGTCTTGGCTTGACCGACGCTTCCGTGCGGCTGGGCGCCGAGACCAACCTGCGCGACATCCTCACGACGCTTGACGCCGAGCGTCCGGCCCTTGCCATCATCGATTCGATCCAGACCATGTGGCTTGACAGCATCGAGGCGGCTCCCGGCAGCGTCAGCCAGGTGCGCGCGGCGGCGCATGAGCTGGTGACCTTCGCCAAGCGCAAGGGCGTGGCGGTAGTGCTCGTCGGCCATGTGACGAAGGACGGCCAGATCGCGGGACCGCGCGTGGTCGAGCATATGGTCGACACGGTGCTGTATTTCGAGGGCGAGCGTGGCCACCAGTTCCGCATCCTGCGCGCGGTGAAGAACCGCTTCGGCCCTGCGGATGAGATCGGTGTGTTCGAGATGACCGGCGGCGGTCTGGCCGAGGTCCCGAACCCCTCGGCCCTGTTCCTTGCCAACCGTGACCAGCCCGCGCCGGGGTCTGCCGTCTTTTCAGGGATCGAAGGCACCCGCCCCGTCCTGACCGAGATCCAGGCCCTCGTCGCGCCCTCCACCCTCGCCAGCCCGCGCCGCACGGTCGTGGGGCTCGACTCCGGCCGCGTCTCCACCATTCTGGCGGTGCTCGAGGCCCGCTGCGGCATCCCCTTCACCGGGCTTGACGTTTTCCTCAACGTCGCCGGGGGGTTGCGCGTCAGCGAGCCTGCGTCCGATCTCGCCGTTGCCGGAGCACTCCTTTCCGCGCGCGAAGATGTGGCAATTCCGCCAGACATGGTGCTTTTCGGGGAAATCAGCCTCTCCGGCGCGCTCCGCCCTGTGGGTCAGACGGAAAACAGGTTGAAAGAAGCCTCGAAACTTGGTTTCTCACAGGCGACGGTGCCGTCCCATTCGAAAATCGAAGGGGCGACGGGTTTGCGGGTGCGGCAAATGCCGGATCTGACGGCCTTCGTGGGCGAAATGTTCGGGGCGGGATAAGCCCTTTGCGAATGGGAATGGGACAGAAACGATGGAAAACCTGACCGCGGTCGATGGCGCCGCAGCGCTGATCATCATCGTCTCGGCGATCCTGGCCTTTTCCCGCGGGCTGGTGCGCGAGCTGATGGCGATCCTTGGCTGGGTCGGCGCGGCCATCGCGGCCTACTACTTCGCACCAGGCGTGCAGCCCCTCGTCAAGGAACTGCCCGTCGTGGGTGAATTTCTGTCCGACAGCTGCGAACTTTCGGTCGTCGCCGCCTTCGCCGGTGTCTTTGTGATCGGCCTGATCGTCGCGGCCCTGTTCACACCGCTCTTCTCGGGTGCTGTGCAGCGGTCGGCGCTTGGCGGGATCGACCAGGCGCTTGGCTTCCTCTTCGGTGCCGCGCGGGGTGTCCTTCTCATCGCCATCGCCTTTATCGTCTACGACCGTGTGCTGTCAGACCAGGCGATCCCGATGATCGACGACTCGCGCACCGCCCTGGTCTTCGCCAATTTTCAGGCCAACATCGACGAGAACATCCCCTCCGACGCCCCCGGCTGGATCGTCGAGCGCTACAATGACCTGACCAACGTCTGCGCCCCCGGCGGTGCCCCTGTCACCCCGGAAGCGGCACCCGCCCCGGCCCCCGATGCGCCAGCCGCCGGCAACTGAGCAGGCCCCCCGACCGCGCAACCGGGCGTTTCTGGGCGTGACAGTCCGGGCTTGCTGACGTAAACCACCGATCAACGCGTCTTGCGTCCCTTGAAGGATTCGCAGCTGCATGACCCCCTTCCTCTCGCACCCCTTCGATGATGACAAACTGAAGGAGGAGTGCGGCATTTTCGGCGTCACCGGCGCCGCCGATGCCTCAACCTTCGTCGCCCTCGGCCTGCACGCCTTGCAGCATCGCGGCCAGGAGGCCGGCGGCATCGTCGCATACGATCCCGAGCAAGGCTTCAACTCTGCCCGCCGCTTCGGCTATGTCCGCGACAACTTCACCAAGCCCGACGTGATGGACACGCTGCCCGGCCAGCTTGCCATCGGTCATGTCCGCTATTCCACCGCCGGGTCCAAGGGTGCGACCGCGATCCGCGACGTGCAGCCCTTCTTCGGCGAATTCTCGATGGGCGGCTGCGCCATCGCCCACAACGGCAACCTGACCAACGCCGCAGCCCTTCGGCGCGAGCTGATCGAGCGTGGCAGCATCTTCCAGTCCTCCTCTGACAGCGAATGCATCATCCACCTGATGGCCCGCTCGATCCAGAAGAGCCTCGCCGAACGCATCAAGGACGCGCTCCGCCGGGTTGAGGGGGCGTTCAGCGTCGTGGCCATGACCCGCACCAAGCTGATCGGGGTGCGTGACCCCCTTGGCGTGCGCCCCCTCGTCCTTGGCCGGATCGGCGACTCCGGCTGGGCGCTCAGCTCGGAAACCTGCGCACTCGACATCATCGGCGCGGATTTCGTGCGTGAGATCGAGCCCGGTGAAATGGTGGTGATTGAAGGCAACAAGGTGGACTCGACCCGCCCCTTCAATCAGGCGAAGTCGCGCTTCTGCATCTTCGAGAACGTCTACTTCTCCCGGCCTGACAGCATCATCGGCGGGCGTTCGGTCTATGAGACCCGCCGCCAGATCGGGGTGGAGCTTGCCCGTGAAGCCCCGGTCGATGCCGACCTCGTCTGCCCGGTGCCCGACAGCGGTACCCCGGCGGCCATCGGCTATGCGTTCGAATCCGGCATCCCCTTTGGCATGGGGATCATCCGCAACCAGTACATGGGCCGGACCTTCATCGAACCCACCGACCACATCCGCAACATGGGCGTGCGGCTGAAGCTGAACGTCAACCGCGCGCTGATCAAAGGGAAACGCGTGATCCTGGTCGATGACTCTGTCGTGCGCGGCACTACCAGCCGCAAGATCAAGGACATGATATTGGAGGCAGGCGCCGCCGAGGTCCACTTCCGCATCGCCTCGCCCCCCACCGCCTGGCCCTGTTTCTACGGCGTCGACACGCCCGAACGCTCCAAACTCCTGGCCGCGACGATGAGCGAAGACGAGATGCGCGACTGGATCGGCGTGGACAGCCTCAAATTCGTCTCGCTCGACGGCCTCTACCGCGCCGCCGGCGAAGCGGCAGGTCGCGACATGGCCAGCCCACAATACTGCGACGCCTGCTTCTCGGGCGAATACCCGGTCGCCCCCTCCGACAAGATCGAGGAAGGCTTCGAGATGAAAGCGGCAGAGTGAGCGTCGAGGTAGAGAACTACCTTGCCGCCCTGCCGCCCGACCAGCGCGCGGCGCTGACCGCCCTGCGCGTCCGCCTCCAGACCCTCCTCCCCGATCACATCGAATGCCTCAGCTACGCCATGCCCGGCTTTCGCCAGCCGGGTCCGAAGGGCAAGATGGTCGTGGGCTACGCGGCCTTTGCCAGACACCTTGGCCTCTACCCCCATTCCGGCACTGTTATTCCCGGGATCGACTGCACCCCATTCAAGACCTCGAAGTCCGGCGTCCTCTTCACCCCCGACCGCCCCCTTCCCGATGCGCTCCTGCGTCAGATCATCGAGACCCGCCAGGCCGAACTCGCCGCCGGCTATGGCAGGCGCTGACCGCCCCTTGCCATTTGCTCTTTTCAAAAATACTCCCGCCGGAGGCTCCGACGCTCCGCAAGGACTGACACATGACTGAAAAGATCGCCCCCAAAGTCGCCCTCATAACCGGCGCCTCGCGCGGCCTCGGATGTGCCATGGCCGAGCAACTCAGCTATCGCGGCTGGCATGTCGTCGCCGTCGCCCGCACCGTGGGTGGGCTTGAAGAGCTGGACGACCGGATCAAGCGCGCCGGTCTGCCCGGGGTGGGCGGCCTGACGCTGGCGCCGATGGACGTGACGAACGACGACGCGATGCGCCACCTCTGCCGGTCGATCTTCGAGCGCTGGGGTGGACTAGGGGCTTGGGTCCACGCGGCGGTGCATGCCGCCCCGCTGGCCCCCGCGGGATCGCTGGACCAGAAGGACTGGGACAAATCCATCGCCGCAAACGTCCGCGCGACGGGCATGCTGATCCCGATGGTAGAGCCGCTCTTGCGCGCCCATGGCGGCACGGCGATCTTTCTCGATGACCCAAGGGCTGGGCAACCGTTTTTCGGAGCCTATGGCGCGACGAAGGCCGCGCAGATTGCCCTTGCACAAAGTTGGCAGACCGAGACGGCGAAACACGGCCCCCGCGTTTTGATCGCGACCCCAGCAGGCCTGCCAACCGCCACCCGCGCCCGGTTCTTTCCCGGCGAAGACCGCAGCAAACTGGCCGATGTGCAGCGCGAAGCGGCGCGGATTCTGGACCTTCTGTAAGGCGGGGACCAAAATCCTTCGAAGGATTTTGCAAATCTTTTCGAAAAGATTTGGCGCCTACCCTGCCAGCGCGGTGTCGATCGCAGCCCAGAGCACCGCGACCGGCTCCACGCCTACCGACAGGCGGATGAAGCCTTCAGGCACCGCATCGCCCCACCGGGCGCGGCGCTCACCGGCGGAATGGGTGCCGCCAAAGCTGGTGGATTGCTCGACGAGCGGGCAGCGGGACAGGAACCCTTCCGCCGCCCCGGCATCGGCCAGCTGAAAGCCGATCAGGAAGCCACCGTTCGCCATCTGCCCGCCGACGGCCCAGTGCGACGGGTCGCCCGCCAGCCCGGGATAGCGCAAACCCGTGATCGCCGGATGTGCCGCCAGCCGGTTGGCAATGACGGCAGCGCTGGCGCACATCCGCTCCAGCCGCAGTTCCAGCGTCTCGATCCCACGGTGGGTCAGGAAAGCCTCGAACGGCCCCGGGATCGCCCCGGCCATGCGACGCCAGTCACGGACGCGCGCCATCAGCGTTGCATCTCGCCCCGCAACATGGCCGAAAAGCACATCGGAATGGCCCGCTGGCGCCTTGGTGTCAGCGGCGACCACCAGATCGCAGCCGAGGTCCAGCGGCCGCTGCAGCAGCGGCGTCATCGTGGTGTTGTCGGCGATCACCTTCGCCCCGGCCTTGCGGGCCCGGCCTGCCACGGCGGCGATGTCCACCACGTCAAGACCGGGGTTGGAAGGTGTTTCCAGGTAGACCACAGCCGCGCCGTCAAAATCCTGCGTGGCATAAGCGGCGGTCGGGATCGCCTGCACCTCGATCCCGAGAGGTTTCAGGAACCCATCCGACAGCACCCGCGTGACGTAATAGCCGTCTGACGGGATCACGAGCCGGTCGCCCGCTTTCAGCGTGGCGAATAGCGCCCCGGCGATGGCCGCCATGCCCGAGGGGAAGCTGACCGCCTCGGCATCCTCAAGAAGGGACAACTGCGCCTCGACCGCATCCCAGGTCGGATTGCCGTTGCGGCCGTAGAACTGGCCCCCGGCCTGCACATGCGGCAGGTGATGCGTGGCCGAGGCCACGATCGGCGGCACCACCGGATCGCCCTGCTGCAGCGAGGGTTTGCGGTGGTGCAGAAGCTGCGCCACGCGGCGGGCAATCTCGTCGCTGGGTCCCATGCGGCGAATCCTTTCCAGAAAGTAAACGACTGCAGCAAGGTATTGATTTTCAAGGCCGGGGAAAGGTGTCCCGGCCCGGGACAGTCACTCCAGCCGCGCCGGAAAGCCTTCGGCCCGCAGGTCGGTGTGAAGAAGGTCCTCCAGCAGCTTGGCAATCATCGGCGACTGCGCCTCGCCCCCGTAGGCCGCCTTGGCCGCGATGTAGGTCTGGTTGGTGATCGAGGCGAGGTCCAGAGGCACGCCAAATTCCTTCCCGAACCCCAGCGCGAAGCCAAGGTCCTTGAGCGCAAGGTCGATGTTGAAAGCGATGTCGTAGCTGCCGTTCAGGATCAGCGCCCCTTCGGTTTCATGCACGAAGGAATTGCCTGAAGAGGCCGCGATGGCATGCCAGGCCTGCGCTAGGTCAAGCCCGCCGCGCTTGGCCAGCATCAAGGCTTCGGACGTGGCTTTCAGGTGGATAAAGGCCAGCATGTTGGTAATGACCTTGATGATCGAGGACGATCCCAATGGCCCCATGTGGAAGATCTTGTCCCCCATCGCTTGCATGGCACCATGGTGCAGGTCGAACAGGTCCTTGTCCCCCCCGGCCAGCATGGTGATCTTGCCCTGATGGGCCAGATGGACGCCGCCGGTGACCGGAAGCTCCATCATCCGCACGCCCGCATCGGCGGC
>JANPJZ010000213.1:0-2203 GCA_031425795.1 Rhodobacter sp. | reverse complement strand
CGAGCGGACGATCGCCGCCGTCCGCCAGAACCGGCGGCCGAAGGTCCGGTACGAGCGGCGGGGCGACATCCATCAGGCGTTCCTCACCCTGGCCTGCATCAAGGTCGGCTCGTACCGCCTGCTCGAACGGTAAAGTTAGGGCTTCTTATTCGACCCTCTGGGACAAATGTCCGAAGCGTCCGGTCGTAGCAGAACTGAAATCGAGCACAGATCCAGAAAAGTCGGACGGTAACGCCCGGTTCACGCGCCACCGGTATCGAAAGCTTCACTCGACCAGGACGCCCTGCAGGGCGAACGCATCTAATCCTCAATGAATCCTTGTAAGACTCGCACCATATAGTCCTCATCGAGAGCCGCCTTCAGTCGCTTCGCCTTGACGCTCCCCTTGCCCGTGTCCTGCTTGAGCAGCGAAGCGGCGACCCGTCGCACCAGCCCCAAGTTGGCCCCGGCGTGCCCGGCCGCCGTCTTGTTCCCGTCCTCCCGGAACGCCACGTCGAGGCACCAGTGCAACTCGTTCTCCACGGACCAATGGCGGCGGATCAGGTTCCCAAGTTCGGCCGCCGTGCCCCGCCGGCTGGTGATGTAGTAGTGGGCCGTGTCGGTTCGCACGCCCTTCACCTCCCGCTCCCGCCCCACCAGGATCACGGCCGCCACGTCCGGCCACTCCGGCGGCAGCCCCTCGGGGTCGTAGATGACGGTGGCGTACCGCTCCTCGTGCCGCCCGTGGCCGTCCTCGACCGACTCGTGGCCGTCATGGGCCACCCCGGCGAAGTCGGCACCGACCCAGCGATCGAACACAGCGTGTACGGACGCCTGGAGGGTCGGCTGGTTCCCCTTCACGGCCAGGAGGTAGTCCCCGCCCTGGTCCCGGGTCTGGGCGGCGACCTCCTTCTGGCAGCCGGCGGCGGCGATCGTCACCAACGCCCCGTGCAGGTCCAGCACCTCCAGCAGTTCCGGGATGGCAGCGATTTCGTGCGACCCATCCGCTACCGCCTGCTGGCCGAGGATCAGCCGGTTCTGGGCCGCCCACGCACCCGCCAGGTGGAGGCGCCCGCTGAACGTCCCCCTCGGGGCCGACCGGCACGCCTTGCCGTCGATGGCGATGTGCTTCAGCCCGGCCGCCTCGCACGCCCCGGCCATCCAGTCGGCCACGCACTTCCCGGACGCCTCCGGGTCGAGCCGGGCGAACGCCCGATGGAAGGTGTCGTGGCTGGGGATGCCGTTCGGCAGGGCCAGGAACTTCACGAGCCAGTCCCGCTTGGCCTCCCCGAACGTCTCGACTTCCTCCCACGAGTCGGCCCCGGCGGTCACCGCACACGGGGCGACCACCAGGATGTCCCCGAGAGCGTGCTTCTTGGTGCGGTCCACCCGGGGGTCGGGGAGGTCGGCGAAGTGTCGGGCGATGGGCACGTCCTGCTTCGGCATGGTGGGGCCTCCGTGACACCCACCGGTCCATCTCGCTGCGGCTTGATCGACTATCATCGGGCAGGAGGGCGGGGCGGGGGCAGCCGATGACCGAGGCCGAGTGGCCAGCGTGTGCCGAGCCGAAGACGCTGCCGGAGTTCCTGTCCCGCCGAGGCGGGCTGACGACCCGCAAGCAGCGTCTGTTCGCCGTGGCGTGCGGCCGGCGAATCTGGCACCTGGTCGGGGATGAACGGAGCCGTGCGGCCGTCGACGTGGCCGAGCGGTTGGCGGGTGGGTGGGCCTCGGACGAGGAGCGGCTGTCCGCCTTCGGGGGAGCGGAGGACGCAACGGAGAGCGTGCGGAGCGAAGGGGCCGCCCGCTACCACGCCGCCTGTGCCGCCGAAGACCTCGTTTACGGCGAACGACTGGGGCTGTTCGAT
This sequence comes from Rhodobacter sp., assembly GCA_031425795.1. Lineage (GTDB taxonomy): Bacteria > Pseudomonadota > Alphaproteobacteria > Rhodobacterales > Rhodobacteraceae > Tabrizicola. Next base: position 359 of record JANPJZ010000213.1, on the reverse strand, counting down.
GGTTGGTACGACGCGTCCCTCACGGGCGAGCAGGGCGAGTCCGAGGAACCGGCCCAGGCGGCCCTCGTCCGGGACCTCTTCGGCAACCCATTCCGCCCCGTCGCCGCAGACCCGTCATGGCTCACGTCGGACGTCATCGCCATTGCCGATGGCATCTACTCCGAGAAGGCGTTCGACCGCCTCCCCGTCTTGGCCGACGCTCTCCAGGACGCCGGGTGCGACGACGAGCCGGTCGTGAATCACTGCCGGAGCAATGGGCCACATGTCAGAGGCTGTTGGGCCATCGACCTGATCCTGGGAAAGCAGTAGGCAGACGTAAACCCTGGCTGGGATTGGCCCCCAAGATGCGTACGCCCTGC
>JANPJZ010000212.1:0-32415 GCA_031425795.1 Rhodobacter sp. | reverse complement strand
GGGACCTTTGGGCGGCCTGAACGAGGTGCGCCGGCTTTCACAGTCACCAGTCGGCCGCGTAAAAGGTTTGGGGTCGTGGGATGGTACCCACCCTACGCGGGCGACCGGCAGAGGGCGCAGGTCTGCATTGCGCGATGGCCGACGCTTCAGGTGTAGGGTGGATGGAACCCACCGTTCGCAGACATGCGGCGCGGCATGGGTTCACGGGCACGCCACCCTGCGGCAGCGGGTGCCGGGTCAGAGCACAGTCAGATGCGGCGGACCTTCGGTCACCCCTCCGATCATCGCGGCGTCGTGGCCAGCGGCGCGAAGCTGGGTCACGAGGTCAGCGGCGCGGTCAGCCGGGACGGCGGCGAGAAGGCCGCCGCAGGTTTGTGGGTCGGTGAGCAGGAGCGTGCGCGGATCATCCGGTCCTGTCATCCGCCAGCTGACGGCGGCGAGGTTGGCCGGCGCCAGGGAGGAGCTATGGCCCATCGCCGCAAGGTCCAGCGCGCCGGGCATCACGGGGATGGCGGCGAGGTTCAGGGTGGCGGAGGTGGTCAGCATTTCCAGCAGGTGGCCGGCGAGGCCGAAGCCGGTGACGTCGGTCATCGCATGGGCATGGGGCGCAAGGATCGCGGCGGCGCTGCCCTGGGGGCGCGACATCTGGGCGATGCAGGAGGCCCAGACCTCGCCCATCAGCGCGCCTTTCGGCTGGGCCATTGCCATTTCGGCGGCAAGGATGGTGCCAGAGCCGAGGGGTTTCGTCAGGATCAGCGCATCGCCGGGGCGGGCGCCCCGCTTCGGGATGGCGCGGAATGCGGTGCCGGTGACCGTAAAGCCGATCGTCAGTTCCGCCCCTTCGGTCGAATGGCCGCCAACGATGTCGGCCCCGGCCGCGCGGAAGGTGGCGGCGGCTTCCTCCATCACCTCGGCCAGCATCCGGGTCTGCAGCCTGGGGCCGAGGCGGGGCAGGGTCACCTGCGCGAGGGCAACCTGGGGGGCGGCACCCATGGCCCAGATGTCGCCAAGCGCGTGGAGCGCGGCGAGGCGGGACATCAGGCGGGGGTCGTTCGTGAACGCGCGAAGGTGGTCGGTGGTCAGGACCTGCACACCGGTGGGGGTCTTGAGGATGGCCGCGTCATCGCCGGGGCCAGACAGCACCTCGGGGCGCCGGGGCGCAGGAAGGGAATCGAGGGCTGACGCCAGAACGTCAGGTCCGAGCTTGGCACCGCAGCCGCCGCAGAGCGGCTGCTGGGCGAGAAACGGGGCGAGGCCCTGGGTTGCGGGGGATGGGACCTCGGTGCTGGGCATGGCGGGAAAGGTGCCGAACCTGGCCATGAAGGCACGGTCGATCCGGTCCTTCAGGCGCCAGAACCGGGGACCCGAGAGCGTGACGCCCCATTTTGCCGCCACGGCGGACTGCGCACCGAGGGAGATGAGCTTCAGGTAATCGGACTGCGGCTTGAACCGGCGCAGGGGCTGGCCGGAGAGCGTGGCACGCAGGTTGTGCAGCAGGATCGGTGCGGCGCGGACGGCGAAGACACCGGCTTTGGGTCGCGGATCATCGGTCAGGGTGGCGCAGTCGCCGGAGGCAAAGATCAGCGGGTCGGATGTGCGCAACGTGGCGCTGGTGGTCAGGAAGCCAAGCTCGTGGGCAAGGCCGGTGTCGGCCAGCCAGCCCTGGGGCCGCGCACCGGTGACGGTCAGGGTGAAGTCGGAGCCGATCTCTTCGCCGTCTTCCAGGGTCACGCTGGCGGGGCCAATGGCGGTGACGGTGGTGCCTAGACGCAGCGTGATGCCGAAGGAACCGAGCGCCTGCAGCACGGCGCGGCGGGCGGCGGCGGAGAGGTCGGGAAGCGGACTGTCGCTGCGGTCAAGGAGGGTGACCTGCGCCTTCACGCCCTCGGCCTTGAGGCGGTGGGCGGTGGCGAGGGCAAGCTCCACCCCGCCAAGGCCCGCGCCGAGGATTGCCACGCGGGGGTAGGCAAGGCGGCGGGCCAGGAATGCCTCCCACTTGGCGGCATAGGCGCCGAGGGGCTTGGCGGCGACGGCGTGGTCGAACGCTCCCGGCAGGTTGGGCAGGTCGGAGGTGATGCCGATGTCGATGGCGGCAAGGTCATAGGGCAGGGGCGGGCGACCCTGCAGGTGAATGAGGCGGGCGTCCCGGTCGATCCCGGTAGCCCGGTCCAGGATCAGGCGGGCGTTGGCAAAACGGGCCAGGCGGACGAGGTCGATCATCAGGTCCGACCGCTGGTAGTGGCCAGCGATGAGGCCGGGCAGCATGCCGGTATAGGGGGCGACGGGGTCAGGGTTGATCAGGGTGACGCGCGTGCCGGGCAAGGGGTCCATCGCCCACATGCGCAGAACCAGCGCATGGGCATGCCCGCCGCCAAGCAGCACAAGATCGCGGATCGGGGGATGGGCGGCGGGGGTCATGGGCGGGGTCCGTGCGGGGGTGGCGCAGGCTTACCCCGCCCGGCCGGGAATGGCGAGGGGCGCTCCTTGTGCTGCAGTTGCGATGCGGAGCCGCGTTCCACGGCAAGCCAAAGGTCGCCGGCGCGGGCGGGACGCCCGCTTGGCTCCGCGGCGCCTGGGGCATCGGTTCTGCCCTTGTGCAACAAGGGGATGCCTTTGGCCGCCTGCGGAAGCCTCCGGCGGGAGTATTTTGAAAAAGAGCAAATGCAAGGATCAGTGCGCCCCGGCAGGCGATGCCATGGATATGGCTGAGGGATCTGGTCCCCACCCGCCGGGGCGGCTTGCCCTTTCGCGGTCATCGGGACTCCTCCCTGTACCGCAGGTCGATGCTGCCGGATCAGGCTTAACAAATCCTGAAGGGCTTGCTCTTTTTGAAAATACTCCCGCCGGAGGCTCCGACAGTCGGGTCCGGTTGCAGCGGGATCGGACCCTCCCCCGGCAGGGCCGGACGCGGGGGCTCGATGCCCCCGGGGGCGGCGGCCCGTTCAGGATATGCCGCTCAGGCCGCGTCCAGCGTGGGGCGCAGAAGCTGCATCGGGTGGGCGCGCAGCGTCAGGCGCATGGCGAGGTAGTCTTCGACCACGGCCTCGCCCAGGGTCATCTCGCGGAAGCGGACCTCGGGTTCGGTGATCGCCTCGCCCTCCATGTCGGTGGCGAAGAGGGGCAGGGCGGGGCCGGGGGCCAGCGCCTCGGCGGCCCAGAGCGCGTCACGGCGGGAGAGGCCGAGGGCGGCGAAGGTGTCCGCCTCGGCCAGGCGGGCCAGCACATCGGGCGCCACCCCGGCGCGGCGCCAGACGTCTTGCACCGTGTGATAGCCATTGCCGCGCGCGGCGGTGATCCAGTGCGCCTCCTCCTCGGCGATGCCCTTGATCTGGCGAAAGCCGAGGCGGAGCGCCAGTTCGGGGGGCTTGTCCGGGCCTCTCTCCGGGCCGCCGACCCATTCCATCCGGTTGTCCCAGTCGCTGGACTGGATGCAGGGCGGCAGGACGATCACCCCATGTTCCCGCGCATCGCGCACGATCTGGGCGGGAGCGTAGAACCCCATCGGCTGGGCGTTCAAGAGCGCGCAGGCGAAGATGCCGGGGTGATGCCGCTTGATCCAGGCCGAGGCGTAGACCAGAAGCGCAAAGCTCGCCGCATGGCTTTCGGGAAAGCCGTAGCTGCCGAAGCCTTCGATCTGGGCAAAGCAGCGGCGGGCGAAGTCTTCGTCATAGCCCTTTGCCAGCATGCCGTTGATGAAGCGGTCATGAAACTCGCTGACCGACCCATGCTTCTTGAAGGTGGCGAGCGAGCGGCGCAGGCGGTCCGCCTCCTCGGGGGTGAAGCCCGCGCCGACGATGGCGATCTGCATGGCCTGTTCCTGAAAGAGCGGCACGCCGAGGGTCTTGCCGAGGACCTTGCCAAGCTCGTCCGAGGGAAAGCTCACCTGTTCCTGCCCGTTCCGGCGACGGAGGAAGGGGTGGACCATGTCGCCCTGAATGGGGCCCGGGCGGATGATGGCGACCTGGATCACCAGATCATAAAAGCAGCGCGGCCGCATCCGGGGCAGGAAGTTCATCTGAGCGCGGGATTCTACCTGAAACACGCCCAGACTGTCGGCGCGGCAGAGCATTCGGTAGGTTTCGGCGTCCTCGGGCGGGAGGGTGGCGAGGGTAAAGCGCTGGTGGTGGTGCTGGTCGAGAAGGTCGAAGGCCTTGCGGATGCAGCTGAGCATCCCCAGCGCCAGAATGTCGATCTTCAGGATCTTCAGCGTGTCGATGTCATCCTTGTCCCAGGGGATGATCGTGCGGTCTTCCATCGTGGCGTTTTCGACCGGGCAAAGCTCATCCAGCCGGCCTTCGGTGATGATGAAGCCGCCGACGTGCTGCGACAGGTGGCGGGGGAAACCCTGGATCTCATCGATCAGCGCCATGGTCTGGCGGAGGCGACGGTCCTTCGGGTCAAGCCCGATTTCGGCCAGCCGCGTATCGGTCACCGCCCCGGGGCCACCCCAGCCCCAGATCTGGCTGGACATGGCGGCGAGCGTGTCCTCGGACAGGCCCATGGCGCGGCCCACCTCCCTCACCGCGCGTTTGCCGCGGTAGTGGATGACGGTGGCACAGAGCCCGGCGCGGTGGCGGCCGTATTTCTCGTAGATGTGCTGGATCACCTCTTCCCGGCGTTCGTGTTCGAAATCGACGTCGATGTCGGGCGGTTCGTTGCGGGCTTCCGAGATGAAGCGCTCAAAGACCATGGTGCCGATTTCCGGGCTGACCGAGGTGACGCCCAACGCGTAGCAGACCACCGAGTTCGCCGCCGACCCGCGCCCCTGGCAGAGGATGCCACGGCTTCGGGCGAAGGCCACTATATCGTGGACAGTGAGGAAATAGGGCTCATAGCGCAGCTTGCCGATCAGGGCGAGTTCATGGGCCATCTGGGCGCGCGCACGGGCCGGCGGGCCTTCGGGATAGCGCCAGTCGAGGCCCGCCTCGGCCAGCCGGGCCAGGCGCTGGCTGGCGGTTTCGCCGGGGGCGTTTTCGGACGGGTATTCGTACTGCAATTCGTCCAGCGAGAAGGCAGCGCGGGCGGCCAGCTCTCCGGCCCGCAGGACCGCCGCCTCGTGGCCCTTGAATATCCGCAGCATCTCGGCCTTTGAGCGCAGGCGACCCTCGTTGTTCGGCAAGGCCCGGCGGCCCAGCGTGTCGACCGTGACCCCCAAGCGGACCGCAGTCAGAACATCGGCCAGCCGCCGCCGCCCGCCGTGGTGCAGGAAGGGCAGCCCGGTGGCCACGGTCGGGATGCCAAGCCTTGCTGCCATTGCCGCAAGGCGTCCGAACCGCTCGGGGTCCTGGCCGTCATAGCGCGGGGCCATCGCGAGGTGGACCTGACCGGGGAAATGGCGGGCCAGGGTGCGGGTGTGGGCCTGCCAGCGGGCGCTGTCGGCCATCGGATGCGGGGGCGCCTCGGCACTGGTCAGGCGCTGGCCCTCGGGCAGGACCAGCATCTCCATCCCCTCGCCCCAGTCCAGAAGGTCGGCCAGGTGAAGCTCGCAATCCCCCTTCGGCGCGCGGAGGCGGCCCTTGCTGAGCAGCCGCGACAGCCGCCCCCAGGCCGGCCGATCGCGCGGCAGGCAGGTGACCTGGAATCCGTCGGCCAGGATGATCCGCGACGCCGGGATCAGCCGGATCTGCGGCCCGCCGTCGCGCGCCAGTTCCCGCGCCCGGGTATGCGCCCGCACGATCCCGGCGACCGAGTTCACGTCGGCCACCGCGAGTGCCGGCATGCCCATCTGGGCGGCACGCTCCATCATCTCCTCGGGGTGGGCGGCCCCGGTGAGGAAGGTGAAGTTGGTGAGCGCGGAGAGTTCGACGAAGGGCATGGCAGCTGCGACTCGGCAAGAACAAAGATGGAACATGCCATGTCTGCGCCCGTCGGGCCAGTGACGGTTTTCGAATCGAGCGCGTTCCGCGCAAGCCTTTGTCTCGCCTCTGCGCGCAGGCCGGCTCGGCCGTTGGGGGCGCTTCGCCCCCCAAACCCCCCGAGGATATTTGAGCAGAAAGAAAGGGATCAGCGCAGAAGGTTCAGCACATCGAGGCTGGGATAGCCGTCGGGGACAAGGCCGCGCGACTTCTGGAAGGCCTTGACGGCGGCGATGGTCTTGGGGCCCATCCGGCCATCGACGCCGCCGGGGTCGAAGCCTGCCTTTCCAAGCCAGTCCTGCAATTCCTTGCGTTCGTCCAGCGTGAGGGCGCGCAGGTCGCGGGGCCAGGTGGCGGTGATGGGCGGGCCGCCTTTCAGGCGGTCAGCCAGGTGGCCGATGCCGATGATGTAGGCGTCGGCGGTGTTGTATTTCTCGATCACCTGGAAGTTCGGGAAGATCAGGAAAGCAGCACCCCGGTGACCTCCGGGGAGGAGGACTGAGCCGAGGCCATGGTCGGGCAGGTCGGCGCCCGTTGCAGTGCGGATGCCCATCGCCTGCCAGTCGGGCACGGGATTCACGACGCGCTCGGTCGTCTGGTCGTAGTCGAAGCCTTGCGGCAGGGTCACCTCCAGCCCCCAGGGTTGGCCCGGCGTCCAGCCCCAATGGAGCAGGTAGTTGGCGGTGGAGGCCAGCGCATCCGCCGGATCATCGCCCCAGAGGTTGCGCTTGCCGTCACCGTCGAAGTCGACGGCGAACTTCTCCCAGCTGGAGGGCATGAACTGGGTATGTCCGGAGGCCCCGGCCCATGAGCCGGTGAAGGTCTGGACATGGCCACCTTCGATGATGTTCAGGGCGGCGATCAGCTCGGTCTCGAAGAACGCGCCGCGCCGACCGTCATAGGCCAGCGTCGCCAGCGACCCGAGGACCGGCAGATCGCCGCGAAAGGTGCCATAGGCGCTTTCCAGACCCCAGACGGCGGCCACGACTTCGGCCTCCACCCCATAGTCCGCTTCGATGCGGTCAAAGAGGTCACGGTGCTTTGCAAGCGCCTTCACCCCCAGCGCGACCCGGTCGTCGGACACGGCGGTGTCGAGGTAATCCCAGATCGTCTTCGAGAATTCGTTCTGGTTCCGGTCGCGTTCGATGATCTTCGGGTCGAAGGCCACCCCCCGAAGACTGGCGTCAAAGGTCGCCGCCGGCACCCCCGCCGCCAAAGCCCGCGGTCGGAAGTCCTGCACCCAGGCGTCAAGCCCTGCTTGCGTGCCCATCGTCGCCTCTCCCTGCGTCGCATCGGGCAGGATCGTCTGTGCTGCCAGGGGTCCCTGCAGCCAAGCCGCAAGGATCATGGTTGCACACGCCCGCGCCATCCTGCCGCCAAAACCCACGTCGCAAACCCCGGACAATTCAACTCCAACTTGCGTTTGCTCTTTTTCCAAATACTCCACGGGTAGCCCATTGCTTTCGCCATTAGTTCGAGAAACCAGTGGGCTGGTGGAGGGTGTGAAACCCTCCAGTCCCGTCATTTCCGCCTTCGCACCACCCGCCGTTTTGCCGCCGCCTGAGCAGGTTTCCTGGGCTGGTACTTCCCCGGCTTCCGTGCCGGGGTCCGCAGGGTGGCCCCTTCGACGGAAAGAAGATCCAGCAGGAGCCCGCCGGTCACCGGAACCGCCTCGGCCAGCCGGACCAGCACCTTCTGCCCGATCCCGAGGGTCACCCCCGTCTCGGACCCGGTCAGAGTCTGGCTGGCTTCGTCGTAGTGGAAGAACTCCCGCCCGACGGCGCGGATCGGGATCAGGCCGTCGGCTCCCGTCTCGTCCAGCCGGACAAAGAGGCCAAACCGCTGCACACCCGAGATGCGACCGGCAAATTCGGCACCTACCCGGTCGGCCAGATAGGCGGCAAGGTAGCGATCCGTCGTGTCACGTTCCGCCGCCATGCTGCGCCGCTCGGCGTCCGAGATCAGCTTGCCGGTCTCCTCCAGGTTCTCCACGTCCCACTGTGACAACCCATCCTTGCTCCAGCCATGCCCGGCAATCAGGGCGCGGTGGACGATCAGGTCGGAATAGCGCCGGATCGGGCTGGTGAAGTGCGCATAGTTCCGCAAGGCCAGGCCGAAGTGGCCGAAGTTCTCGGGGTGGTAATAGGCCTGGGTCATCGACCGGAGGGTGGAGAGGTTGATCAGCTCGTCAAACTCCGTCCCCTGTGCCTGGCTGAGGAGCCGGTTCAGGTGTTGCGTCTTCAGGACCTGCCCCTTCGCAAGGGTCATGCCGGCACCTTCCGCCACCTCTCGCAAGGCGTCCAGTTTCAGGGGCGACGGTTCCTCATGCACGCGGAACAAAAGGGGCCGCTTCAGCCGGATCAATTCCTCGGCGGCGGCGACGTTGGCCAGCACCATGAATTCCTCGATCAGCTTGTGGGCGTCCAGCCGGTCCTTGAACGCTACCGAGGCAACCTTGCCTTCATCATCCAGCACGATCTTGCGTTCGGGCAGATCAAGCTCCAGCGGCTGCCGCGCCTCGCGCGCCCGCACCAGTGCCGCATAGGCAGCGTAAAGCGGGCGCAGCACCGGGTCCAGCAGGGGGCCCGTCACGTCATCCGGCGTGCCGTCGATGGCCGACTGCACCCGCTCATAGGCCAGGGAGGCGACCGACCGCATCAACCCGCGCACGAAACGGTGGCTGCGCTTGGCACCATCGGCGTCGATCACCATCCGCACCGCCAGACAGGCGCGGTCGACGCCTTCGTGCAAGCTGCACAGATCGCCCGAGAGGATATCGGGCAGCATCGGCACCACGCGGTCGGGGAAATAGGTGGAGTTTCCGCGCCGCCGCGCCTCACGGTCAAGCGCCGACCCCGGCGTCACGTAATGCGCCACGTCGGCGATGGCGACCCAGAGGATGAAGCCACCGGGGTTTCCGGGATCGGTGTCCGGTTCCGCGAGTACCGCATCGTCACGGTCGCGGGCATCGGCGGGGTCGATGGTCAGAAGGGGCAGGTCGCGCAGGTCTTCACGGCCCTTCAGCCCAACGGGTTCGGCGCGGTCAGCCTCCACGATCACCGCATCGGGGAACTGGTCAGGGATGCCGTGCTGGTGGATGGCGATCAGGCTGGCGGCGCGCGGTCCCGACGGATCCCCTAGCCGTGCCACGATGCGGGCGGCGGGCAGGCCAAGGCGGCGGGCACCGATCGCCTCGGCCTCGACCAGCTCACCGTCCTTGGCACCCATCGTCAGGTCCGACGACACGCGCCATTCCTTGTCCGACCCTTTCTCGATCGGCTGAATCCGCCCGCCTTCCGCGTTTACCCGAAAGACCCCCAGCACCTTGGCCGGGTTCGACCCCAGTTTGCGGATCAGCCGCGCCTCGTAGGCGTAATCGTCAAGGTCAACCTTGGCCAGCCGCCCCAGAATCCGGTCACCCCCGCCAAGCGCCGGATCGCCCTTCTTCGGAATAATCAGGATGCGGGGGGTGTCATCCACCCCCTCCTCCAGCGGTCGGGCATAAAGATCGCCCGAGGCATCCGGCGGCAGCACCTGCAGCACCGCGACAGGCGGCAGCACGCCCTTTTCATGGAAGCGCCGCATGGTCTTTTCGACCACGCCTTCGCCCTCCAGCTCACGCAGGAGGCGCTTCAGCTCGATCCGGCCGTCGCCCTTGATGGCGAACGCCTTGGCAATGTCGCGCTTGGCCGAGAGGCCGGGATTGTTGGTGATCCATTGGCGGATCTGGTCTTTGGAAGGGAATGAGGTCATCCGGCCTGCCTAACATGACGAGGGGGCAAATCCTATCCCTCCGGCAGGGGGCGCGCTAGACGAGCGCCATCACAACCCCGACAAGGCCCATCCCGATCAGTCCGAGGATGGCAAAGAACTGCGCGCCGAACGCGGGCCCGCGCGAGGCGGGGTTGGACATGTAGGACAGAAGATAGACCACCCGCGCCAGAAGCCAGACCAGCCCAAGGACCGCGGCCCAGAGATCGCTCATCCACAGGGCGGCAAGCCAGAGGCCGATCAGGAGGGCGGGCGCAGTCTCGACCGCGTTCATCTGCACGCGCAGGGCGCGTTCAAGCAGCGGATCGCCGGTCACGGCAGGGGCGGAAATCTTGACCTTGCCACGCACAATGCTGACGTTGATCGCGATCCAAAGGTAGTAAAGCGCGATCAGCAACGAGACGAGCGAGGTATAGACTGGCAATTCCATCAAGGGCTCCTACTGGCTAAGCGATTTTCGCCAGATAGCCGCCTGTCACCAGAAAAGCCAGTGGTTCCCACCGGACGGCACGGGGCGCACTGTCACAGATCCAGCACCATCTCGCGATGCGGGATGCCAGCGTCGATGAATTCATCGCTGACCACGCGGAAGCCCAGCTTTTCGTAGAACCCCGTCGCGTGGCTTTGCGAGCCGAGACTGGCCGAGGTCACCCCCGGCTGGCGGCGCAGTTCGTCCAGCGCGGCGCGGATCAGCGCAGCACCAAGGCCGGTGCCGCGCGCGCCCATCAGCACGCAGACACGGCCGATCTTGCCGGTATTGCCTTTCAGCAAGAGCCGCGCGGTGCCGGTCGGAGCGTCGCCGACAAAGGCAAGCAGGTGAATGGCCGCGTCGTCCCGCCCGTCCACCTCATCCGCCTCGCTGACGCCCTGTTCCTCGATGAACACCTCGCGCCGCAGGGCCCGGCAGGTGTCGATGTCACGGGTCACCGTGATGCGGACAGCGGGGGTCACGCGAAGTAGTCCCGCAGGATCCGGCCGTAGATCGCCTTCAAGGTGTGGATATGCGCCACTTCGACCCGTTCATCCACCTGATGCATGGTCTTGCCGACCAGCCCGAATTCCACCACCGGGCAGTGATCCTTGACGAAGCGCGCGTCCGACGTGCCGCCGCTGGTGGACGCCACCGGTTTGCGCCCGGTTTCCGCCTGCACCGCAGCCGCCACCAGCGCCGACAACTCGCCCGGCGGGGTCAGGAACGCCTCGCCCGAGATGCTGATCTTGAGCGCGATCTCGACCCCGGTCGCCTCGGCCACCGTCGCCGCTTCGGCGCGCAGCCAGTCAGACAGAGTGGCGCCGGAATGGGTATCGTTGAAGCGGAGGTTGACCGTGGCCGTCGCCCGCGCCGGGATCACGTTGTTGGCCGGGTTGCCACAGTCGATCGTGGTGATCGCCAGGGAAGAAGGGTCGAAATGCTGCGTCCCCCGGTCCAGTGGTTCGGCGTCGAGGCGGGCCAGCAGCTTGACCAGGGCCGACAGCGGGTTCTTGGCACGGTGCGGGTAGGCCGAATGCCCCTGCACCCCGGTGGCCGTGATCTGCGCTGTCATCGAGCCGCGGCGGCCGATCTTCATCATCTCGCCCATCTCGGTCGGGCAGGTGGGTTCGCCGACCAGGCAATCGGTCATCCGTTCGCCGTTGAAGGCCATCCAGTCCAGAATGGCGAGGGTGCCGTCCTTGCCCTCGCCTTCCTCATCCCCGGTGATGGTGATGATGACCGCGCCATCGGGGGGCGTTTGCCGCACGTGATCCACTGCCGCCGCGACAAAGGCTGCCACGGCGGATTTCATGTCGCAGGCGCCCCGGCCATACATCACGCCGTCCGCGATCTCGGCGCCGAAAGGGTCGTGCGTCCAGGCCTCGGCGTCGCCCACGGGGACGACGTCGGTATGCCCGTTGAACCCGAAGGACCGGTTCGCGCCCTGCTTGCCCCAGCGTGCATAAAGGTTGGCAATGCCGCCCCGATCCACCCGCGTGCAGGCAAAGCCCGCTTGCGTCAGCACCGCGGCCAGAAGCGCAATCGCACCGCCTTCCGCCGGCGTGACCGAGGGGCAGCGGATCAGCCGTGCCGTCAGTTCGACCGGATCAAGCAAGGTGGATTCAGACAGCGTGAGATCAGGCAAGGTGGGGGGCATGCAGCGTTCCAGGCGTATCTTGGTTCAGTTCCCGTAGCGGCTTCGGCAACCCGCTGCAACCGGAACGGGTGACCGCGCCGCCGGACCGTTGCAGGCTCCCTCAGTCGAAGAACGGCGTCATCTCGGCCACGATGACCGAGTTTTCGGCCAGCGCGCGCTGCATCAGGGCCTGTTCTTCGGGGTCGATCTCATCGCCCGCCTTCTGGCGTTCCTCCAGGGTACCGTGGCCGGTCACCTCCAGCGGGGAAAGGTCGGCTTCTTTCAGGATAGCGACGGTTTCGCGGACCGCTTCGGCTTCGTCCACACCGCTGGCATAGATCAAGAGGCCAGCGCCCGTGGCTTTCTCGGGCAATCCGTCCCCGGCCTTGCGGCCAACTTCGACCACCAGGGTGAAGACCTGCTGCGGCCGCTTCGGGCGCGGGGCGGCTTCTGGCCGGACATCTGCATCTGCGGCCGCCGGATCCTTGGCAGGCTCGTCTTCCATCGCGTTGGCCATGCCAGAACCCCCTTGACGCCACTTTGCGTCGCTAAAGGGGAAGTGGCCGTGGTCGAAGGCTTTGTCAATGGAGGCCCGGGGGGGAGGTTCGGGATAGGTTCGCGCGCCCGCGACCGCCGTCGCCAATGCAAAGGATTTTACGCATATCGCCTGGGCGACTTAGGGCTCTGTCAGGAATTTCATCCCACCCTCATTGCGTCACATCGACGGGACAGGGGGTGACATGGTTGATGCAACGAAACTGCCGATCGAGACTGGCGTCGATGCCATGGGTCTGGCCGACGCCATGTTCGGCTCCAGCATCAAGATCGTGGATGCCACCTATTGGGGTGACCCTGCCTCGGCCGGGATCTACACGGATGGCCTGAAGACAGCGCCGGAGGTGGTGCCGTCTGACAGCGGTGTGATCCTTTCAACAGGCAGGGCGACCGATTTCACCAACGAATCGGGTGAGGCGAACCAGACCTCTTCGCGCTCTTCTGACATGACGGGGATCGACGGCGACCGGGGCCTGGACGGCATCGCTGGCGGCAGGACCTTTGACGCCGCGATCTTCGAGGCGAACTTCATTCCCGAAGGCTCGGTCCTGACGATGCAGATCACCTTCTCGTCCGAGGAGTATCTGGAATACGTGGGCTCCGGCTTCAACGACGCGGTCGGCATCTGGGTCAACGGCAAGCCTGCGGTCCTGACCGTAGGCAATGGCGACGTGTCGATCGACAACATCAACCCGAGGACGAATGGTGACCTCTACGTCGACAACGCGAACGATCAGTTCAACACCGAGATGGACGGCTTCACGGTCACCCTGACGCTGAAGGCACCCGTCATTCCCGGCCAGATCAACAGCATCAGGATCGGCATCGCCGATGGCGGCGACGCGGCCTATGACAGCAACCTCTTGATCAAGGCTGATTCCGTCCAAACGGCCGTGGTCTCTACAGACGACACGTTCCGCGTCGATTGGGAGGGCAAGACAGAGATCAATCTGCTGGCCAACGACAAGAATGCCAGTGGCGGCACGCTGACCATCACGAAGATCAACGGTGTCCCGGTCGTCGCGGGAAGTGAGGTTTTGCTGCCCTCAGGTCTGGTTGTCGTCGTGGGCGCAGACGGCACGATCACGATCGTCAGCGACCCGTCCGACACACCGGGTGAGGCCAGTTTTTCCTACGAGATCGCAAATGCCGAAGGGATCACCGATGTAGGCTTTGTGACCGGGCAGGTCGTGCCCTGCTTTGTCGAGAGCGCGCGGATCGACACGGCGCGCGGGCCTGTCCCGGTTGAGGATGTGCGCGTCGGTGACCTCGTGCTGACGCTGGACGACGGATTTCAACCGGTCCGCTGGCATGGCAGGCGGCGGGTGACCCGACCGGGGCCTCTGGCGGCAATCCGCATTCCGGCCGGGGCGTTTGGTGACCATGGGCCGCTGGCCGTGTCACCGCAGCACCGGCTCTACCTGACCGGCTGGCGCGCGGAGCTTTATTGCGGAGAGGAAGAGGTGCTGGTCAAGGCCATGCACCTGGTGCGGGCGGGCCGCTTGCAGCAGGACGGACCTGCCGTGGCAGTGACCTACCACCACCTTCTCTTTGACCGCCACCAGATCATCCGCGCCGAGGGGTTGTGGAGCGAAAGCTATCACCCCGGCCCGGCCACGCTTTCCGACCACGATCCCGAATCAAGGGAAGAGATCTTTAGCCTGTTTCCGGAGCTGGAAACCGACCCGTCTTTCGGCTACGGCCCGATTGCGCGCCCCGAGGCAATGGCGCAGGCGGCCGGTTTTCTGATGTGACCGGCGCGGTCGGTCGCGCAGAGCCCGCAGGGCGACGGATCCATCCTCATCAGCGCGACGCCGTTCGGGAGCCGAATCATGACCGCTGAGACCCGGTTTCGCCAATGATCCTGTCTGCGGTTACCGGAACCGGCCTATGGCAGTATTCAAGGTGACTGGCGGGGCCACGCTGTGCGCAACCTTCAAGCTTTCAGACCTTCCCTTGGCACACGTCGGCAGCAGGTCCTCATCGCGCAGCAGCTGGCGGCACCCCCGACGGGCAACGATCCCGGATATGTCTGCGATTCCGTCGCCTGGCAGGATGAGGTGCTTTAGCGAAGTGGCCGGACCCAGTCGCAGGAGCCGGGCAGGGCGACCGATCCATCTTCAATCAGCGCGCCGCCGTTCGGTTTCCGCTGAAGAGAAGCAAGAGCAGGTCTCGCCCTTGCCCCCCAATTCGGGCAGCAAGGACAGTGTCCATGCGAATGCCCGGTCCGAGGCAAGGCGGCACGCATTCCTAACGCCCTTGACAGGTTGCCTGCGGTGACAGCGCCGTGCATCGGGGCCGATGGTCTGGCAGTCTCACCCCCGGGCCAAAGGCTGGTCAGGATGGTCAAGACCGTCAATGGACTCCGCCCCCAGCGGGTGGCGAGGCGAAGCGCGAAGCCGAATCAGTCCCGCAGGAGTTCGTTGATGCTGGTCTTCGACCGGGTCTGCGCATCGACCTTCTTCACGATCACCGCGCAATAGAGGTTGATCCCGCCCTTGGATGGCATCGACCCCGCGACGACGACGGACCCTGCGGGCACCTCGCCATACATGACCTCGCCCGTCTCGCGGTCGACGATCTTGGTGGACTTGCCGATGAAGACCCCCATCCCGAGGACCGAGCCTTCGCGGATGATGCAGCCCTCGACCACCTCGCTGCGCGCGCCGATGAAGCAGTCGTCCTCGATGATCGTGGGGCCGGCCTGCATCGGCTCCAGCACTCCGCCAATTCCGACACCTCCGGAGAGGTGGACGTTGCGGCCGATCTGCGCGCAGGAGCCGACCGTGGCCCAGCCGTCCACCATCGACCCTTCACCGACATAGGCACCGATGTTGACGAAGGACGGCATCAGCACCACGCCCCTGGCGATGAAGGCCGAACGGCGGACGATGCTGCCCGGCACGGCGCGAAAGCTCGCGGCCTTCCAGTCTTCGGCCGTCCAGCCCTGCCACTTTGACGGCACCTTGTCCCACCAGTTCGACCCGCCGTTGCTTCCCGAAATCTCGTGCATGTCGGTCAGGCGGAACGACAGGAGCACCGCCTTCTTGGCCCACTGGTTCACATGCCAGTCGGTCCCGCGCTTTTCGGCCACCCGAAGGCTGCCGCTGTCCAGCGCGGTCAGCGTCGCCTCGATGGCGTCCCGCGCCTCGCCCTTTGTTGCGGGGGTGATCGTCTCGCGGCCCTCCCATGCGGTTTCGATGGCGGCTTCAAGGGCGGCGTTCGACATGGGGGTGTTCCCTTTTCGGTTGGTCACGGCGACCCCGACCCTATAAGGCTTGGCCAACCCCTTCGCAATCGAGTGCCCCGATGAAAGACGAGCCCCGCAGCCACCCGTTCCGCGACAGTGTTGAGGATATCGAGGCGACGAAGCGTATTCCGGACACGCCGCAGACCCGCGCGCCGGCCTACCGCCTTGCCTTCGCCGACCGCGACTTCATGACCCGCGATGAATTGCGGCCGGTGCGGTTGCAGCTGGAACTTTTGAAGCCGCAGCTGATCATGGATGAGCGGGGGATCGAATCGACCATCGTCCTGTTTGGCGGCGCCCGCATCCCGGCGCCGGAAAACCGGGACCGTGCCCGGACGCAGATGCTTGCCGATCTCTCGCATTACTACGAAGAGGCGCGGCGCTTTGCACGGCTGATGACCGAGCGCAGTCTGGAAAGCTACGGGCGACAGAACGTGGTCGTCACCGGCGGGGGCCCGGGCGTGATGGAGGCCGGCAACCGTGGCGCGGACGAGGCCGGCGGGCAGTCGATCGGCCTGAACATCGTGCTGCCGCATGAACAGGCCCCGAACGCCTATGTCACCCCGGACCTGAGCTTCAACTTCCACTACTTCGCGATCCGCAAGATGCATTTCCTGATGCGCGCGAAGGCGGTCTGCGTGTTCCCGGGCGGCTTCGGCACGCTGGACGAGATGTTCGAAAGCCTGACGCTGATCCAGACCAAGCGGATGAAGGCGATCCCTTTCCTGCTGTTCGGCCGGCAATGGTGGGAGACGGTGATCAACTGGGGCCACCTGGCCGAAGCGGGGGTGATCTCGCCCGAGGATCTTGGCCTGTTTACCATGGTCGAAACGGCGGAAGAGGCCATTGCGGTGATCGACGGCTGGGTCGAACCCTGCTGATTGTCGGGTGGGCAGCGCTGCCCACCCAGCTGTAATCAGCCCTCGTGGCGCAGCTTCTGCCAGGCGATCAGGTGGAGGATGATGAACAGCGGCACGCCGAAGGTGGGGATCAGGGCTAACGGCAGTTGCTGGATCAGGACGGGTGGCGCTTCGCCTGCCAGGAGCAGGGGGTAGCCCTCACCGCTGAGGATTCCGGTGGCAAAGGCGGCAATGAAGTCCAGAAGGCCAACCACGACAAGCGTCCGCGCCCGGGACTGCCAGCCTGCCGCCCTGCGCAGGACCGCAAGCGTGGCCACCAAAGCGAAGGCTCCGACAGCGATGTCGCCAAGCCCGGCGGTCAGCGCGAAGACGGTGGGCAACTGGCCAAGCCCCCAGAGCATAAGGAACACCGCCCCGACGACGCGGAAGGTCTGCGCGCCGATGACCAGCGCGAGGTCAAGCGATGCGACCCAGGCCCGCAGGCTGGGAAGCAGGCTGTAGGCTGCAAGGTAGACAAGCGGTGGAAGCATTGCTGCTGATGCGAGGGCGAAGGGCAGCGCTGCGCCTTCGGTGGTGAAAGCACCGCGCTGGATCAGCGTCCAACTGGTCAGGAACCAGAGCGGGAGAAGGGTCCAGAGCACCGGGCTTTGCAGGCCGGCGAGCGGGGTCGGGGTGGGGTGGGGAAGGTCGGTCATCTTGGGCTCCTTTATGTGTAGATACACGTTACGGGGTTGAAACGAGGGTGCGGCGGGTGAGGGCCGGTCAGAGTTTTGCCAGAGTCTCCAGCAGGTTGCGGGTTTCCATGTCGCCGATCTGGTCTACCAGCCCGGCCTGAAACGCCCGCCAGACCGGCAGGGCCGTGGCAAGGCGGTCGCGGCCGGGATCGGTCAGGGTCCAGACGTGCAGGCGGCCGTCTTCGGAAGGGACCCCGTCAATCCAGCCGTTACGGGCAAGAAGGTCAAGGTTGCGGGTCATCGTCGTGCGATCGGTTCCCGTCTTCTCGGCGATCTGGGTAACGCTGACCTGTCCATGACCCGCAATCAGCGACAGCGTGGTGAATTGCGGCGCGGTCAGGCCGCTGGCCTTGGTAGCGGCCTCAAACCCCCGCATCAGGCTGCGGGTTGCCCGTTGCAGGTTGAAGGTCACGCAGTTTGAGGGGTGCGTCAGGTCCATGGGTAACGTGCATATACACATACATCGCTGCCGTCAACCCCGCCATGGTCAGGGCTGGATCTGTGTCTCGCGCTGCCAGCCGTCCAGAAACTCTACCTGGTCGCACGTGGCGAAACGGGCCAGGCGGGCAAGTTCGCCTTCCAGTCGCGCAAGGCGGGCTTTCGTCAGGGCGACGCCAGCTTCGGGCCAGAACGCCTTGACCCTGAGCGCGCCGGCATCGCGGAAGGCCTTGGCATCGACACGGCCGATGATGCGGTCACCTTCCAGCACGGGAAACACATAGTAGCCGAAGACGCGCTTTGGTTCGGGCACAAAGACCTCGATCCGGTAGCGAAAGCCGAACAGGAATTCGGCCCGGTCCCTATCCCGCAACGCGGGGTCAAAGGGCGAGAGGATGCGCAGGCGCGGGGTCGGCTCGGGGGTGGGCCTTGCAAGGGTCTCTGGCAGGACGACCACCTTGCGCCGTTGCCCGAGCGCGCCCTCGACCTCGGCCTCCACGATCTCTCCCTGCAAGAGGGCGGTGCGGCACCAGCCCCGGGCCGCGTCTGGGGAGATGGCATTCCAGTAGGCCGCGATCTCGCCAGAAGTTGCGAAGCCCAGATGCCCCAACGCCGTCCGGCAGGCCCAGTCGGTGACCGTTTCCGGCGGAACCGGGCTGCGATGGGGCTGCGGGATGACGCGTTCGGTCAGGTCGTAGATCTTGGCAAAGCCGTCGCGGCGGGTCACGGCGATCTGCCCGGTCCGCCAAAGCCACTCCAGCGCGGTCTTGGACGGGTGCCAGTCCCACCAGCCGCCTTTGCCGCGCACCTCACCTGCGCCGACATCGGCGGTGCCCACCGGGCCGTCACGGGCGATGCGGTTCAGTATGGTGTCGAGCTGGGACTCATATCCCTCACGAAAGAAGCGCCGCCAGTTACGGTGCAGCCGGTCCGCATCCCGGGCAAAGCGGTGCTGCCAGACCCCGTGCAGCCGCGCCGGCAGGATTGAGGAGTCATGTGTCCAGTGTTCCCACAGGCTGCGGTCCCGCTCCAGCAACTGCTTCAGCGCGGCGGGGCGGAACGTCTGCCGGCGGCTGAAGAGGATCATGTCATGCGCGCGGGCCACCGTATTGATACTGTCCACCTGCACAAACCCGATGCGGTCGATCAGGTCATGCAAGGCAATGCCGCTGGCGGGGCCGACCGGGGCCTCGATCAGGGCATGATGGTCAAGAAAGAGGCGCCGCGCGCGAGCGTTCGGGATGAGTTCCGGCATGGCGCGACCCTAGCACCTTCGGGGGCGACGGAAAATGCCGCGATTGTGCAGTTCAGGGTCGCAAGACATTGGAAAATCCACAGGAAATGACTATTATAACCCTGTCTCCTGACAAAACACCCGCAACCCCCCTTGGCTGCTGTCCGCTCCCGGACGAGGGCCGGAAAGGACGATAGCCTTTGCCCCACGAAACGCCCCTGATCACCATCATGGTTGCAGGCTTTGGCCTGGCCTTCATCTTCGGCCTTCTGGCGCAGCGGCTGCGGTTGCCGCTGATTGCGGGATACCTCATGGCTGGAGTGGTTATCGGTCCCTTCACGCCGGGTTATGTGGCCGACATGGGGCTTGCGACCGAATTGGCCGAGCTTGGGGTGATCCTGCTGATGTTCGGGGTGGGGTTGCACTTTTCGCCGCGTGACCTGATGGCCGTGCGGGCGATTGCCGTGCCGGGGGCGCTGGGGCAGATCACCGTGGCAACCGCCTCCGGGACGCTGATGGGCTTGCTGATGGGATGGAGCCTTGGAGCAGGGCTGATCTTCGGGCTGGCACTCTCGGTCGCGTCGACGGTCGTGTTGTTGCGAGCCTTGCAGGAGCGGGACCTCGTGACCTCCGACAAGGGCCGCGTCGCCGTGGGCTGGCTGATCGTCGAAGACCTTGTGATGGTGATGGCGCTGGTGCTGATCCCACCCCTGGCGGGCCTGCTGGGTGGGGTTGCAGTGCCGGTTGGCGAACAGGCCGAGATCGTGGCCCAGGTCGGCATCGGTCCGATTGCAGCGACGGTGCTGATCACGCTGGCGAAGGCGGCGGCTTTTGTCGGGCTGATGCTGGTGGTGGGCCAGCGGGTGATCCCCTGGATCCTGCATTACGTGTCCCACACCAAGTCACGCGAGCTGTTCCGCTTGTCGGTCCTCGCCATCGCTTTGGGCGTGGCCTACGGTGCGACCCATTTCTTCGGGGTGTCCTTCGCCCTAGGCGCGTTCTTTGCGGGCATGGTCATGTCCAGCTCCACCCTGTCGTCGCAGGCGATGCGCGAGACGCTGCCCCTGCGCGATGCCTTTGCCGTGCTGTTCTTCGTGTCGGTGGGCATGCTCTTCAATCCGTCGATCATCTGGAACTCGCCCGTCGCTCTGCTAGGGACGGTGGTAATCATCATCGGTATCAAGTCCTTGGCCGCCTATTACATTGTCCGGGCCTTCGGCCACGACCATGACAAGGGCCTGACCATCGCCGCCAGCCTGGCCCAGATTGGCGAGTTTTCGTTCATCCTGATCACGATGGGCGTGACACTGCAGATCGTTCCGGAGGATGCGCGGGATCTGGTGGTGGCGGGGGCGATGATCTCGATCCTCGTGAACCCGCTGCTCTTTCATCTTCTGGATCGCAGGGCACGGCGCAAGACGGTTGCATCGCCCGCCCCGGAAGCCGAGGCGGCAGTCGGCGCCGGGACTGAAAGCCCGGCGCCGACGCCTTGATCCCGGGTCAGGACTCGCTGAGCGGGTCTGCCATCTCAAGGTGCCCTTGCAGGGCCGGAAGCGTTTCAGCCGCAAAGTCCTTCAGCGGGCCCTCGGTGCCCTGCGTGGCATAGCCCTCGAACAGGGCCACCGCCTCGGTGTGGGCTGCAACCTGCGCGGCAAGGTAGGCGTCGTCAAAGGTTTCCGGCGTGCTGGTGGACAAGCTGTCCAGCTGGGCCTGATGGTCGGGCATCAGCGTCTTGGTGGGGGTCAGACCCTCGGCTGCCGCTGCAACGACCATGCGTTCGCCGGCTGCGCTGTGGTCGGCGATCATCTGTTCGGCGAAGGCGCGCACCTCTTCGGATTGCGACACCTGCAGCGCCAGTTCGCTGCTCGAGATCTCGAACTGGTTGGACGAAGCCGCACGTTCGGCAAAGGCCTCTGGTGTGGTCATTGCGGTCTGCATCGCCTCGGCCGAGGGCGGGGCCGCGTCGGCCTCGGTTGCAGTCTGGGCGGACAAACCGCCGGCACCAAGCGCGACCGCCGAGGCGACCGCGAGGGCAAAGGGGTGGAGTTTCATGGATCCATCTCCTGTCTGATGTGGATAGGGATTCAACCCTTGGGGGATGCAGATGTTCCGCTGCATCAACCCTTCGACAGTTCAGAGGCGGACTTCAGCACTTCGTCGCCGTCCTCCTGCCGGACAAGGCAGGCCGGTTCCGCTTTTGTCGCGTTCCGGGTGATCTCCTTGCCCTTGATCTTGCGCGTCACCTTGTCAGTGAAGACCTCGGCCACGACCCCCTTTGCGGTGCCGCTGCCCCATTCCCAGGTAACCTTGTCGCCCTTGGAAAACGCCATTGCCTGTCCCCCTTTTGAAGCAGGGGGAAACAGACCGGGTCGGCGGAAGGTTCCCGTCAGAGACCGGCTTCAGCGGCAATCGCCGACCTGGACTTGCGTTCGCGTTCGGTCGCTGATTTCAGCTGACCGCAGGCGGCCATGATATCCTCGCCGCGGGGGGTACGGATCGGGCTGGCATAGCCCGCGTGGTAGATGATGTCGGCAAAGGCGTGGATCCGGTTGCCGGAAGACCGCTTGTAGGGTGCGCCGGGCCACTCGTTGAACGGGATCAGGTTGACCTTGGCCGGGATGCCTTCCAGCAGTTTGACCAGACGGTGCGCGTCTTCCTTGCTGTCGTTCACCCCGTCCAGCATCACATACTCGAAGGTGATCCGTTCAGAGTTCGACAGACCGGGATAGGCCTTCAGCGCCTCCAGCAGCGTGGCGATGTTCCAGCGCTTGTTGATCGGCACCAGCTGGTCTCGCACCTCATCCGTGGTGGCGTGGAAGCTTACGGCCAGAAGGCAGCCGATCTCGGTCGCGGTGCGGGCGATTTCGGGCACGACGCCAGAGGTCGACAAGGTGATGCGACGGCGGCCGAGAGCGATGCCCTCGTTGTCCATCACCACCTTCATCGCGTCGCGGACGTTATCGAAATTGTAGAGCGGTTCGCCCATCCCCATCAGCACGACGTTGGAAATGAGGCGCGTTTCCACCTTCGGTGCGCCCTGCACCGGCCACTCGCCAAGGTCGTCGCGGGCCAGCATAACCTGGCCGACGATCTCTCCTGCCGTGAGGTTGCGGACCAGCTTCTGCGTGCCGGTGTGGCAGAACGAACAGGTCAGCGTGCAGCCGACCTGGGACGAGATGCACAGGGTGCCCCGCTCCGTTTCGGGGATATAGACCACCTCAACCTCGTGGCCCCCGGCGATGCGAACCAGGTACTTGCGGGTGCCGTCTTCACTGATCTGGCGGGTGACGACCTCGGGCAACTCGATGGCGAAGTTGTCGGCCAGAAGCGCGCGGTAGTCCTTGGCCAGGTTGGTCATCAGCGCGAAATCGCGGACGCCCCAGTGGTAGACCCACTGCCACAACTGGCCGAGCCGCATCCTGGCCTGCTTTTCCGGCGTGCCGGCGGCGATCAGCGCCAGGCGCAGGGCATCGCGGGTCAGGCCGACGATGTTGGTCTTGCCTCCGGCAGCAAGCTTGCGCGGCAGCGTCAGCACGTCTGGCGTGATCGGGGCAATCATGGGCAGATCTTTCGGTGCGGGCCTTGTCACAGGCGATCTGGTTGTATGGGCGAGATATAGGGCATCCCGCGCCAAAACGAAAGCGCCCCAAAAACGAAAGCGCCCCGGGGCGGGGGCGCTTTACGGGACGCAGCGGGGCGTTACTGGCAGCGCGCTTCGGCGTCGGTCATTGCGGCGGTAAAGCCGCGCAGGCTGAAAGTGTCAGCGGTCTGCGTCCCCCGGCCCGAGCGCGCGGTCATGACCGCAGTCGTCCCGCCCTTCAACGCGGCCAAAAGGGCGGCATCATCTTCGGCACTGCCGGGCCAGGCCCATTCACCGTCGGTGAACAGTTGATAGGGCTGACCGTCCACCGTCACATCGACGGTGGAACCGCCGGCGAAGGGATAGCCGCCGGTAAAGCTGATCTCACCAGGTTTGCCGGGACGGAAGGTGACGAACAGAAGGATCTCGTCCCGCCGCACGCTGACAGGCTCCCCGTCCTTGGTGTTGACCGTTTGCGTGGGCTTCGAGACACCCCAGCATTCCTTGGGGTTCTCCTCGGTGAAGACGTTCCAGTCCGTCATCGTGGCGACGCGGTTGGTTGATTCTTGTGCCGAAGCGGCTGGTGCAAAGGTCGCGGTCGCGGAAAAGCTGATCGCGACAACCGCAAGCGTGCGACCGAAATAGGAACTCATGTCTGACGCAGCCTCCAAGCTGTCTTGTGCTCTGAGCCAATGGCCGGGGCAAGCTTGACCCCTTTCGACTGGCGCGGCCCAGTTCTACCCGATATCCCACCCTTAGACAAATACACCAAATCGCGAAAGCCCCGTGGGCGACAATTCGCGCAGATGTGACGGAGGAATCATCATGTCAGCCCCAGTTCCAATGGCCGAGCTTTGGCGCGGCGGCCGCCTTGAAAGCAGCCACGCCGGCCAAGCGGTGATCTGGGGGCCGGGCGGGATGGTCGACGCCTGGGGTGATCCGGCCACGGTCATTTTCCCACGCTCGTCCTGCAAGATGATCCAGGCCCTGCCGCTGGTGGAGACCGGGGCCGCCGATGCCGCCGGCTTGACCGAGGCGCATCTGGCCTTCGCCTGCGCCAGCCATCAGGGTGAGGGGCGGCACGTCCGGATGGCGGGCGACTGGCTCACCACGCTGGGTCTGGCCGAGCCCGATCTGCGGTGCGGCGCGCATGAACCCTATGACCGGGAGGAGCGCAACCACCTGATCAAGACCGATACCAGCCCATGCCAATTGCACAACAACTGCTCGGGCAAGCATTGCGGCTTCCTCACAGTCACCCGCCACCTTGGCGCGGGGCCGGAGTATCTGGAGATTGACCACCCTCTGCAGCGCGCCATCAAGGCCGCGACTGAGGAGGTGACCGGGGAAACCGTCGCCGGCTACGGGATCGACGGTTGCTCGGCCCCGAACTTCTCCGTCAGCCTGGGCGGTCTTGCCCGGGCGATGGCCAGCTTTGCCACTGCGCGCGACAGTGGGGATGCCCGATCGCGGGCGATGCACCGGCTGGCCCGGGCGATGGCGAACTATCCCGAACTCGTGGCAGGCGAAGGCCGCGCCTGCACGGAACTCATGCGTGCGATGGGGGGCAAGGTAGCACTCAAGACCGGGGCCGAGGCGGTTTTCGTGGCGATCCTGCCCGAGCAGAAGCTTGGCATGGCGTTGAAGATCATTGATGGCGGCACCCGCGGGGCCGAGGCGGCGATCACAGCACTTCTGGTGCGGGCAGGGGTGCTGGACCCGAACCACCCGGCGGCGCTGAAGCGGCTGGGGGGGCCGATGACCAACTGGCGCGGATTCACCACCGGCGAGATCAGGATAGCCCAGGGTTTTCCCGGTTGATTTGGGGGGCGAAGCGGGTAAACTTTTGCGATGAATGCCGAAGCGCCGATCCCCTTCCCCGCTCCGCCCTACACGGACGAGGTCACCCGCTTCGATCGCAAGGAGCTTCAGGCGATCCTGCGGGTCTATGGCCAGATGGTCGCGGCAGGCGAATGGCGCGACTACGCCATTTCCAGCTTGCGTGAGGTGGCCGTGTTCTCCGTGTTCCGTCGGACGGCCGAGCATCCGATTTACCGCATCGAAAAGCGCCCAAAACTTCGGGCCCGTCAGGGGCTTTATGCGGTAGTGGGAATGGACGGCCGGATCCTGCGCCGGGGCGCGGAACTGGAGCAGGTGCTGAAAGTCCTGGAACGCCGGTTGATCGGCCCGGTGACCTGAATCACAAGCGCTGGCGGGCCTGCACCAGACCGCCGCCGCCTGCCGAAATCCGGGTGATCGCCTCGCGGATGCCTTCATAGGCTACGGACATCGTGTGCCCGTTGGCATGGATCAGCACCGCCGGGTTGACCATCATCGCCACATGGCCCTTCCAGAAGACAAGATCGCCACGCTTCAGCTCATCCTGCGGCGTCAGGCCTCGGCCAACGGCCATCTGCAGGTCGCTGTCGCCAGGGCATTCCCGTCCGGCCGCGTGCAGTGACAGCTGCACCAGACCCGAACAGTCCACCCCCTCGCGGGAATTGCCGCCCCAGAGATAGGGCGTTCCAAGCAGGCTTTCTGCCACCGAAACCGGATCAGGCACGGTCTGGTCCAGGGGGCGCAGGTGGCACATCGGCACGAAGCCATGCGGCGTGTTGGCCCAGGCGCCCCAGGCCCCGGTCACCGCCAGCCGGGCCCCGATGCTGAGACCAGCCTTCTGTGGGGCCTGCACCACAGGCTCAAGGTAGAGGTGCGTCGCCGGGGCCGAGACCCAATGTGTCGCATCGGGTCCGCCCCCCACGGCCGCCTCTGCCAGCCAGCCGCAATACCCATCGCGCCGGGATTGCACGAAGACATGGCCCTGATCGCGGTCGATCACCGTCACCGCAGCCCCCAGCAGAAGCTGGCGGTTCCGCGCCCCGCCCGGCTTGTCCAGAAGGTCGGTGAGAGGGACGATCAGCTGCGCAGCCTCCCCTTCGGTCATCGGGGCCGAGATTTCACCCTGCAGGCTGACATGGGCCACGCGGCCGGAGTAGGGGGTGGTGCGAGGGTCCATCAGGCAGTCTCCAGTCCAAGCATGGTGGGCAGGGCAGCAAGCAGCGCGCGTGCGCCCTGGCCCGCGCCCCCCTTTGGCCGCGCCGGCTGGTCCGACGGGCTGTGACCGTAGATGTCGAAATGGATGTACCGCGCCTCCGGCGCAAAGCGCCGCAGGAACAGGGCCGCCGTGATCGACCCGGCAAATCCGAAGCCCGGCGCGTTGTCCAGATCGGCGATCCCCGGCTCGATGACGGATTCATAGGCGTCATGGAACGGCAGGCGCCAGACCGGATCACATCCCGCCAGGGCCCCGGCCTCCAGCGCGGCGACAAGGGCGGGATCGTCGGTGTAGTAGGGTGCAAGGTCCGGGCCTACGGCAACCCGTGCGGCGCCGGTCAACGTGGCCATCGATATCAGAAGATCGCTGTCCTCCTCACAGGCCAGCGCAAGGGCATCCGCCAGCACAAGCCGCCCTTCGGCGTCGGTGTCGTTCACCTCGACGGTAAGGCCCTTGCGGCTGGTCAGGATATCCTTGGGTTTCAGCGCGTTGCCGGATACCACGTTTTCCACCGCCGGGATCAGCACCCGCAGCCGCAGCGGGAGGTTCAGTGCCATGATCATCTGCGCCAGACCCATGACGGTGGCCGCGCCGCCCATGTCCTTCTTCATCAGGTTCATGCCCGCCGAGGGCTTCAGGTTCAGCCCCCCGGTGTCAAAGCACACCCCCTTCCCCACGAGCGTCAGCGCCGGACCATCGCTGCCCCAGCGCAGATCGAGAAGGCGCGGTGCGCGCGGGCTGGCACGGCCAACGGCGTGGATCATCGGGAAATTCTGTTGCAGCAGGTCATCCCCGCGAATGGCCCGCGCCTTGGCACCGAAACGGCTGGCCAGCGCCATGAAGGCGGCCTCAAGCTCCTCCGGCCCCATGTCCTGCGCGGTGGTGTTGATCAGGTCGCGTGTCAACGCCTCTCCCTCGGCCATGGCCAGCAGCCGGGTTGCGTCCAGACCGTCGGGGCAGACCAGTTTGGGCCGGGCCTGCGGTTTGCGGCCGGGGCGATAGCGGTCGAAACGATACCCCGCCAGCAGCCAGCCAAGGGCAGCCTCGGTCGCCTCACCTTGCGACAGCGCTCCCGTCAGGGCCCAATCCCCGGCTGGCAGAACGCCTGCGGCCTTGGCCAGCCCAAAGCGCAACCGCCGGCGCGCCTGGGCTGTGCCGAAGCCCACGACTGCCGCAGCAACGCCGCCGTCCGCATCTGGGAGAAGACGCGTCTCGCCGAGGCCCGGTTCGAACCCCGACGCGGTCAGCCATTCGGCCCATCGTGCCCCCGCGCCTTCAATAAATGCCCCAAGCTCCTCCGCTCGGACGACATGCAACGGTCGCGTGCTGGCGGAAGCTGCGGCAAAGCTGAAGGTCTGGGTCTGGGTCATGGTCTGGTCATAATTCCGGATGAAGGATCACCCGGACAGATGAAGGAGGAGTTGACGAGGTTGCAAGCGCTGCGTCGCTCTGCGCCGTCTCGTCTGGACAAATCCTGCAAAAACCGGCGATTGGACACCGACTGCCCGCCGGCGCGCCCCCCGGCTCGCCGCTGGCTTGCGACCTTGCCGGACAGCGCAATTGGTATGGAAGCCCGCCTCGAATCGTTCGCTACTCTGGCCGAAGCTGGCCCTGGCCGGACAGGCCGGCAATCTGGTGGTCAGGCGACAGCGATCGTTCCGCCACCCGCATCAGCCGGGCCCAGACGGCTGCAAAGCCGGTGCTGTCAGCCCGCTCCAGGCAGACCCGCGCATCGCCTGCGACAGTGCCCAGACTGGTCAACCCCAGGTCTGCCGAGAGACGCCGAAGCTGTGCCAACTGCCGTGACAGATCCCGCAGATCCTGCGCCTGCACCTTTTCGACGATCCCCGCCATGGTCAGGGCAACCTCGCCCAGCGCACGGGTGACCAGTTGCTCGGCCGTGGGGGCACCAAGGTTGCGGTAGATCTCTGCAACTGCTCCGACATCCTGCCGCACCACCTCGCGCGGTCGCAACACCGCAACTTCCGTCATGTGAACACCCGATTTTCCAAACACACCCGCATCCAATGTGAACCGTCATGCTGAAGATTTGGTTCCGGGCCGGCGACCGGGCGGGGAATTTGCCTCTCGAATTTTCTTCGAATGCCGCATAGGCAGGGCTTCTGGTGCACCGAAGGACACTGCGCATGACCGAGATCCGCCCGCTGCCCGCCTATCTCGTCCAGCGCTTTCACGGCTGGCGGGCCACCACCTATCAGGACAACCGCGCCTGGTATCGTCGTCTGGCCAGCAGCGGCCAGCATCCTCGGGCCATGGTGATTTCGTGCTGCGACAGCCGGGTGCATGTCACGTCGATCTTCGGCGCGGATGAGGGCGAGTTCTTCATCCACCGCAACGTGGCCAACCTGGTGCCGCCCTATTCGCCGGACGGCACCTATCACGGCACCTCGGCCGCCGTCGAATATGCCGTTGCCTCGCTGGGCGTGGCGCATATCGTGGTGCTGGGCCACTCCAACTGCGGCGGCGTGAAGGGGTGCCATGACATGTGCCGGGGCCACGCGCCGGAACTGGAGGAAAAGTCCAGCTTCGTCGGTCGCTGGATGGACATCCTGCGCCCGGGCTTCCAGAAAGTCGCCCATTTGCCTGAGGAGGAGATCCTGCAGGCGCTGGAAAAGCAGGCGGTGCTGACCAGCCTTGCCAACCTCCTCACTTTTCCATTCGTGCGCGCCGCGGTCGAGGATGATCGACTGACACTGCATGGCCTGTGGACGGATACGGGCGAAGGCGGGCTTGAACAATACGACCCCGCGCGCGATGTCTTCGCGCCCGTCTGACCCCGCCCGTCTGACCCCGCCCGTCTGGCCCGCCCGGCATACCGAGGCAGTCAGCGCAACTCCATGCCTTCGGGCCAGCTCAGGCTTTGCTCCAGCGTGATGGTCTGCTTGCCCCCGGCCGAAAGGTCGAAGTCCCACGCAAGAATGCCGCGCTGCCCCTCGACATCGGTTTCGCTGGGTGCGGGGGTGGCGGTCACTTCGATCTCAAGGTCGTCCTGTTCGGTATAGGGCACCTGGTCCAGTACCCGCAGCGGCCAGGCCGTGTCGCCGGTGTTTTCCACCGTGATCACCGCCGTTTCGCTGCGCTGGTTGGAGGTGGTGAAGATCCCCGTCTCGCCCTGTGCCGCAACCGGCATCTCGCGCTTGATCCGAACAGTTTCGAGCGCGCCAAAAGCGACGCCTGTTTCCACGCCCGGGGCGATCACGTCAAGGTAGGTGGTGCCAACCAGCACACCTTCGCGGAACAGCATCGCCTCGCCCGGCAACAGCGGTTCGGCGCTGCCGTTGGTAAAGCTGGCCATCACAAAGGCCGTGCGGTCCACACGGGGCACGGCGACCGCCTTCACGACCGGGGCGAAACCGAGGCTGTCCAGCGCCAGCCGCAGATCCTCGGCACCCGAGGCGATGGTGACTGGGGCGGGGTATAGGTAGACAACGGTATCCCCCTCCACCCCTGCGGCGGCGGTGATCGGGGCGGGAGCGGCTTCCAGCACCACCTCCTCTTCCACCATCGCGTCGGCGGCCATACCCTTGCGCATATCCTCGTCGTCCACTGCGGGCCCGATGCTGCGCAGTTCTGGCCAGAGGGTGGAGGGTGCCGCCTGATTGGCGGGGCGCGAGGAGGAAAGCGTCAGGATCACGTCCGACCAATCCTCGCCGGTATACTGGGTAACCAGAACCGACCGGCCCATCGTCAGCGCATCGCCCCCGTCCCGCGTGAGGTTCAGGTCGTAGAACGGCCTCCAGCTGACCCCCCCGATGTATTTTGTGACAGTCAGGGACTGCTCTCCCGCTGTCCCGGCCGTCACGGCGACGGATAATGCGGTGTAGTCCATGTCGGCCGAAGGCAGCGCCTCATAGGCGGAGCGGGCCATCGCTAACTCCTCCTGCGCTTTTGCCAGGGTCTTCTGGGCGGGGAAGAGCTCGGCCCTCGCGGCAAGGGCCGTTTGGCGGGCCGCCAGTGTCTCGCTGCCGATCATCGCCGCCATCGCCTTGATGCTGTCGGGTGTTGCACCGTCCGGCAGAGCGCCGGTGAACGAGGACAGGAACCTAACCTGCGCCTCGGCGGCATCGACGCGGGCCTGCACCGCCTCGAACGCGAGGGTCGCCGTTGCCTCAGCAGCCTCCAGCCGCTCAACCTCGGCCTTGGCGGTGGTCTGGTCGGGGGTCAGCGGGTCTTCGCGCGGCGGCAGCCGGTCGGCGCGAAGCGAAAACGCGCCAAGCTGCACCCCCGCACCGGCGGCGATCTGGATCAGTCCGGGCTGGCTGTCGGCGGGCAGGTCGGTGATCAGGACGTCATGCGCCCCGGCCCCGGGGGCGGTGAAGGCCACCTCCCGCGTCAGCCTTGCGCCATCGGGATAGACAGTCACGGCCGTTATCCGGCTGCTGGCAAGGATGGTGTCGGCCGTTGCGGGCAGGGCGGTGCTGCACAGAAGCAGGCTCAGAAGGGCACGCATGAAACAACCTTTCTCGTTACAATGTTCAGGAGGCTACGACCCTGGGCCGCAGCGGCCAAGTCGGCGAAACCAGCCCAGGCCCTGGACCAAGGCCTGGCCGGCCGCCGCCGTCAAAGCGCAATCAGTTCTGCATCGGCGTGGCAATCAGGATGTGCAGATCGTCGCTTGGCGTGTGGTTCGTCTTTTCCATCACGAAGGTCGTAGGGCCGGTCTTCCTGATCCCGTCGGCGCAGAGCGACAGGATGTTGCGGGTGTCGCCCTTGTCCACGGTCAGCTTGAACCGACCGATCGGCCCGGCCCAACTGTTCGCGGTGCGCAGGACGTACTGGATGTTCCAGGACATGCCCGTTGAATACACCACCCCGTCCTGCGGCGGCTGCGCCAGCGCTTTGGCCAACCCGCGCGAGGTGCTTTCGTCGATGCAGTACTGGTCGATGGCGTATTGCATGTAATCCTCTGGCGGGTGCGACCAGCTGAAGACGCCGCCGCCAGAGCGGTTCTCATAGGCGTGGCTGATGGCCATCGTCCTGCCCGCTGGGAAGGTCTGGGTCCAGTGATAGCGCAGGATGATCGACCAGTTGGGAAAGGCATAGCCATCGCCGAACTCTGCAAGCCCCAAGGCCGCTGCCTCCTCACGCTCCGCAGGCGTAAGCGCCGCCAGCGCAGCCACGACGGAGTCTGCGTTCAGCGAAAGGGGCAGGCCAAGGCGGGCGAGGTCAGCCGTCACATCCTGGCCTGGGCTGTCGTAATGCTCTGATAGCGGGCGGGCCTCCTCATAGGCAGGCTCGATCACCGCGATCCGGTCGATGGACAGGGGCACGGGCTGGCCATCAACCGTGGCCGTGAAGTTCACCAGGTTTTCGCGGTCAGGGTCTTCGGGCAGATTCCAGTCGCTTTGCAGGATGTATCCGATGTGAATCGGCGGCAGCGGGAAGATCACCTCGCCCGTCACATCGGCGCTGGTCATGTTGCGGAAGACATAGTCGACCGTGATGCGGTCTATGCCGATGAACAGGTCCTCCTCCTCCATCGCCACGGCGGCAGTCTGGCCGAAGGTCAGGCCGGTCGCGGTCAGGCCACCGAAACCGTCATTGGCAAGGGTCGGGCTGGCAAGCAAAGCGGCCGCAAGGCAAAGGGACAGGCGCATGAAATCCTCCGGTTCAATGGCGGCATCTGACGCACTCGCCGCACAATCGCAAGTGGGGTGTTGCACCCGGCCTATGGCGCTGCGACAAGGCGGGCCGACCTTGGGAGGGTTATTCATGCGCGTGGGAATTGCGGCCCTGGTTGTCGGCTATCTGCTCAGCCAGTTTTACCGTGCTTTCCTTGCCGTGCTCTCTCCGGTCCTGCAGGCCGAGCTTGGGGCAACCGCCGCCCAGCTTGCCAATGCCTCGGGCTGGTGGTTCCTTGCCTTCGCTGCGGTGCAGCTGCCCATCGGTGCAGCGCTTGACCGGCACGGGCCACGGCGGACCACGGGAGTTCTCATGGCCCTCGGGGCTGGCGGGGCGGCGCTTTTTGCCTCGGCCACCGCTCCTTGGCAACTCAACGTGGCGATGGCGCTGATCGGGGTGGGCTGCGCGCCGGTGCTGATGGCCTGCTACTACACTTTCGCCCGCAGCTATTCGCCCGCGCTGTTCGGCACGCTGGCGGGGGTGACGCTCGGCGTGGGGTCGCTTGGCAACGTTGCAGCCTCGCTGCCCCTCTCGGCGGCGGTGGAGGCGTTTGGCTGGCGTGGGGCGGTCTGGGGCCTCGCGGGGTTCACCGCGCTGGTGGCGCTGGCGATCCTGGCGCTGGTGCGCGACCCGCCAAGCCTCGCACGGCAGGAAAAAGGGTCATTGCTGGACCTGCTCAAGATGCCTGCGATCTGGCCCATCCTTGCGATGATGGCGGTGTGCTACATGCCGGTGGCTGGACTGCGGGGGCTGTGGGTCGGCCCCTATTTCAGCGACGTCCACGGGTTTGACGCGGGTGAGATCGGGCGGATCAGCCTCTGGATGGGGCTGGCGATGGTGGCGGGCAACTTCGCCTACGCGCCGCTGGACCGCTGGGTTGGCAGCCGGAAGTGGGTGATCGTCATCGGCAACGCCGCCACCGTGCTCTGCCTCCTCGGCCTCTGGGCCTTCGCCGATGGCCCGCCCATGCTGACGGCGGGGCTTCTGGTGGCAGCCGGGCTTTTTGGGGCGAGTTTCCCCATGGTCGTGGCGCATGGCCGCGCCTTCATCCCGCAGCACATGATGGGCCGTGGTGTGACGCTTCTGAACCTCTTCGGCATCGCGCCCATCGGCCTTGCCCAGATCGCCACCGGGCGCATCCATGCCGCCACCCCGGCCGACCCTGCAGCCGCGCCCTACGAGGCGGTGTTCCTGTTCTTTGCCGTGACCACCGCCATCGGGCTGGTGATCTATCTCTGGTCCCGCGACCGCACCGACTGACGCGGCCGCTGTCGGCCCCCCTTTCCCCCGGCCCGCCCTTGGGATAACAGGCCCTGTCCCGAAGGTCGGGGC
>JANPJZ010000211.1:0-12327 GCA_031425795.1 Rhodobacter sp. | reverse complement strand
GATAGATGCGTAGGACGATGAGACCGAATACGAACAGGATGCCGATGGCAATCTGGCCGACCATGCCTTCGAAGAGGGAAAGATCTTCTGGCTGCATCTTCGGGACTTTCGTGACGATGTGGTTTCCCTTTTGCCGGGTTCGGTATAACTCGATCCCGGCAACAATTGGGCGGAACGCTCCATGACCAAGGCGACGGACAAGACCACCCATTTCGGTTTCAAGGACGTGCCCGAGGCTGAAAAAGCCGGGATGGTGCATGGTGTCTTCAGCCGCGTGGCCTCGAAATACGATGTGATGAACGATCTTATGTCGATGGGCATCCACCGTGTCTGGAAGGATGCGTTGATGGACTGGCTGGCGCCCCGGCCCGGTCAGCGACTGCTGGACGTGGCGGGCGGCACTGGCGACGTGGCGTTCCGCTTCCTGAAACGCGCAGGCGGAGCATCAGCGGTGGTCTGCGACATGACCGAGCCGATGCTGGTTGAAGGCCGCAAGCGGGCCGAAGCAGCAAGCCAGGCCGAAAGTCTGGACTGGGTGGTGGGCGACGCGATGGCCCTGCCCTTCCCGGACGCAAGTTTCGATGTCTACACGATCTCCTTTGGCATCCGGAACGTGACCCGGATTTCCGATGCCCTGCGTGAGGCGTACCGTGTCCTCAAGCCTGGTGGCCGTCTGATGGTGCTTGAGTTTTCGCAGATCCCGAATGACTTGATGCAGAAGGCCTATGACCTTTATTCCTTCAATGTCATTCCGGTAATGGGGCAGGTCGTGACCGGGGACCGCGACAGCTATCAATACCTGGTGGAATCGATCCGCAAGTTTCCCGATCAGGACAGCTTTGCCGCAATGATCCGTGAAGCAGGGTTCGGGCAGGTGAAATACCGCAACCTTTCCATGGGCATCGCGGCCCTCCATTCCGGCTGGAAGCTGTGAGGGGTCCGCACAACATCATCCGCCTGATCCGGACCGGTGCCACATTGGAGCGGACGGGCGCGATGGATGTGGTGCTGGAGGCGTTCCGCGCACCCCCAAGCCTGCGCTTCGCAGCAAGGATGCTCGGCTGGCCGTTCAAATGGCTTGGCTTGCAGGGCGATCTGGCGCTGCCGCCGGCGACGCGGGCACTGACGGCACTCGGGCCGGCCTACATCAAGTTCGGTCAGATCCTGTCCACCCGCCCGGATGTCGTGGGTGAGGAAATGGCGCAGCAGTTGAAATACCTTCAGGACAAGCTGCCACCCTTCCCGGTCGAGATCGCGAGGAAGATGATCGAAGCCGAGCTGGATCGGCCGGTTTCCACCATATTCAGCGAGTTTTCCGAGCCCGTGGCCGCCGCATCGATAGCGCAGGTGCACCGCGCCCGTCTGGCGGAGACAGGCGAGGAAGTCGCGGTAAAGGTGCTGCGGCCGGGGATCGAGAGGGCGTTCCGCAAGGACATTGACGCCTTCTATCTTGCGGCCCGCTGGATCGAGCGTCTCGCGCCATTCTCACGGCGATTGCGGCCAGTGGACGTGATCACGCATTTCGAAGGCGTGGTGATGGGTGAACTGGACCTTCGGCTGGAAAGCTCGGCCGCAGCGGAGTTTGCGGCGAACACGGCGAAGGATGAAGGCTTTCAGGTGCCAAAGCCGCACTGGTTCCTGTCCAGCCGCAACGTCATGACGCTGGGCTGGGCGGAAGGGATCGGGCTGAACGACAATGCCGCCATCGACGCGCAGGGCCATGACCGCCGGGTGCTGGCAGCGCGGGTGCTGCAGCTGTTTCTGAACCACGCGCTGCGTGACGGGTTTTTCCATGCCGACATGCACCAGGGCAACCTGAAGATTGCGGCGAACGGGGACATCATCGCCTATGACTTCGGGATCATGGGTCGGATCGACGAGTACACCCGCCGGGTCTATGCGGAAATCCTGATGGGCTTCATCCGCAAGGATTATCGCCGCGTCGCCGAGGTGCATTTCGAGGCAGGCTATGTGCCGCCCGACCGCGACATCGACGAGTTTGCGCGGGCCTTGCGGGCCGTCGGCGAACCGATCTTTGGGATGGACGCGAGCCGGATCTCGATGGCGCGGCTGCTGGCTTACCTCTTTGAAGTGACCGAGCGCTTCGGGATGGAAACGCGGACCGAGCTGATCCTGCTGCAGCGGACGATGGTGGTGGTCGAGGGCGTGGCGCGGTCGCTGGACCCCCATATCAACATCTGGGAAGTCGCCCAGCCGATCGTCGAGCGTTACGTCAAGGAGACGATCGGCCCGAAAGCCGTGCTGCGCGATCTGTTGAAGACGGTCCGGGTACTGTCCCGGTTCGGCCCCCGTCTTCCGGAGCTCGTCGAAGCACAGCTGATCCGGACCGGCAATCCAACCGTGACAGTGCAGGTCCGGGAGCGGCGGATGCCGCTGCTGGGCTGGGCGCTGCTGGTGGCGGCGGCCTTTGCGGCGGGCCTTGGGCTGGGCGGGTTTCTGTAGCGCCTAGCCTTGCGGCAGGCGCAGCGCGGTCACAGAGCCGCTGGCAATCTCGGCCCCGCCTTCCAGCACCAGGGTAGGGCCTTGGGGCGTGCTGCGCACTTCCATCACACGGGCGTAGGATTCCACCGGACGCGTGTCGGTCACTTTGTCGCCCTGGCGGCTTTCAACCGAGAAGGCGTAAAGCCCCGGCGGCAGGCGATTGCCAGAGGCGTCCGCACCCAGCCACTGGTAAGGGCCGCCGCCGGGGGGAATCTCTTCCCGGGCGACCAGGGTGCCTTGAGCATTGCGCACCACGAGTACGGCGCCGTCAGCCCCGACCTGGGGGGCAAGCGCCAGGCCAAGCGAGGTGCCGTCAAAGCGGACCGGCGCGGGCGAGCGGGCCTCTTGCCCGATCCAGCCAGCCATTTCCGCCAGCCCCATTTGCTGGAAGCTGCCCTGCATGTCCGCCAGAAACTGATTGGTGCGGACCTGCTGCTCGACCCCCGAGAACGTGGCACGTTGAACGGCGTAGTCGGCCGAATCGATGGGATTGAGGGGGTCCTGATTTTGCATCTGCACCGTCAGCATTCGCAGGAAGGTATCGAAATCCGAGCTGATCTTGCTTGTTGAGCCAGATGTGGGCGGGACGCCGGATGCGACGGTTGAAATGGCCGATATGGTCATGGAGATATCCTCAAAGCCTGAGATCGAGAGTGCCCGACGCTGCAAGGCGCAAGGCAGGGTTTTCGGGGTCGAGGCCGGACACCCCATCGGGGGAGACAGGTTGCGCAGCAGCGCCGGATGCGTCACGCCGCGATGAATTGTTGCTGTCGGTGCCCGCATTTCCAAAGCCGATGTCTGCCCGGGTATAGCCCGCCTCCCGCAGCGCCTCGGCCAGCTGGTCGGCGTGACGGCGGAAAAGGTCCAGCGTTTCGGGCCGCTCAAAGGTCAGCATCACGACAAGACGATC
This sequence comes from Rhodobacter sp., assembly GCA_031425795.1. Classification (GTDB taxonomy): domain Bacteria; phylum Pseudomonadota; class Alphaproteobacteria; order Rhodobacterales; family Rhodobacteraceae; genus Tabrizicola. The sequence continues at coordinate 8,915 of JANPJZ010000211.1, read as the reverse complement.
CGGATTTTGCGGATCTGGCTGCAGGGTGACACGGACATGCCCCAGCTCATCAGGGGAGAGCGCAAGTTCGGTGCTACCATCGCTGCCGTGCGACAGCGTCTGCACCAGCTGGCCTGCAAGATGGTGCACCGACGCCACCGACGTGGCCATGGCCAGCGCTGTGGTTGTGGCCGGAAGCGGCACCACGGCTGAAGTCATGCCGACCATCGTGTAAGTCTCCTCGTCTCCCACGGGGCCGGATTGGAGGGCGAGAGTGGGCTGAAGGGTCGCGTCGGCAAGATTGGCAAGAGCCACCGCTGGGGTGGCCGCTGCCGAAGCGGGTGAGGTGCCAGGCACGAGGGGATCGTCACCGGCGGATGGAGGGGTGGGGTCCCGCACGAAGGCCCCCTGCCACAGTCGGAACCCACCTTGGGAAGCGTTGCCAAGCACGACCGGCACCGCGTCTGGAGCCTGCACCTGAACTGTCGGATCCGTGAGACCCGCAGGGGGCAGCGGCCCATCGCTGCGAGACCTGCCCGCGGAGGCTGTCTCCCCGAGGGTTGCGGACAGCGAGGGCAGATCGGTTCGGGAACTGCTGCCGGAGGCTTCGTCCGCAGGGGCTGCCGGCGGCAGGGGCACATCTGCGCCAGACCTACCAATGGAGGCTGCATCCCCCTGGTTCTTCGCGGGGATTTTGGTCAGGCGGTCAGAGAGCGCGGGGAGGGTGGAAGCTGGAACCACTGCGTCAGAGGCCAGCGAAGGCACTGCCGGCGCAGGTTCAACCCCGGGCGAAGGGGCGGCGATGGTGTGCGGAGCGACTGCGCTTCGCACGTCTTGCAGCGCAAAAACCTCTGACGCGTCAGCCACGTCGGGCAGGGCGCGTGGCAGAAGGGCAAGAGTCTCGCCGGCATCGTGTTCAGGACCCTCAGGTGGCACGGTGGCTAACGGGGCATTCATGCCCCCAGCGTCGGCCGGCACATCCCTGCCATTCGCTGTCAGAACGGGCTGCGGCAGAGCAGCAGGCAGGGTCGCAAGCAAGGCTGCCGTGTAGATGGCTGCGGGGCCTTCCGTGGGGATATGCTGGTCTGCCTGATCTTCGAGCGGTGCCGGAAGCAGGATGGAGAAATCGCCCTTGCCAGGCGTTTCGTCCATTGCTGCCTCTGGCGTCCCCACTGTCAGGCCCAGCATGACAGTATTCGACCCGCCGGATCTGCTTGCGATGAGTGTCTGCATTTCCCACGACTTCTGCCGTTGCTGCCGCAGATATCGCAGCGAGAAGTTACCCATTCTTTACCCCGATCGCGGATCGTTGCAGAAAATCCGATCCATCTGGAGGACTGCCATGGAAACCGCTCCGATCCTGCGCCCGCCACCGGCCGCAACAGACCACAATCAGACGTTGATGGCGAAAGCCGAGGAGCTGGAGGCGACGTTTCTGGCCGAAATGCTGGGCCATTCCGGCCTGGGCGAAACGCAGGGCGGCTTTGGTGGCGGCTCGGGGGAGGATCAGTTCAGCTCGTTCCTGCGGCTGGAACAGGCGCGGCTGATGGTTGAAGGCGGGGGAATCGGGCTGGCAGAGCTGATCTTCAACACGATGGTGGAAGCTGGAAATGCCGAACGCGCTTGAACACCTGCTTGACCGCACCCATGCAGCGGTGCTGTCCGGAAACCTGGCTGAACTCTCGGTGATCGGGCCCGAGGTCGAGGCGATTGTGCTGGCCATGCCGCAACTGGACCGGGCGACGGCCGCGCGTCTGCGCCAGAAGGCTGAACGCAACGCAAGCCTGTTGCAGGCGGCCGGACGCGGCGTGCGGGCCGCACAGACCCGCCTGCGCGAGATCATGGCTGGTCCAACGCTGACCACCTACGACGCGCGTGGGCAGAAGGCCGCGATTGCGACCCCGTCGATGCTGGCACCACATCGCTTCTGAGTTGTCTCAAATCCCGCGCAATTCGGCAACCGGGATTAGGACTTGGTTAGGACGTTCCGCCTTTGATGGCCCTGCGTCCTAAGTCGGGGCGGCGCCGCCCGAAGACCGGCGGCATTGGACAGAATGCCCATCCCGCCACGCAGAGTGGCCTGTCCGGCCGTGAAAGCTGCGGCCTCAACGAAGGAATGAATGATGTCGTCTATTCTGACAAACACCAGCGCGATGGTTGCCCTGCAAACGATGAAGGGCATCAGCGCGAACATGAACAAGGTCCAGGCCGATATCTCGACCGGGAAAAGCGTGGCTTCGGCCAAGGACAACGCCGCCGTCTGGGCGATTTCGAAGGTGATGGAATCCGACGTCGAGGGCTTCAAGGGCATTTCCGACAGCCTGGCCGTCGGCAACGCGACGCTGACCGTAGCGCGAAACGCCTCGGAATCGGTGACGAAGCTTCTGACCGAGATGAAGGGCAAGATCGTTGCCGCCCAGGCCGAGAACGTGGATCGCAACAAGATCCAGACTGACGTGGTTGCATTGCGCAGCCAGATCGAGTCGGTCGTGGGTGCGGCACAGTTCAACGGCCTGAACCTAGTCGATGGCTCGCAAAGCACGGTGAACGTCCTGTCCTCACTGGACCGCAGCGCAACCGGCGTCACATCGTCGAACATTCAGGTCACGGCGCAGAACCTGTCCACCGATGCCGGTGCCGCGCTCACCACCGCTGCTGGCGGTACCCTGGCCGGCATCACTGCAGGGACCGTGGTCAACGGCACCCCTGCCACCCTTGGGACCTTCGCTTTCCAGGGCGGTGCCGGTGCGCTGGCCGCAAATGATCCGAACGCCACGCCGACAACTCTCACGGCGTTGATCGCGGGCGACTCGATCGAGCTGAACATCGGGTCGACGACGGGCCGCTATGTCGTTCAGGAGGGGGACACTGCCGATGCCCTCGTGGCAGGTCTGAAGAACTCGCTGACCGCGAACGGCCTTTCCGACACCGACTTCACCCTGTCGCTGACGTCAGGCACGCTGTCGGTGGCCAACAACACCAACCAGGCTGCAGCGATCTCCACCACGGCAACCCGCGGCACGGGCGGACTTTCCGGGTTGAACACCATCGACGTTTCGAACTCGACCAACGCGGCAAGTGCCCTCTCGGCGATCGAAGGGATGCTGCAAACCTCGATCGATGCGGCGGCCAGCTTCGGCTCGGCTCAGAAGCGGGTGGACATCCAGAGCGAGTTCGTCGGCAAGCTGACCGACTCGCTGAAGACCGGTATCGGCGTCATGGTCGATACCGACATGGAAGAGGCTTCGGCCCGGTTGCAGGCACTGCAGGTCCAGCAGCAGCTTGCGACGCAGGCGCTGTCAATCGCCAACCAGCAGCCGCAGGGGCTCTTGTCACTGTTCCGGTAATCCTGACGGGCCGCGGGATCAGCCCCGCGGCCCAGCCTCTTCCCCAAGCCCCGAACGGATGACCCCCCATGACGTACCAATCTCCCATTGCCTATGCCCGGCGCGAGACCCCGGCCCGGTCGCTCCGCGCCATCGAATACGATCTGATCGCCCAGATCACTCAGCGACTTCGCGCGGCCTGGGCCCTCCGCGCAACCGATTTCCCAGGTTTGGTCGCCGCCCTGAACGACAATCAACAGCTCTGGTCGACCCTCGCCTCGGATGTGGCGCTTTCGGGCAATGGCCTTCCGGCCCCACTGCGGGCGCAGCTGTTCTACCTCTACGAGTTCACCATCCAGCACAGCCGCTCCGTGCTGGATCAGGGCGCCAGCGTTGAGGTTCTGGCCGACATCAACATGGCCGTCCTTCGCGGCCTGCGCGGCGACGGGGGTGCGACGTGAGCGGTCTTGTCCTGAAACTGGGGCCGCATGAACGGGTCCTGATCAACGGCGCTGTTATCGAGAATGGCGACAAGCGGTCTCGCCTTGCGATCATGACACCCAATGCGAACATCCTGCGGCTGCGCGACGCCATCCATCCGGAACAGGTGAACACCCCGGTCCGCCGCGTCTGCTATATTGCGCAACTGGTACTTTCCGGTGACTCCGACGCGACCGAAGCGCGATTGCAGCTGCTGCGCGGGATCGAGCAGCTGAGCCAGGTTCTGACGGACCATGACAGCCGCACGCAGCTTGCCTTGGCGAGCAAGGCGGTGCTTGAAGATCAGCATTATCAGGCGCTGAAGGCTCTGCGCAGCCTGCTTCCACGGGAAGAGCGGCTTTTCGCGGCTGGTCGGGCATGAGTTTCCAGCCGGTTCTGCCTTTTGCAGGCTTTGCCGGCTGGGGATTTCTCAAGCGGACGATGGCGCGCCAGCAAGAGGTGCAACAGGCCGCCCCAGCGGCCCAGCGCGACGAAGCCTACTTTCGCGCCCGCATTGGCAAGATCGATACGGCTGCCCAGTTGGTGGCCGACAAGCGCCTCCTGCGGATCTCGCTTACGGCCTTCGGGCTGGAAGCCGATGTGAACAGTCGCGCCTTCGTGCAGAAGATACTTGAAGGCGGAACGCTGAAGGAAGGCAGTCTGGCCAACAAACTGGCGGACAAGCAGTACCAGAAGTTCTCGGCTGCGTTCGGCTTCGGTGATTTCGCAGTTCCAAGCACCAAGATTTCGGATTTTCCCGACAAGATCTTGTCACAATATCGGGCGCGGGTGTTCGAGGTTGCGGTCGGCGAGCAGCAAAACAGCTACCGTCTGGCCCTGAATGCCGAGCGCGAGATAACGGCCATCGCAGGCCGCAACCTGAGCGAAACCGCTAAGTGGTTTACAATCCTCGGCAACACACCCATGCGCGAAGTCATGCAGACCGCGCTGGGACTGCCGCGAAGCTTTGCCTCGATCGAGCTTGATCAGCAGGTATCGGTCCTGAAAGCCCGAACCGAAGCGGCTTTCGGCTCGGACAAGGTTAGCCAGTTCTCGGAGCCGGCGAAGATGGATGCGCTGGTCCGACGCTATCTTTTGCGGTCTGAGCTTCAGGACATCGGGACTGGAAACTCTTCTGCATCGATCGCCCTGCAGCTTCTGCGGCGGTGAGGCCGGGGTCAGGGAGGGTTCTGCGATCAGCGATATGTCCGGACGGGCGCCAGCAGTTTCGAGGGGCTGGCGTGGACGCGCTGGTGTAGGCCGCCAGCCGAAAGGGGCAGCGGGCTAATCGGGTACGCAGATCGCGGGCTGGGGACTAACCATGCCTTTCCAGCAGTTCGTCCGGATGCCGCCTGCAACCCGTTGCCCTATCCAAAGTGCTTTTTTTGCAGGGCCGGAAGCCAACAAGGCCCTGATCGCAATGCCGCGACGTGTACGGTCAGGTTTCATGGCTATTTTGCGCCGGATGGGGTTCCAACCCTCCCGGACGAGCGGGTTCGGGTTTGCATCAGCCCATCAGACACGCCCGAAGCCGTTCGAAGCTGCCGGGGACGCCGTCAGAGGGGGCAGGTTCGGCCAGAAATGCGTCAAGCGGCGGCCACAGCCGAACCGCCCGGTCGATCAGCGGGTCGGATCCCATCGCGTAAAGACCGGCCTGCACCATCAGCTCGGCCCGGTCATAGGCACCAAGCAGCCGGCGCGCCTCGGCGATCAATGCGTTCTCGGCTTCATCCGCCGCATCGGGCAGCGACCGCGAAACCGAACGCAGCAGGTCGATCGCAGGAAAGCGGCCCCGTTCGGCAATGCGGCGGTCAAGCACCACATGTCCATCCAGCACCCCCCGCAAGATATCGGCCACCGGCTCCTCCATGTCAGAGCCGGCGACTAGCACTGAAAAGACGGCAGTGATGTCGCCCGAACCTTCCGGACCGGGGCCTGCGCGCTCGGCCAGGCCCATTATCGCCTGGGTCAGCGAGGGCGGATAGCCGCGGAGCGACGCTTCCTCGCCTCCGGCCAGCGCGACTTCGCGGTGTGCTTCGGCAAAGCGGGTGACCGAATCGATAAGGAGGAGGACGTGAAGCCCGAGGTCGCGGAAGTGTTCGGCCACGGCCATTGCCGTCAGGGCGCACATCCGCCGCATCAGTGGGGATTGGTCCGAAGTGGCGGTGACGACGATGCTTCGCGCCATGCCATGCGGGCCAAGCACCCGCTCGGTGAACTCACGCAGTTCGCGGCCGCGTTCGCCAACCAGTGCTATGACGACGACATCCGCCTCGACCCCACGCGCGAACCGGGCGAGAAGCGAGGATTTTCCGACACCGGAGCCTGCGAAGAGGCCGATCCGCTGGCCGCGCACCACCGGCAAAAGCGTGTCAAAGACGGCAACACCCGTGCCCAGCCGGGCACCGAGCCGACGGCGCGAGGCAGCGGCTGGCGCAGGCGCCCGCAAGGCACGCGGGCGCGACCCCCGCATCAGCGGCCTTCCGTCAAGTGGCCGCGCCTCGGCGTCGATCACGCGGCCGATCCAGCTGTCATCCGGCGCAATTTCCGCCTTGCCAAGCAGTTCCACCCGGTCACCGATAGCCATGCCGTCGCCCGAGGCATCGGGAAGGACCGTGGACCGGCCGGGAACAAGGCGCAGCACCTCCCCACCTGCGACCGCGTCGCGGCTGTGGATCAGCACTCGGTCCCCGATGGTTGCACCATCCAGACCCGCGACTTCGGCCAGGCCGCGGCGGGTTTCCACAACCCGACCGATGCGACGAACCGGGGCGGACCCGGAGATTTCGGCAAGCAGCCCATCGAATAGTCCGGTCACGGGATTCTCCCTTTGTTCGCTCTCAACCGTTTTTAAAGGAATCACCCTTAAGCCTTGGTGAAGTTGGTCGAGGGAGAAGCCCCGATGTTTGAAAAGCTGGATCTTACCCGGATGGCGCAGGCCCTTGCCGCGCATTCCGGCGCTCGTATGGGGGTGATCGCCAGAAACGTGGCGAATGCCGACACCCCGGGGTTCAAGGCTCAGGACCTTCCCCCCTTTGCCAAGGTCTTCGCGGCTGATCAGGACGCGATGCGGGCCACGCGGCCCAAGCACCTGTCGGCTGAGGGCATCGGTGCCGCCCCCATCCCGCACAATGCACCGGGACGTGAGGCTCCGAACGGCAACACTGTCTCCCTGGAAGGCGAAATGGTGAAGTCGGTCGAAGTTCGCCAAAGCCACGAGATGGCCCTGGCCGTTTACCGGGCCACGTCGGACGTCATTCGCGCCAGTCTTGGCCGGTCACGGTAGGAGGCATAGATGGGCAATGATCTGACCACCTCGCTTTCCTTCGCGGCCTCCGGGATGGAGACGCAGGCCATGCGCCTTCGCCATGTGTCCGAGAACATCGCCAACGCCGATACCCCCGGTTACCACCGCAAGGTGATGACCTTCGATCAAGCGATGGGCACCGGTCTGGTGGAACCCGGACGCCCGCACCTGGACCAGAGTGATCTGGTCAGGATCTACGATCCCGGCCACCCGCTGGCGGATGCAACCGGTCACTACGACGGGTCGAATGTCGATCTGGTGATCGAAATCGCTGACGCGCGCGAAGCGCAGCGCAGCTACGAGGCAAACCTTCGAATGTTCGATCAGACGCGTCAGATGACGCAAAGTCTGTTCGACCTTCTGCGCCGATAGAGGAGATCCAGAATGGACGTGAAGACCTCTTTCGTCAGCCAGGCCTATGCGAATGCCCGCACAGCCGCTGCCCCCCAGCCAAAGGCTGACGGGGCGGCAGAGGGCTTCGCCAAGCTGGCCGGAAATTTCATGGGCGCGCTGCAAGAACATGAGGCGACCGCCCGGTCCGCGATGACCGGCGGGGCTGACCCCCATGCTCTGGTGCAGGCGCTTGCGTCGTCGCAATTGGCGGTCGAAACCGTGGCAACGGTGCGCGACCGGGTCGTCGAGGCCTATCAGGAAATCCTGAGGATGCCGGTATGACCGAAGCGATGATCTTTGACATCATGCGGCAGGGGCTTTGGGTGTCCGTGCTGATCTCGGCCCCGCTGCTGACGGTCGCGCTGGTAGCGGGAGTGGTCGTGGGCCTCTTCCAGGCGCTAACGTCGATTCAGGAAATGACGCTGACCTTCGTCCCGAAAGCGGCGCTGATGCTGGCCATGTTCTGGGCCTCGATGAGCTTCATGACCTCAACCCTCGTCGCCTTCTTCGCCGACACGATCATTCCCCAGATCGCAGGAGGCTGAGACATGGACGCCGCAGGATACACCACGCTGAACCGCCAGTCGGGACTGATGCGTGAAATGGCAGTGGTGGCGAACAACCTCGCCAATGCCTCTACCACCGGCTTCCGGCGCGAGGGGGTGGTTTTTTCCGAATACGTCAGCGCCATGGATACAGACCCCTCGCTCTCGATGGCACATGCCAGCGCGCGGCACGTCGATCTGGACCAGTCCACCATCAGCCAGACCGGCGGGAGCTTCGATTTCGCCATCCAGGGCGAGGGGTTCTTCCTGATCGAAACCCCGCAAGGTGAGCGTCTGACGCGTGCAGGCAGCTTCACCCCGTCGGCCGAAGGGGAGTTGGTGAATGCGGACGGCAACCGCCTTCTGGAATCGGGCGGTGCACCGGTCTTCATTCCTCCGGATGCCAAGGGCGTAGCACTTGCCAGCGACGGCACGCTGTCGACGAACGGTGAACCCATCGCCCAGATCGGCCTCTGGCAGCCGGCCGATCCGATGACACTGCGCCACCAGTCGGGCACGCTCTTCACGGCCGAGGGGCTGGAGCCGGTGGAAGGCGCGGTGATCCTGCAGGGCATGCTGGAGGACAGCAACGTCGAGCCGGTGTCCGAGATCAGCCGCATGATCACCGTCCAGCGCGCCTATGAGCTGGGGCAGAAGTTCCTGGACGCCGAGGATGAACGTGTTCGCGGCGTGATCCAGACGCTTGGTCGATAGGGGCATGAAATGAAGGCACTCCAGATCGCGGCGACGGGCATGGCGGCCCAGCAGATGAAGGTCGATGTTGTGTCCAACAACCTCGCAAACATGTCGACCACCGGGTACAATCCCCGCCGCGCGGACTTTGCCGATCTGCATTACCAGCAGATGGCCAGGCCCGGCAGCGTC
>JANPJZ010000210.1:0-19718 GCA_031425795.1 Rhodobacter sp. | reverse complement strand
GACGGTCCGGGCGCAGCCTGTCCAGCACATGCACTTCGGCCCCCTGATGCAGCCCTTCGACGGCACCATAGAGCGCCAGCGATTGCACCAGCCGCCCCAGAACCGCCACCCGCGCGCCTGGGCCGATGCCGAAGCTTGCGTCCACGGCGAAGCTGGAGGTCCAGGAAGCTTGGGTCCGCAAGATGCGCCGTGGCTTTGCAGTTGAGCCGGAGGTCAGGGTCTCGAACACTGGCACGTCGGCGGCAAGAGGGGTGGGCTCGTCCATCGCCCCGATCCGAAAGGCCGGCAACCCGATGACTTGCGCCAGACCCTTGGTACTGTCAGCGACGACCGGCCCACCCGAAAGCGCCACAACCTCTCGCCCATCGCTGTCAAACAAGCGGGCCGCGGGGTGCCAAGCAAAGCCCGTCATACCGCCAGAAGCGATGCCATTCGACGCAGCGCCAGCAGGTAGCCCTCGGTGCCACAGCCCGCGATCACCCCATCGGCGCGCTGGCTGACGAAAGAGTGGTGCCGGAATGCCTCGCGCTTGTGGATGTTGGAGATGTGAACCTCCAGCACCGGGCCGTCATAGGCGTTCAGCGCGTCCAGAATGGCGATGGAGGTGTGTGAATAGGCGCCTGGGTTGATGATGATCCCGGCCGAAGTGCCCCGCGCCTCGTGAATCCAGTCGACCAGCGCACCCTCATGGTTCGACTGCAGGGCGCGGACCCGCAGGCCCAGCTCTTCCGCGAGGTCGGCGACCCTGGAGGCGACGTCATCCAGCGTCTCACGCCCATAGATTTCGGGCTGGCGAAGGCCGAGGAGGTTCAGGTTCGGGCCGTTCAAAAGGGTGACAAGCTTGGGCATCGGGACTTCCGCGACAGGGGTCGCGCGACATTAGCCGAACCGGGCTACGGGGCCAAGCGAAAGGAAAAAAGACGGTCTCCGGGTATTGCCCACGGGCAGGCCGGAAACCGTCCAGGGAGACATCGTGTGCCCGTAACGGGCTGAAATCATGCGACTTTCTCCAGAACCACGTCGGGCGTGATGCCAAGGGCGCGGACGACTTCGCGGGTCAGGTGGGGGCGGTTCAGAGTGTAGAAATGCAGATCCTCGACCCCGCCCTGGATGAGCCGGTCACACAGCGAAGTGCATTGCGTGAGCGCGAGCAATTCTTCGCGGCCATCCCGGGCGGCGGTGGTGAAGGCTTCGTCCAGCTTCTGGGGAACCTTTGTGCCGCAGCGATTGGCGAACTTCTTGGCACCGGCCCAGCTTGTGATCGGCAGGATGCCGGGAATGATCGGCGCGGTGATGCCAGCACGGTCGCAGGCGTCACGGAAGCGGAAGAAGGTGTCGGCGTCGAAGAAGAACTGGGTGATCGCTGAGGAGGCACCGGCATCGATCTTGCGCTTGAGCCAGGTCACATCTGCGGTGCTGTCGGCGGCGTCGGGGTGGGGTTCGGGATAAGCGCCGACGCGGATCTTGAACTTGCCGGTTCTCGCAAGCTTTTCAACGAGATCGACAGAGCTTGCGAACCCCAGCGGATGCGGCACGAAGCGCTGCGCACCTTTCGGGGCGTCACCACGCAGGGCGACAATCTCGGTCACGCCCACCTCGGCATAAGATTCGGCGATGGCCAGGGTCTCGGTCTTGGTCGCGTCGACGCAAGTCAGGTGAGCGGCGACCGGCAGGCCGTAGTTGCGGTGAATGGTCGAGACCGCCTCGTGCGTCAACGTGCGCGTCGTGCCGCCTGCGCCGTAAGTCACGGAAACGAATGACGGTTTCATCGGCGCCAACGCCTGCACGGTTTCCCATAGCCGGAACGAGGCGTCCAGAGACTGCGGCGGGAAGAACTCGAAGCTGATGCGGGGCGCAGATCGGGGGGTCATGGGAAGGCTCCTTCGTTACACCTCTTGTCGCAGAAAGGTTGATGTGAGACCAATTCATAGTTCTCACCTTCTTCATGAGGTTCATTCATGTTCGTCGAGCTGCGCCACCTGCGGACCATCCGGGCAATTCAGCAGGCCGGGGGGCTGGCTCGGGCGGCTGAGGTGCTGAACATGACCCAGTCGGCGCTGTCGCATCAGGTGAAGGGGCTGGAGGATCAGGCGGGAATGGAGCTGTTCGTCCGCCGGTCGAAGCCGATGCGGCTGTCATCCGCCGGACACAGGATGTTGCGGGCAGCCGAGCGGATCCTGCCAGAGATAGACGCGATGGAGGAGGAGTTCCGGGCCTTGCGGGCGGGGAGAACCGGGCGGTTGCATATCGCGATCGAGTGCCATGCCTGCTTTGACTGGCTGTTTCCGGTGCTGGAACTGTTCCGACATGCCTGGCCTGAGATTGACGTGGATATCCGTGCGGGCCTGGCGTTCGAGGCACTGCCCGCGCTGAACCGCGAGGATGTGGATCTGGTGATCTCGTCTGACCGCGAGCCGCCGCCGGGAATCGTGTTCAATCCGCTGTTTGACTACCACCCGACATTTGTCGCCTCAGCCCAAAACCCGCTGTCCGCCAAGGACTTCATCACGGCGGAAGACTTCCGCGATCAGGTGCTGATCACCTACCCGGTCAGCCGCGACAAGCTTGATATCTTTACGGAAATCCTGACCCCGGCCAAGGTGGAGCCCCGCGCGCAACGGACGGCGGAGCTGACGGCGGTGATCCTGATGCTGGTCGGATCGAACCGGGGCGTGGCGGTCTTGCCGGATTGGGTGATGCGCGAGGTGAAGTCAAATGCGGACTATGTGACCCGTCCGCTGGGGCCGGAGGTCGTGACGAAACGGATGTATGCCGCGACACGGGACGAGGATGTGGGCAAGCCTTATATGTCGCATTTTCTGAAGCTGGCGCGGTCGGAGCCGGTGAAACTGCAGCGCGGCAGCTAAGTCACTGCGTTCGTGGGCTTAATCTGGGGGTGTCGGCGGGCTTCCCCTGGCTTTTTCCCATCTTCCTTGCGTCTTCTTTCCGTCTCTACGCCCGCTGTGCTGCAGGCTTGTTAACCATGGACTGCGAATCAGCCGCGGCCAGACCCATGCCTTGACAGCCCGCGGTCGCGACAAGGCTGTGGGTGATTGAGCGTGGCAAACTGCTGGAGGCCGAGGACCCGGAAGCGTTCTTTGCAGCCCAGCTGGCGGGCGCCTAGCCCGAGTTTTCGACCGCCATGCCGGCGTTGCCGACCATCAGGTTGCGGCCCGCATAGATATCTCCGGCGAGTTGAAGGGCGAAGCGGTCGGCGTCACGGAGGCGGACCTCGGTGAGGGTTTCGTCGATGCGCTCATCATCGGCCCCGAGGTGGCGCAGCAGGGACGCGCCCATCACCAGCGCCGATTCGTAGGTTTCCCGGACCGGAGCCTCGACGCCGGCCTTGATGAGGTCGATCGAGTGGCGGCGGTCGAAGCTGCGGGCGAAGACCGGGATCAGGGGACACTCCTCGCGCAGCATGTTGGCGATGCGCAGGGCCGAGCCCGGGTTGTCGATGCCGATCACCACGGCACGGGCATGGCTGGCCCCGGCCGCGCGCAGGATGTCCAGCCGGGTGCCATCGCCGAAATAGACCTTGAAGCCGAAGGTCCGGGCGGTGGTGATCGCCTCGGGGTCGCTGTCGATGATGGTCACGCGGTGCCCCATTCGCAGAAGGGGTTGCGTCACCACCTGCCCGAAGCGGCCAAAGCCGATCAGCAGCACGGCGTCACCGTCATCTTCGGGGGCAGGCAGGCCTTCGCTTGAGACCACGGGTTTGGGCATCACCCGGTCATGCAGGATGACGAAAAGGGGGGTCATCACCATGGACAGGATGATGACGGCGGTGAGGACGGCGTTTTCCTCGACCGAAACAAGGCCCACGGCAAGGGCGGCGGCGTAGAGGACGAAGGCGAATTCGCCGCCTTGCGCCATGAGGACAAGACGCTCCACCGCCTCGCGATGCGAAGCGCGGAAGAGGCGGGCCACGGCATAGATCGCGCCCATCTTCAAGAGCGTGAGCGCGGTGACGGAGATCAGGATCAACTGCCAGTTGGCGGCGACGACGGCGAGGTCCAGCGCCATGCCGACGGCAAGGAAGAAGAGGCCGAGAAGAAGGCCGCGGAACGGCTCCACATCCGCCTCGAGCTGGTGGCGGTAGCTCGACTCGGACAAGAGGACCCCGGCGAGGAAGGCCCCCATCGCGGCGGAGAGCCCACCGGCCTGCATCCAGAGCGCGGCCCCGAGGACGATGAGCAGGGCGGCCGCGGTCATCACCTCACGCGCCTGGGCGGCGGCGAGGAGGGAGAAGATCGGGTTCAGGAGGTAGCGCCCGGCCAAGATGAGCGCGGCGATTGCGCCGAGGCCAAGCGCGATGCCCTGTGCGCGGTCGGCCAGCGTGAGCGTCTCGCCGCCGGGGGCAAGGAATGCGACAAGGGCGAGGAGTGGCACGATGGCGAGGTCTTCGAGGAGCAGGATCGAGACGATCCGCTGGCCTTTCGGGGCCGCGATGTCGCCGCGCTCCTCCAGCATCTGCATCACAATGGCGGTGGAGGTGAGGACAAAGCCCGTGCCCGCCACAAGGGCGGAGGCGAAGGGATAGCCGAGCGCCAGGCCGACGAGGCTGAGGAGGCCCATCGACAAGAGGACCTGCGCAAGGCCGAGGCCGAAGATGTCGCGCCGCATGGCCCAGAGGCGCGAGGGCTGCATTTCCAGCCCGATGATGAAGAGGAACATCACGACGCCAAGCTCGGCCACATGCAGGATCGCCATGGGGTCGTTGAAGATGCCGGCACCAAAGGGCCCGATCACCAGACCGGCGGCAAGGTAGCCAAGGACCGACCCCAGCCCGATGCGCTTGAACAGCGGCACCGCGACGACGGCGGCGCCGAGCAGGGTGACGATTGCGGGCAGATCGACGCCTGCGCTTTCGGTGGCCATGGCTTCTCCTTCCCCCGCAGGGTGGCGGGAAGCGAAGAGGTTGGCAAGCGCAGAGCGGCTTTGTCGTGGGCCGATTCGGCCGTAGCCTGCGGGGCGGAGGGGATCATGCTGCGACTGGTGTTGCCGCTTTTGCTGGGGGTTTCTGCCGCCCAGGCCGAGTGTCGGCTGGCGCTGGCTCTGGCGGTGGATGTGTCACGGTCGATCGATGCGGCGGATTACATCATCCAGACCGAGGGGCTGGCGGATGCCTTGCAGGACGCCGACGTGCGCCGGGCGATCCTTGGGCCGGAGGGGACGGTTGCGCTGGCGGTGTATCTGTGGAGCGGGTCGGCGCATCAGCAGATGGTGCAGGGCTGGGTGGTGATCGAGGACCCCGCCGCGCTGGACCGGGTGGTCTGGGCGGTACGCGGGGCCAAACGGCCGGAAGCGCGGCTGCCCACCGCCTTGGGCGAGGCGCTGCGCTACGGGGCCGGGCTTCTGGCGGATGCACCGACCTGTGGCCGCAGGGTGCTCGACGTGGCCGGCGATGGGCGCAACAATGAAGGGATCTCGGTCCGGACGGCCTATGAGCGGGCGGATTTCACGGGCGTTACGGTGAACGCCCTGGCGGTGGGCGAACACGAGCAGGACGTGGCGCGGTATTTCCGGGACGAGGTCATCCGCGGGCCCGGCGCCTTTGTCGAGGTGGCCCCCCGGCAGGTGGATTATCCCGGGGCGATCCGGCGCAAGCTGCTGCGGGAACTGGAAGGGCCGATGATCGGCTTTCTGACCCGAGCAGGTCGGAAGTCCTGACCCCGTTAACCCGATTTTTCCGTTGACTCGTGCAGTGTGCCGGCAATGTTTGGGTATCGCCATATGCGGAGGTGTGAATGCGCGGGTCTGTGGTTGCGCTGGTGATTGGGGTGGCGTTGTCGATGCCGGGGCTGGCCCTGGCAGAGCGGGTGGTTGCCCGGGTGTCGATCTCGACCCAGACGATGAAAGTGTATCACGAGGGGCGGCATCTGTTTACCTGGGCGGTGTCGACGGCGAAGAACGGCAAGATCACCCCGACGGGGACCTACGCACCGGAGTTCCTGTCACGGCATCACCGGTCCAGCCGCTACAACAACGCGCCGATGCCCTATGCGATCTTCTACGACGGCAACTACGCGATCCACGGAACCGACCAGATCAAGCGGCTGGGCGCCCCTGCCTCGAACGGGTGCGTGCGGCTGCACCCGGAGAATGCCGCGATCCTGTTCCAGATGGTCCGGGCCGAGGGGATGGCGAACATGCGGGTGGAGATCGTGCAGTAGCACTTGTCCACGCCTATTGGCCGACTGCGGGCACGGGGCGTTGCGCGCCGGTGCACCCTTTCTTTCCGGCGCGGCAGCCCCTATAGAACCGCCCTTGGAAACCCGAGGATGTCGTCGATGCAAGGCTCTGCCAACCTGAACCTGATGATCAAGGCTGCGCGCAAGGCGGGGCGGAGCCTGGTCAAGGACTTCCGCGAGGTGGAGAACCTGCAGGTGTCCACCAAGGGTCCGGGGGATTTCGTCTCCAAGGCCGACCGCGAGGCGGAGCGGCTGATCAAGGAAGAGCTGATGGGCGGGCGACCGACCTATGGCTGGGTCGGCGAAGAGACGGGTGCGGCGGACGGGGCCGATCCGACGCGGCGCTGGATCGTCGATCCCCTGGACGGGACCACGAACTTTCTGCACGGGATGCCGCATTGGGCGGTGTCGATCGCGCTGGAGCACAAGGGCGAGATCGTCAGCGCGGTGGTCTATGACCCGGCCAAGGACGAGATGTTCTGGGCCGAGAAGGGCACGGGCTGCTGGCTGAACGACAACCGGCGCCTGCGGGTGTCGGGGCGGCGGGCGATGCACGAGGCGGTGTTTGCCACTGGCGTGCCCTTCGGAGCGAAGGTGACGCTGCCGGCCATGCTGCAGGACCTGGCGCGGCTGATGCCGGGGACGGCGGGTGTGCGGCGCTGGGGGGCGGCGTCGCTGGACCTCGCCTATGTCGCGGCAGGCCGGTTCGACGGCTATTGGGAGCGCGAGTTGCAGGCCTGGGACGTGGCGGCTGGCATCCTGCTGGTCAAGGAGGCCGGCGGCATGGTCGAAGGCCTGCGCAAGGGCCAGGACCCGCTGGACGGCGCGCTGATCGCCTGTAACGATGGGCTGTTTGATGCGTTTTCGGGCGTGATCCGGGGCTGAGTGTCCCCGGAATTTTCGAAAATTCCGGTCCGGAGCCTTTCAAGGCTCCGGTGCGATTTCTTCGAAGAAATCGCGGCAGCGCTGCAGTTACGGCTTGCGGCGCGGGATCAGGGGAATGTTGGATCGTGAGGCTTCGAACCGCGTCTCGGGATGCGGTGGATGGCCGTCGGTTGCTTTCCAGAAGGCCGCGGCGCCTCGGCGCAGCCAGACCGGCAAGGTCAAAACCAGCCCTGCGATGAATCCGCCGGCATGGGCCCAATAGGCCACTCCACCAGCGTCGGTGGGCGTGGCGAGGCCGGCAAAGATCTGGATGCCGAACCAGAGGCCGAGCACGATCCAGGCCGGGATCGCGAAGATGCGGAAGAAGATCACGAAAATGAAGAGGACATCCACCTTCGCCTTCGGAAAGAGCAGCAGATAGCCGCCCATCACACCCGCAATTGCCCCCGATGCGCCGACCATCGGGATGCGCGAGTCAAGGTCGGCCGCCGCTTGGAGACCCGCCGCCGCCAGACCCGCCGCGAGGTAGAAGAAAAGAAAGCGCACATGGCCCATCTCTTCTTCAAGGTTGTCGCCGTAGATCCAGAGAAAGAGCATGTTGCCCGCAAGGTGCATCCAGCCCGCGTGCAGGAACATTGACGTGAACGCGGTTTCATACCCCTCGCCGGCCATGATCCGGGCGGGGACGAGGCCCCATTCAAAGAAGAAGGCGTTCAGCTGGAAATCGTTGCGACCCAGGAAATAGGCAAGGAATACCAGTATGTTGATCGCGATGAGCGCAAAGGTGACGAAGGGGGTCTTCCCCGAAGGATTGTGATCGCGGATCGGAAACATGGGCGGCAGCCTTTCCGATCCGCACGCGGGCGTCAAGCTTCGGCGGCAGCGGCGAGCAGTTGTGCGTTGCCCCCCGACGCCGTGGTGTCGATGCAGAGGTGACGCTCGGTACAGGTGTGGCCACGGTCGGGCGCAGCGACAAGGGGCAGGATCGGGCCGGGGCGTGCGGCGAGGGCTTGGGCCAGATGGCGGCCTGCTTCGGCGTCACCCCACCAGAGCACCCCGGAGAAGCCTTGCAGCGTGGTCAGCGCCTGCGGAGCAAGGCCCGGCGCTTCGACCGCGTGGCCGCCCTGTTTGCGGACCGCTTCGGCCTGCTCTCGCGCTGTCGCCCGGCCGGGGCCGAGGCAGAGGAGCGGCGCGCGGGGTGACAGGGTCAGGCGGTTGGACTCGCCGGTCGGGCCGGGCAGGTCGTGGGTGGCGACCACCTCGGTGGGCCAGCCGGTGTGAAGCGCCGCCTGCACATTCTCGACCGTGGTCAGGCTGCTGTCCGGTGCGGCCTCTGGCACACCCTTTGGGATGGGGGGCCGGGTGAAGCGCGTCAGGTAATGCGGACCGCCCGCCTTGGGGCCGGTACCGGATAGGCCCTCGCCACCGAAGGGCTGACTGCCGACAACGGCGCCGATCTGGTTGCGGTTGACGTAGGTGTTGCCCATCTGCAGCCGCTCGGTGATGCGCTGGACGCGGTCGTCGATGCGGGAGTGCAGGCCGAAGGTCAGGCCGTAGCCGGTGGCGTTGATCGCGTCGATCACGGCGTCGATTTCGTGGGACTTGAAGGTGGCGATGTGAAGGACGGGGCCGAAGATCTCGCGCGGCATCTCGGCGATGCCGGTGATGCGCAGGACGGTGGGGGCGATGAATGTGCCTTCGGGCGTGGGGAGTTGTTTCAGGACGCGGCCTTGGGCGCGGGCTTCGGCGATGTAGTCGACGATGCCGTTGCGGGCCTGTTCGTCAATCACCGGTCCTACGTCGGTGGCCAGGTGCCAGGGATCACCGAGGGCCAGGTCGTCCATCGCGCCGTAGAGCATTTCGGTGACGGTCCCGGCGATATCCTCCTGGAGGTAGAGGCAGCGCAGGGCGGAGCAGCGCTGGCCGGCGGACTGGAAGGCGGAGGCGAGGATGTCGCGGACGGCTTGTTCGGGGAGCGCGGTCGAGTCCACCAGCATGGCATTCAGGCCGCCGGTTTCGGCGATCAGGGGGGCGGTGGGGTCGAGGTGGTCGGCCATGGCTTTGCGGATGGCCTGGGCAGTGGCGGTGGAGCCGGTGAAGGCTACGCCGTTGATCTTGGAGGATTTCGTGAGGGCCTGGCCCACGGTGCCGTCGCCCGGCAGGAGTTGCAGGGCGGTGGCGGGGACGCCTGCAGCGAGGAGAGCTTCGGTGGCGAGGGTGGCGATCAGCGGGGTCTGCGGGGCGGGTTTGGCGAGGACGGCGTTGCCTGCCGCCAGCGCTGCGGCGATCTGGCCGCAGAAGATGGCGAGGGGAAAGTTCCAGGGGGAGATGCAGGCGAAGGTGCCTCTCGGGGGGTTGGGCTGGGCGGTTTGGGTCGCGTAGTAGCGGAGGAAATCGACCGCCTCGCGCAGTTCGGCGATGGCGTCGGGGAGGGTCTTGCCGGCCTCCCGCGCGAGGAGGGCGAAGATGCGGCCGTGGTCTTGTTCGAGGCGGTCGGCGGCGCGGTTCAGGACTTCGGTGCGCTCGTGCGGGGCGGCGGTCCAGGGTTCAGACAGGCGGAGGGCGGTTTGCACGTCGGGCTCGGCGGCGGGGAGGACGTGGCCGACGAGTTGGCCGGTGGCGGGGTTATGCACCGGGTGACGGTGGCCGCCGACGGCTCGACCGGCGAGGACGGGGTGGGCTTCGAAGAGGGTATCGGCGTGGGGCTGGCGGGCGGCTTCGATGGCGGCGAGGTCGGCGGCGTCGGTCACGTCCCAGCCTTGGGAGTTCTTGCGTCCGGGGAAGAGGGCCGGGCCGGTGGGGAGCGTCGGGTTGGGGAGAGCGAGGGTCTCCATCGCGGTCAACGGGCAGGCGGCGACGTGCTCTGGCGGCACGTCCTCATCGACGATCTGGTTCACGAAACTGGAGTTCGCGCCGTTTTCCAGCAGGCGGCGGACGAGGTAGGCGAGAAGGTCACGGTGTGCGCCGACGGGGGCGTAGATCCGGCAGCGGGTGTGCTGGTCGGTGAGGACGATGTCATGCAGGCGTTCGCCCATGCCGTGGAGGCGCTGGAATTCGTAGGCCATTGAGGGGACATGCATTTCCTCGGCCAGGTGGAGGATGGCGGCGACGGTGTGGGCGTTGTGGGTGGCGAACTGGGGGTAGATGCGGTCGGTCATCGACAGGAGCTTGCGGGCGTTGGCGATGTAGCTGACGTCGGTGGCCTGTTTGCGGGTGAAGACGGGGAAGGAGGTCAGGCCGAGGACCTGCGCGCGCTTCACCTCGGCGTCCCAATAGGCGCCTTTCACGAGGCGGATCATGATCTTGCGGTCAAGGCGAATGCTCAGGTCGTGGAGCCAATCGATGACCGCCCCTGCCCTGCGGCCGTAGGCCTGGACGACGACGCCGAAGCCGTCCCAGCCTTTCAGGGCGGGATCGGAGAGGGTCGCTTCGATGACTTTGAGGGAGAGGGCGAGGCGGTCGGCCTCCTCGGCGTCGATGTTGAAGCCGAGGCCGGCGGCCTTTGCCAGCGAGGCGAGGGCGCGGACGCGGGGGACGAGTTCCTCCATCACCCGGGCGCGTTTGGCGACTTCGTAGCGGGGGTGAAGGGCGGAAAGTTTGACCGAGATCCCCGGGTTGGTGCGGATGTCGTTGCCCTTGGCGGCGCGGGCGATGGCGGTGATCGCGCGGGAGTAGCTGAGGTGGTAACGGCGGGCGTCGGCTTCGGTGCGGGCGGCTTCGCCGAGCATGTCATAGCTGTAGGTATAGCCTTTCGCTTCCAGCTCTTGCGCCCGGTCCATCGCCTTGTCGATGGTTTCACCGAGGACGAAGTTGCGGCCCATTTCCTTCATCGCGCGGGAGACGGCGGTGCGGATGACCGGCTCGCCCAGGCGTTTCACGGCGCTGCGGAGGATACCGGCGATGCCGCCCTGGGGTTCGTCCAGCACCTTGCCGGTCAGCATCAGCGCCCAAGTGGAGGCGTTGACGAGGGAGGATGCGGAGCGCCCGAGGTGGCGGCCCCAGTCGGAGGGAGCGATCTTGTCTTCGATGAGGGCGTCCATGGTTTCCGCGTCGGGGACGCGGAGGAGCGCCTCGGCGAGGCACATCAGGGCGATGCCTTCGTCGGTGGAGAGGCCGTATTCTGCGAGGAAGACCTCCATCAACCCTGGGCGCGCGCTGGCGCGGATGCGGGTGACGAGGTCGGCGCCCGCGGCGGTGATCTTTGTGCGGGCGGGGGCGTCCAGGGCGGCTTCTCGCAGGAGGTTCTCGATGAGCACCGGTTCATCGGCGAGGGCTGTGGTGGTGATGGTGGACCAGGCTTCTGCGGACATGACGGACCCCTTGCGTTTGGACCAGCATATACCGGAATGTGCGGGCTGAATGCCTGAAGGTTTGCCCGGCAGCGGGCAGATTGGCCGGATTTGCGGAGACAAGCATGGCACTTGACCTTGACCGTTTCGACCTGGCGATCCTGCGGGTGTTGCAGGTGGAGGGGCGGATTTCAGTGGTGGAACTTGCGGGGCGGATCGGGCTGTCGAAATCGCCGACGCAGGCGCGGATGAAGCGGCTGGAGGAGGCGGGGGTGATTGCCGGGTATCGGGCGACCCTGGACCCGATCCGCATGGGACAGGCGCATGTCGCCTTTGTGGAGGTGCGGCTGTCGGACACGCGGGAGGCGGCCCTGACGGCCTTCAACCGCGCGGTGCTGGCGGTGCCGGAAGTGGAGCAATGCCACATGATGGCATCAAGCTTCGACTACCTCATGAAGGTGCGGACCTCGGATATCCAGGCCTACCGGCGGGTCCTGGGGGAGGTGATCTCGGCGCTGCCGCATGTGGCGAGCACCTCGACCTATGTGGCGATGGAGGCGGTGAAGGAAGTGTTCTGACGGCGCGGTGGGTTGGCACCCACCCTACGCGCTTATGCAACTTCGGGCGCGGGTCCTACGTAGCTTCGGTTGAATGGGGGGACGGATATGGACCTTGCGGGACGGTTGATGATCGCCGCGCTGTTTCTGGCGGGGGCGGTGCAGAAGGCGCTGGCGCCGGAGGGGGCGCAGGGGCTGCTGGCGGCCCTTGGGCTGCCGGGCTGGCTGGTCTGGCCGGCGCTGGCGTTGAACGGGGTGCTGGTGGTGGGGCTGGTCTGGCCGTCCACGGTGCGAGTGGCGGCGCTGGTCGCGGCGGGATATTGCATCGCGACCAGCGTGTTCCACTTCCAGCCGAGCGATGGCTGGCAGATGTCGATCTTCGTCAAGAACTGGGCGATTGCGGGCGGGCTTCTGGTGCTGGCCGCCTCGCGTGGGCTGGGCGCGAATCGCAAGGTCGGGTAGTCTGCCTTTGGAACCTTGGGGTCCGGAGGCAAGATGAAGGTCCTTGTCGTGTTCGACCATCCCAGGCGCACCTCGTTCTGCGGGGCGGTGCTGGACGGTTTCGTGGCCGGGCTTGCCGAGGCCGACCACGCGGTCGAGATCGCCGACCTGCGCGGCGAGGGGTTCGATCCCCGCCTGCCGCCCGAGGACGAACCCAACTGGACGGGGACGAAGGTTTTCAGCCCGGCGGTGCTGGCCGAGCAGGCGCGGCTGGAGCGGAACGAGGCGGTGGCCTTCGTGTTCCCGGTCTGGTGGTGGTCGGTCCCGGCCACGACGAAGGGATGGATCGACCGGGTCTGGAACGACGGCTGGGCCTACGGGTCGGCAACGCTCAAGCTGAATAAGGCGCGGATGATCGCGCTTTCGGCCGGGACGCCAGAGAGCTATGCCAAGCGCGGCTACGATGCCGCCATGCAGACGCAGCTTGTCACCGGCGTCCTGTCCTATTGCGGAATCGAAGACGTGGGGCTTTCGATCCTGCACGGATCACTTGAGGATGACGCGGCGCACGCGCGCATCCTGGCCGAGGCACGGTCGCTTGGCCGCGGCTTCTGACGGCCCCGGGGCCGGTCAGTCCTTCGGCTTGCCGGGGTTGATCGTGACCTTGGCGTTCGACGAAGCGACGGAGACGGCGGGTTTCGCGGCCTCTTTCTTCGGCTTCTTCACTTCCTTGCGCTTGTTCATGCCCTTGGCCATGGCCGGGTCTCCTTTGCTGCTTGCCCGATCCGGGCAACTGCTGCGATTCTAGCCGCAAGCAGGGGCATTTGCACGGGCATTTGCAGCGGGGGCTTGCCTTTGCGCGGGGGGCGGCGGCAGTCTTGCGCCGGGGGGACCGATGCCATGAGCCTTGACCGCGCCGAGATTGCCGCCGCCACGCAGCCTTTGAACCGGGCGCGGTCGATGCCGGCAGGGTTCTACACCGACCCCGCGATCTTTGCGGCCCAGCGCGAGCGGGTGTTCCTGAAGCACTGGTTTTTCCTGACCCGCACCGAGGAGTTGCCCCAGCCCGGCGACTACCGTGCCTTCGACAGTCCCGGCGGGCCGATCGTGTTGATCCGGGGTAATGACGGCGCGTTGCGGTGCTTTGCCAACTATTGCCGGCACCGGGGGTCGATCCTGCTGGAGGGCAAAGGGAATGTGGGTGGGCGGATCACCTGTCCCTACCACGCCTGGAGTTATCTCAACGACGGGCGGCTTTATGGCTGCCCGGACATGAAGGACGCCGAAGGCTTCGACAAGGTGGAGAACGGGCTGGTCGCGCTGGATCTGGGCCAGTGGGAGGGGTTCGTCTTTGCGCGTTTTACCAAGGACGGGCCAACTCTGCGCGAGCATCTGGGCGATTTCCCGGAGCGGATGGCCAGCCATCGCCCGGGCGAGATGCGCTGCACCTGGCGGGTCACGCTGGATGTGGCCTGCAACTGGAAGCTTATCCTGGAAAACGCGGTGGAGACCTATCACACCGGGATCGTCCACAAGGACACGGTCGGGGCGCAGCAATCCCGCTCGCCTGCCACACTAGGCGACTGGATCTGCATTCAGGTGATCTCGGGCCGGTCGATTGCCACGCTGAGCGATGAGGTGCCGCCGTTCGACCCGATTGCCGGGCTGGACGCGGAGGCGCGGCAGGGGACCTATTTCACCGTTGTCATGCCCACCGTGCAGTTTGCGGTGGCGCAGGATTGCCTGTGGTGGCTGAACACGGTGCCGGTCAGCGAGACCCGCACGATCCTGGAAGTGGGGGGATGTTTTCCCGAAAGCCGCCTGAGCCAGCCCGATTTCGACTGGCGGGCCGCGCCTTACTATGACCGGTGGGAGCGGGTGGCGCGGGAGGATGTGGGAATCCTGGAAAAGCAGCAGCGCGCGCTGGCCTCGGCGCTCTACCGGCCGGGGCCGCTGTCGTGGCGGGATGACATGGTGCAGGCCCTGGGGGTCTGGGTGGTGGACCGGCTGGGGCTGTGATGCAAAGGGCTGGCGGCCCTCTCGCCTTGTCGGCCAAAGCTGCGCGGTCTAAGCTTGCGCCAACAGGGGAACCACATGTCAGAACAGCCCGCCTATCAGGTCCTCGCCCGCAAGTATCGACCGCAGACCTTTGCCGATCTCATCGGGCAAGAAGCGATGGTGCGCACGCTGAAGAACGCCTTCGCGGCGGACCGGATTGCCCATGCCTTCGTGATGACCGGCGTGCGTGGCGTGGGCAAGACCACCACGGCGCGGATCATCGCGAAGGGGCTGAACTGCGTCGGGCTTGACGGGTCGGGCGGCCCGACGACGGAGCCTTGCGGCCAGTGCGAGCCGTGCAAGGCGATTGCCGAGGGCCGCCATGTCGACGTGCTGGAAATGGACGCCGCTTCGCGCACCGGGGTGGGCGACATCCGCGAGATCATCGACTCGGTCCACTACCGGGCGGCAAGCGCGCGGTTCAAGGTCTACATCATCGACGAAGTGCACATGCTGTCGACGGCGGCTTTCAACGCGCTGTTGAAGACGCTGGAGGAGCCACCCGCGCATGTGAAGTTCATCTTCGCCACGACGGAGATCCGCAAGGTTCCGGTGACGGTCCTGTCCCGGTGCCAGCGGTTCGACCTGAAGCGGATCGAGCCGGAGGTGATGATGGCGCACCTTGCCCGCGTCGCGGGGCTGGAAGGCGCGGTGCTGGCGCAGGATGCGCTGGCGTTGATCACGCGGGCGGCGGAAGGGTCTGTCCGCGATGCGATGAGCCTGATGGACCAGGCGATAGCGCATGGCGCCGGAGAGACCACGGGCGAGCAGGTGCGGGCCATGCTGGGGCTGGCCGACCGGGGCCGGACGCTGGACCTCTTTGACCTCATCATGCGCGGCGATGCGGCGGCGGCGCTGGCGGAACTGTCGGGGCAGTACGCCGACGGTGCCGATCCGATGGCCGTGCTGCGCGATCTGGCCGAGATCACGCATTGGGTGTCGGTGATCAAGATCAACCCGGCGGCGGCGGAGGATCCGACCACGCCTCCGGACGAGCAGACGCGCGGGCTGGACATGGCCGGCCGCCTGCCGATGCGGGCGATGACGCGGATGTGGCAGATGCTGCTGAAGGCCGTGGAAGAGGTGGCGCTGGCCCCGAACGCGATGATGGCCGCCGAAATGGCGGTCATCCGGCTGACCCATGTGGCCGACCTGCCCGACCCGGAGACACTGGTGAAGCGGCTGACCGACGGTCCGCGCCCGCCTGCGGGTGGTAGCGTTCCCGGAGGGGCACCTGCCGGAGCGGGAACGGTTCATGCGCCCCGGATGGCCCCTGTCCATTCGGCGCCGTCGCGCGGGCCGGTCATGACGGCCACCGCCCCGGCGCTGGCGGAAGGCCAGTTGCAGGTCTATGCCAGCTTCGACGCAGTGGTGGAATTGATCCGGCAGAAGCGGGACATGCTGCTGCTGCACGAGGTGGAAACCGGGCTGCGCCTGGCTCGGTTCTCTCCCGGGCGGATCGAGTTCGAGCCGGCCCCGGGGGCGCGGCCTGATCTGGCAGCGCGGCTGGGTCAGCGGCTGCAAGGCTGGACGAATGCACGCTGGGGCGTGTCGGTGGTATCTGCGGGAGGTGCACCGACGCTTGCAGAGCAACGCGTGGCCGCCGATGCGCAGTCCCATGCCGAAGCGGACGCATTGCCTATGGTGCAGGCGATCAAGGCGGCCTTCCCCGGCGCGAAGATCACCGAGGTGCGCAGCCCGGAGGCGATGATGGCCCAGGCAGCCGAAGACTCGCTGCCCGTGGCGGACCCGGAACTGGACGAAGACTGGGACCCGTTCGAGGGATGACCCCCCAGCCTGTGTCCCCCCAGCCTGCGACCCCTCGGCGTGCCACCCCAGGTGATGCCGTCCTGCTGGCCCGGCTGAACGCCCATGTGCAAGGCTGGCATGCCGGACGCTATCCCGAGGCCTTCTATCCGGACCCCGACTCCGAGGCCCTTGCCGACTATTTCCGGACCCGCCTGGAGGACCTCGACTGCACGGCGTTTCTGCTGGGCGAGCCCGCCTTTGCCTATGCGTTGTGCCAGATCCAGGCCCGTGAGCAGACGCTCTTCTCGCCAGCGGTGCGGAGGCTGATCATCGAGCATATCGCCGTCGCCCCGGAGGTGCGCCGCCAGGGCAACGGCGGCACACTTTTGCGCGCCGCGCGGGATCTGGCGCGGGAGTTGGCGGTCGATGAGATCATGCTGGACACCTGGGAGGGCAATGCCGACGCCCATGCCTTTTTCCGCTCGGAGGGCTTCCTCCCCCGCCGAATGCTGTTTCGCGCCACGCCCTGACCTTGCACGAGCCCGGTGCGGCCCGTATCTCAGGTGAAATGGATGGAGAGACCGGAATGCTGAAGGGTTTGGGCGGATTGGGCGGGCTTGGCGACATGGCCAAGATGATGAAGGCTGCGACCGAGATGCAGTCGAAGATCACCGAGATGCAGGAAGAGCTTTCCCGTATCGTGGTGATGGGCGAGTCCGGGGCCGGGCTGGTGAAGGCGCGCGCCACGGCGAAGGGCGAGGTGACCGGGCTGGACATCGACTCGTCGATCCTGGTGGCCAGCGAGAAGGAAGTCGTGGAGGACCTGATCCTGGCCGCGATCCACGATGCGCAGGCCAAGGCGCGGGTAAAGAGCGAGCAGGAGATGACACGGCTGGCCGAAGAGATGGGCGTGCCGTCCGGCATCAAGCTGCCGTTCTGAGATGGCCGACGAGACCGGCATCGAGGCGCTGATCGACTTGATGGCCCGGCTGCCCGGCCTTGGGCCAAGGTCGGCGCGGCGGGCTGTGCTGGTGCTGCTGAAGAAACGCGGGCAGCTGATGGCTCCCTTGGCGCAGGCCCTGGCCGAGGTGGCGCTGGCGGCAAAGGATTGCCAGCTTTGCGGCAATATCGGCACCTCTGACATCTGCCCGATCTGCGCCAACCCTGCCCGAGCCACCGGAGAGATCTGCGTCGTCGAGGATGTGGCCGATCTCTGGGCGATGGAGCGGGGGCAGGTCTTCAAGGGCCGCTATCATGTGTTGGGTGGCACCTTGTCGGCGCTGGATGCCATGGGGCCGGACGAGTTGGGGATACCCCGTCTCGTCGCCCGGGTGCAGGACGAAGCGGTGCAGGAGGTGATCCTGGCGCTGAATGCGACGGTCGACGGGCAGACGACCGCGCATTACATCGCCGACGCGCTGGCGGGCACGTCGGCGCAGATCACCACGCTGGCGCAGGGCGTGCCCATCGGGGGCGAACTGGATTATCTGGACGATGGCACGATTGGCGCCGCCCTGCGGGCGCGGCGCAAGCTTTGACGGCGGAAGCGGGGGTTTCACACCCCCGCACCCCCGTGGGATATTTTTGCAGAAAGAAAGACCCTCGGCAGAGGAATGCAAAGATCGCCCGCTGGCCGAGACCTTGGCTGATTGCATTCCCGCCCCCGGCGGCTTATTTCGGAGGCTGACCGAAGGCTGCTTGGGGCAGGACCGAAGCCACATGAACTGGATCACCAACTACGTCCGTCCGAAGATCAACTCGCTGTTCTCGCGTCGCGAGGTGCCCGAGAACCTGTGGACGAAGTGCCCCGAATGCGGAACGATGCTGTTCCACCGCGAGCTGTCGGGCAATCTGAACGTCTGTTCGACTTGCGATCACCACATGTCGATCAGCCCGCGTGAACGGTTCGAGGCGCTGTTCGATGGCGGGATCTTTACCGAAGTGAAGGTGCCGGATGCGGTGTCCGACCCGCTGCATTTCCGTGACCAGAAGAAGTATCCGGACCGGGTGAAGGCCGCGCAGAAGGCGTCTGGCGAAAAGGATGCCATGCTGGTGGCCGAGGGCGAAATGCTGCGCACGCCCGTCGTCGCGGCGGCGCAGGATTTCAGTTTCATGGCCGGGTCCATGGGCATGTATGTCGGCAACGCGATCATCGCGGCGGCCGAGCGAGCGGTGAAGCTGAAGCGTCCGCTGGTGTTGTTCAGCGCCTCGGGCGGTGCCCGGATGCAGGAGGGGATGCTGTCCCTGATGCAGATGCCGCGCACGACGGTGGCGGTGCAGATGCTGAAGGAAGCGGGGCTGCCCTATATCGTGGTGCTGACGCATCCGACGACGGGTGGGGTCACGGCCAGCTATGCCATGCTGGGCGACGTGCAGATTGCCGAGCCGAATGCGCAGATCGGCTTTGCTGGCGCGCGGGTGATCGAACAGACGATCCGCGAGAAGCTGCCCGAGGGGTTTCAGCGGGCGGAATACCTCCTGGACCACGGGATGCTGGACCGCGTGGTGCATCGCAGGCAGATGAAGGATGAGCTTGTCGGGCTGATCCGGATGCTGATGGGGATGCCGCCGGCGATCAAGGGCGATCTGCCCGCGCCCGTGGAGCCAGTCGAGCAGGTGGAAGCCAAGGCGTGAGCGCTGGATCGGATGTCATCCTTGAACGGATGATGACGCTGCATCCCAAGGTGATCGACCTGACTTTGGGACGGGTTGAGCGGTTGCTGGCGGCTTTGGGCAACCCGGAGCGGGCGCTGCCGCCGGTGGTCCATATCGCCGGGACAAACGGCAAGGGGTCTACCCAGGCGATGATCCGGGCGGGGCTGGAGGCCGGGGGGGACCGGGTCCACGCCTATACCTCGCCGCATTTGGCACGGTTTCATGAACGCATCCGGCTGGCCGGAGAGCTGGTGAGCGAGGAGATGCTGACCGCGCTCCTCGATGAATGCGTGACGGCGAACGGGCCGGAGGAGATCACGTTCTTCGAGATCACCACCTGCGCGGCCTTTCTTGGATTCACGCGGGTGCCGGCGGACTGGACATTGCTGGAGGTTGGCCTTGGTGGCCGCCTTGATGCGACGAATGTGGTGGATCGGCCCCGGCTGACGATCATCACCCCCGTCAGTCTTGACCATCAGGCCTTCCTTGGCGACACGGTCGGCGCGATTGCGGGCGAGAAGGCCGGGATCATCAAGCGCGGGGTGCCGGTGATCGTCGGGCCGCAGACGGCGGAGGGGCTGGCGGTGATCGAGGCCCGCGCTGCACGGCTGGGCGCACCGGTGCTGGCCTTCGGGCAGCAGTGGTCCGTGGGCGAGGACCGGGGGCGGCTGGTCTATCAGGACGAAGACGGCCTTCTGGACCTGCCCCTGCCCAACTTGCCTGGCCCGCATCAGGTCCAGAACGCCGGGGCCGCGATTGCCGCCCTGCGGGCGCTCGGGCGTGGCGAGGCGGCTTGCGAGGCTGCGGTGACCCGCGCCTTCTGGCCCGCGCGGATGCAGCGGTTGCGGACCGGACCTCTGGTCGACCAGGCCCCGAGGGTGGAGTTGTGG
>JANPJZ010000209.1:0-4491 GCA_031425795.1 Rhodobacter sp. | reverse complement strand
TGGCCGATTTCTCTTCGCTCAAGAAGGAAGTGGTTGCCGGCCTCGACATCGTCATCGTCCGCGAACTGACCTCGGGCGTCTATTTCGGCGAACCGCGCGGGATCTTCAAGGAAGGCAACGAACGCGTCGGGATCAACACCCAGCGCTACACCGAATCCGAGATTGCCCGCGTGGCGAAGTCGGCGTTCGAACTGGCGCGGAAACGCAGCAACAAGGTCTGCTCGATGGAGAAGGCCAATGTGATGGAGTCGGGCATCCTCTGGCGCGAAGTGGTGCAGGAAGTGCACGACCGCGACTACCCGGATGTGGAGCTGTCGCACATGTACGCCGACAATGGTGCCATGCAGCTCGTGCGCTGGCCCAAGCAGTTTGACGTCATCGTGACCGACAACCTCTTTGGTGACGTCCTCTCCGACTGCGCCGCCATGCTGACCGGCAGCCTTGGGATGCTCCCCTCGGCAAGCCTTGGCGCGCCGATGGCGAACGGCCGTCCGAAGGCCCTTTATGAGCCCGTCCATGGCTCGGCCCCTGACATCGCGGGTACAGGCAAGGCCAACCCGATCGCCTGCATCCTGAGCTTCGCCATGGCGCTGCGCTACAGCTTTGACCTGGGCGATGAGGCGACGCGCGTGGAAAAGGCGGTCGAGAAGGTGCTTGCCGACGGTGTCCGCACCGCAGACCTGATGGGTCCGCAAGACGGCACGCCGGTGACCACGACCCAGATGGGCGATGCGGTTCTGGCGGCACTGGACGCCAGCCTCTGACCAAGCCGGAGCATCACGCCACCTCACACCAAAGGTAAAGCGGGTGATCGGCTCAACCCTGAAAGGTGCGCTTTGCGGGCTTGCGGGCTTTGGCCTCTTCGCCCTGGCCGATGCCACGATCAAGCTCCTCGGCTCCAGCTACAGCCCGGTGCAGATCGTGGCCTTTGCCGGGCTTTTCACCCTGCCGCTGATCGGGCTGCTCTGGCTGGCCAAGCCTGTCTCGCTGCGGCCCGTCCATCCGGGTCTGATGGCCGTCCGCACCGTGGCCCTGATCGGCAACGGGCTTCTCGTCACCTATACCTTCACTGTCATGCCCTTGGCCCAGGCCTACGCGATCTTCTTTACCCTGCCCCTGATCCTGACGCTGATCGCCTGGCCGATTCTGGGCGACCGGCTCGACCTGACCGGCGCCCTCGCCATCATCATCGGCTTGGTCGGCGTCCTCATTGCCCTGAACCCCGGCCAGGTGGAGTTCGGCATCGGCCACGCTGCGGCGGTTGGGGGCGTCATGCTGTCGGCAATCCACTACCTCATCATCCGCAGGACCGGCGGGGTCGAGGCGAACGTGACGATGCTGCTCTACCCGGTCCTTGGCCAGACCATCTCGGCCTTTCTGCTGTTGCCCGGTCGCTACGTGCCGATGCCGCCCGCCGACCTTGCCGCCATCGTCGGGATGACCCTTGCGGGTTTTACCGGCACGCTGATGAATACCGTGCCGCCGCGCCCGTCATCGTCGCTCCCACCCAGTATTCCCAGATCGCCTGGGCCGCTCTGTTCGGCGCACTGTTCTTTGACGAGCAGATGACCAGCGGCACCGTCCTTGGCATGGTCCTCATTGCCGTCGCCGGCATCCTGGTTGTTGCTCGGCTGACCCCGAGACCGGCCTGAGTTTTCGCCACTTCGCGCCCCGCCCGCCCTTGTGGCCGGGGCCGATCCGGGCGAGTATGATTGCGCAAACGGCCACCCCTCCCCCCCTCGTGGCAAAGCGGACCAACACATGCATTCCAATCTTCGCGGGGCGCTCTTTTCGCTTGCCGCCTTCGGTGCCTATGCGACCCACGACGTGGTGGTGAAGCTGCTTGGCGAATCCTACACCGCTTTCCAGATCATGTTCTTCTCGGGACTGATGGGCTTTCCCTTCGTCACCATCATGCTGATGAGCGACCGGCGCGACGGCACCCTGATCCCGCGCCACCCCTGGTGGTCGGCACTCCGCTCGGTCTCGGCGGTGACGACCGGGGTGATGGGCTTCTTTGCCTTCTCGCAGCTCCCGCTTGCGGAATGCTATGCGATCTTCTTTGCCATGCCGCTCCTCATCACCCTGATGGCCATCCCCATGCTGGGCGAGAAGGTCGGCCTCCGCCGTGGCATCGCCGTCATGGTCGGGCTGTGCGGCGTTCTCATCGTGCTGCGCCCTGGCGCGGGGGATGAGCTTTCGATCGGCCACCTCGCCGCCCTCGGGGCCGCCGTGACCGGTGCCATGACCAGCGTGATCGTCCGCAAGATCGGGCAAGAGGAGCGCTCGGTCGTCCTCATGCTTTATCCCATGGTCCTGACCTTTGTCGCCATGGGCGCGATCATGCCCTTCGTCTATGAACCGATGCCCATAGCCCACCTCGGCCTGACCGCCGTCATGGCCTTCCTCGGCATGCTTGGGGCGCTCGGCATCATTGCCGCCTACCGCACCGCCCCCGCCGTCATCGTGGCGCCCATGCAGTATTCGCAGATCATCTGGGCCGCGCTATACGGCTGGCTTTTCTTCGACGAGTCCGTGGACCTCTACACCGCCATCGGGTCTTCGGTCATCATCGCCAGCGGCATCTACATTGTCCTGCGCGAGGGAACGCCTTCGGTCAGCCAGAACCGCCCCGTCCTCGAAAGCCGTTCGCGCATGGACATCGGCACCCAGCCCCGCATCTCCAGCTGGCTGAAACGCCTTGACCGGGGTGGCGATCAGGCCTGACCCCCTTGCCAAACTCGGGCGGAGGGTTTAACCCCCGCCCCACGGTCGGAGCGTAGCGCAGTCTGGTAGCGCACCTGCTTCGGGAGCAGGGGGTCGGAGGTTCGAATCCTCTCGCTCCGACCAATAGACAAAATCCCGCAAAACCAATTCACTAGACCTCCCGCAGCGTCCAACACCGGACCGGTCGGGCGCAAACCGGCCCATCAAACTCCCTCAGCCCAGAAACCGGTAGCCGATCCCCGGTTCGGTCACGATGTAGCGGGGATTGGTGGCGTCGTCGCCCAGCTTGTGGCGCAACTGTCGAATATAGACCCGAAGATACTGGCTGTCCTCGGCATGGGCCGGACCCCAGAGCGACTTCAGGATCATCGCTTGCGTGACCAGTCTTCCCGCGTGGCTGGTCAGCAGCCACAGGAGGTCGAACTCCTTTCGCGTCAGGTGGAGGGGATTGCCCGCCTTGGCCACGCTGTGGTTGGCGGAATCGATCCGCAGGTCGAGGGTCTCGATCACCGCCGGGGCGGAGGTGCCCGCGCGGTCACGAAGGAGGCTGCGGATCCGGGCGAGAAGTTCGTTCACGCCGAAGGGCTTGACCACGTAATCCTGGGCACCTGCATCCAGTGCCGCGACCTTGCCCGCTTCATCCGACCGCACCGACAGCACGAGGACGGGAACCTGGGTCCAGCCCCGGATTTCGCGCAGGACGGTCAGGCCGTCGGCGTCCGGCAGGCCAAGGTCGAGGATCACCAGACCGGGTGTCTCTCGCGCCACGGCGAGGATGCCGTCCCGCGCGGTTCCGGCTTCGATGACGCTGTGGCCCTCGGCCTCCAGCGAGACGCGCAGGAACCGGCGGATCGGGGCTTCGTCGTCGATCACCAGGATGCGGGTCGGCGTGGTCATGCGGAGGTCTCGGGATTGAATAGCGGCAGAGAGAGGACGATGCGGGTGCCGGTGCCATCCGGGAAGGCGGTCTCGGCGCGGATGGTGCCGCCCATCGCCTCGGTCAGTCCCTTGCAGATCGCAAGGCCAAGGCCGGTTCCGGCGCGCTGGCGGTCGCCCTCGCTCACGCGGTAGAACATGTCGAAGACGCGGGCCTGATCGGCAGGCGGAATACCCGGACCGCTGTCGGTGATCGAGAGGTCCAGCCTTGCCTCGGCAGGACGCGCCGCAAGGGTGATGGTCGAGCCGGGTGGCGCATATTTCGCGGCGTTGTCGAGGATGTTGACCAGCACCTGTTCCAGGAGAACCTCATCGCCAAGAACCAGGGGCAGGCTGGCGGGCAGATCGGCGGTGACCTGATGCGCGCGGAGCGGGGCGCGCAGGCGGTGGCGGGCTGCGCCGATCAATTCGCCCAGGTCCAGCGGCACGAGGTGCAGCTTGATGGCCCCATGGCCGATCCGCGTCATGTCGAGCAGGTTCTGGACATAGCGGTCCAGCCGCTCGCCTTCCTCACGGATGTTTTCCGCCAGGTCCTTCCGGGCGTCGGCGGGAAGGTCGGGGGTGGCGGCCAAGCTGCCTGCGGCCCCGATGATGGTCACAAGCGGGGTTCGCAGATCGTGGCTGACAGAGGACAGGAGCGCGGTGCGCAGCCGGTCGGTCTCAGCCGCAAGTCGCGTCTCCGACAGCTCCTCGGTCAGGCGCAGGCGTTCAAGGGCGAGGGCGATCTGGTCCACCAGCGCATCGAGAAGCCGCCGGTCGGTGGGCGCGAAGAGCCGGTCGTCGCCATAGGCGATGCCAAGCACGCCCAACCGCCGCTCGCCCGCGACA
>JANPJZ010000208.1:0-62197 GCA_031425795.1 Rhodobacter sp. | reverse complement strand
GCCCTCGTCTCGCCGGCGGTGGCGGAAGAACCTACTCGCCTGATCACGCTTGGCGGTTCGGTCACCGAGATTGCCGTTGCCTTAGGTGCGGAGGACCGCATCATTGCCCGCGACAGCACGTCGAACTGGCCGGAGAGCGTGATGGACCTGCCGGACGTGGGCTACATTCGCGCGCTCTCGCCCGAGAACGTGCTGGCGCTCGACCCCGGGTTGATCGTAGCGGAAGGAGATGCCGGGCCGCCTGAAACGATCGACGTGCTGACTGCGGCAGGAATTCCCCTAGTCCTTGTCCCTGAGGCGCATGATCCAGCGGGCGTCATTGCCAAGATCGAGGCCGTGGCAAAGGCGCTTGGCCTGCCGGAGGAAGGGGCGGCCCTCGCCGCAAGCACCAGCGCGGGTCTTGCTGCCGCCGAAGCGCGCGCCGCGGGGGTGACCCGGCCAAAGCGCGTGCTTTTCGTTCTGTCGCTGCAAGGCGGGCGTGTGATTGCGGCGGGAGAGGGGACCGAGGCCGAAGGCATCATCCGCTTGGCCGGTGGCGTGAACGCCGCCAGTGGCTTCCAGGGCTACAAGCCGATGACGGACGAGGCGGTTCTGGCGGCTCAGCCCGACGCCATCCTGATGATGGACCGAGAGGGCGACCTTGCCATCGGCGCGGCCGATGTGCTGGCGCAGCCCGCTCTCGCCGAAACCCCTGCGGCCAGATCGGGCCACGTGATCCGGATGGACGGGATGCTCCTCCTCGGCTTCGGGCCGCGCACACCGCAAGCGGCCATGGCGCTGCATGGCGCCCTGTATGGCAGGGGTAAGGGGTGACGGTGTCTCTTTCCTCTGGCGTGATCATCGCCCGTTGCAGTCCTGCCAGATTGACCTTTGGGCTGGTGGGGTTCCTTCTGCTGGCTTCGTTGCTGTCGCTGTCCACCGGAGCTGCAGGCCTTGGGCCGGGTGAGCTTCTGAGGGCGTTGCTGGGTGAGGGGCTATCGGCCCGTGACAGGGTGGTGCTCTATGACATCCGCCTGCCACGCTTGGCCCTGGGGCTGGCAGTGGGGGCGGCGCTGGCGCTGTCTGGGGTGCTTCTACAAGGTCTGTTCCGCAACCCCTTGGCTGATCCCGGGATTGTCGGCGTCAGTGCCGGGGCGGGCTTGGGAGCGGTTCTTGCCATCGTGCTGGGCGGCCTTTTGCCCGCGGGTCTGGCTGCGATCTTCGGCACATGGCTGGTTCCCGTCGCGGCAGGGCTCGGAGGGTGGGCGACGACGCTCCTCCTCTACCGCGTGGCGACGAATGGGCGGCGAACAGAGGTTGCGACGATGCTGCTGGCCGGGATCGCACTTTCGGCGCTCGCCGGGGCGGCGACCGGGGTGCTGACCTACATCGCGGACGACCGGCAACTGCGCGACCTGACGTTCTGGGGCATGGGCTCTCTCGCCGGCGCCACTTGGACGAAGCTTGCCGCGGCCGCCCCGCTCATTGGCTTTGCGCTTCTGCTGGCACCCCGCCTCGCACGCGGGCTGAACGCGCTGGCGCTGGGCGAGGCGCAGGCGGCGCATATGGGCACGGATGTTCAGCGACTGAAACGGCTGGCGATCTTCGCCACGGCCGCTGCGGCCGGGGCATCGGTCGCGGTGTCGGGCGGGATCGGGTTCATCGGGCTGGTCGTACCGCATCTCCTCCGGCAGGTGCAGGGGCCAGACCACCGCCGCCTTCTGCCGAACGCCGCCATGCTGGGTGGGGCGCTCCTGGTGCTGGCCGACTTGGTGTCGCGCAGTATCGTCGCCCCGGCCGAGCTTCCCATCGGGATCATCACCGCCCTGATCGGCGCGCCGGTGTTTCTGTGGATGCTTTTGCACAACCTGCATCTGCGCGGACGCTGAGATGCTTGAAATACAGGATCTGCATATCCGGCTTGGGCGCCGTAGCGTGCTGGAAGGTGTCAGCCTTCAGGCAAGGGCGGGCGAAGTGCTCGCAATCTGCGGCGCAAACGGTGCAGGGAAAAGCACGCTTCTGAAAGCCGTGCTGGGAGAGGTTCCGGCACTGGGCCTCGTTCGACTGAACGGACTTGACGTCGCGCGCTGCGGTGCCGCCGAGCTTGCCCGGACCCGAGCAGTCCTGCCACAGGAGACCGAGGTCGCCTTCACCTTCACGCTGGGCGAGATCGTCGCGATGGGTCTGGAGGCCGGGGATTTCTTCGACCGGCCCGACGTCAGGACGCTTGCACTGCAAGCCGTGGGGCTCGCCGAGCGCGAGGGTGACGCCTTCCACAGTCTATCGGGAGGGGAGCGCCAGCGCGGCCACTTGGCCCGTGTCATGGCGCAAGTGTGGGAGCCGGTTGGGCCGCAGGGACCGCGCTGGCTTTTGCTGGACGAGCCGGTTTCGAGCCTCGACCTTGGGCATCAACTGCAGGTCATGCGTCTGGCGCGCGGCTTTGCCGATGCCGGGGGCGGGGTCGTGGCCGTGATGCACGATCTGAACCTGTCGGCAATGTTCTCTGATAGCGTCGCGTTTCTGATTGACGGCCGACTCGCGGCACACGGGGCGCCATCCGAGGTGCTGCAGACCGATCTTCTGGAACGCGCCTATGGCTGCAGGATCACCCCAGACCGCATCCCGGCGACGGGGCCGTGGTTTCTTCCGCAGACATGCGAGCCCCCGTTGGGCGGCGGCGTGCCCGGTATGGTCATGTCGCGCAGTTACTGAAAGCCGTCCTTTCAATGATGTTTTGGCACCGAAAGCCTGGTGAGGCTGCACTGTCGCCATCTGCTGCCATTCTGCGGCGCGAATGCTTCCGGGTTAAAGTCCCCCGGACTGGGGGCTTGGGCGGTTGGACTCGACTACTATTCCAATGGAACCGTGGCCTGCTCCGCTGCGTTGCGCTGCCAGATCAAGCGAAGCGAATGGTGAATCTTTGCGGCGCATTCCAATCATTGGCACCGGGCGAACCGGCATTGACCCAGGCGCGGCGTTGTTGAAGGCGCAGGCAACGGCTGAAATCAAACTGTCTGAGTGGGAGAGATCGGCGCCGAGATTGCGAACGGCATTGCAGGGGAGGGGGGCAAAACGGGCTGCCATCCCCTCGACCAGCCCGAAGATGTGAAAGACTGATCATTTCTCCGGTCGGCACCGTCCGGCCCAACCTGTGAGTATACCATGTTCCACGAGGGTTTCCCGAGCATCGAGCTTGATGCAACCATGGCGCGGCCAGATACAATTGGTGCAAACTGGGATGGCGAGGGCACGAATTTCGCCCTCTTCACCGAAAATGCCACAAGGGTCGAGCTTTGCCTTTATGATCCGGAGGGCATTGCGGAGATTGGACGTCTTGATCTGCCAGACATGCAAGGAGGCATCTGGTTCGGATATTTGCGTGGTGTCGGCCCGGGGCAGGTCTACGGATACCGCGTGCACGGGCCCTGGGACCCGCAGGCAGGCCACCGGTTCAACCCTGCAAAGCTGCTGCTGGACCCTTACGCTCGGGAATTGCGGGGGGATCTCGTATGGGATCCGGCGGTCTTTGGCCACTCCGGTGACGACCTGACCCGTGACGATCGAGATTCCGCGCCCTTCGTCCCGAAGGCGGTGGTTGCCGACCCCGAATTTGACTGGGAAGCGGAAAATGCCTTGCGTCATCGATGGGAAGACACCCTGATCTGGGAGGTGCATGCCAAGGGTGCAACCATGATGCATCCGGGCGTGCCGGAGGCTGACCGGGGGTTTCTTTCGGGACTCGGGTCTGACGCCGTCATCGCGCACCTCAAGCGCACCGGCGTGACCGCGGTCGAACTGCTGCCGATCCACGGGTTCATCCACGACCAGATGCTTCTGGACAAAGGCTTGCGGAACTACTGGGGCTACAACACCTTGTCCTTCTTCGCGCCTCAACGTGCCTACCTGAAAAGCGGCTGTCCGGAAGAAGTGAAATCAGTCGTTCGGCGTCTGCACAGCGCCGGGATCGAGGTGATCCTGGACGTCGTCTACAACCACACGGCCGAAGGGTCAGAGCTAGGGCCTACCCTCTCATTCAGGGGGATCGACAACGCCTCTTATTATCTGCTGGCCGAGGACAGGCGGCACTGTTTTGATACGACCGGTTGCGGCAACACGCTGAATGTGGCGCATCCGATGGTCATGCGGATGGTCATCGACAGTTTGCGTTACTGGGTGCAGGTCATGCATATCGACGGATTCCGCTTTGACCTTGCGTCGACTCTTGGCCGAGAGGCTGAAGGGTTCGAGCGGGAGGGCTCCTTCTTCGCGGCAGTCCGTCAGGACCCGGTGCTGTCGCAGGTCAAGCTGATTGCCGAGCCTTGGGACATCGGCGCAGGCGGATACCAGGTCGGCGGCTTTCCCTTCCCGTTCCGGGAATGGAACGACAAGGCCCGTGACGACATGCGGGCCTTCTGGCGGCGCGATCCGGGGTTCAGGAGAGGGATCGCCGAGCGGTTGCTGGGCTCTCCCGTGCAGTTCGGTCACTCCCAGCGTCCCGCCACCTCCTCGATCAACTTTCTGGCGGCGCATGACGGGTTCACCTTGCGCGATGTGGTCAGCTTTGACGGCAAGCACAACGCCGCGAACGGTGAAGACAACCGCGACGGCCATGATAACAACCTGAGCCACAATCTTGGCGTCGAAGGGCCGACTGACGACCCTGGTATCCAGGAGGCGCGGCATCGCCGGTCAAAGGCGATGCTTGCCACGCTCTTCTTGTCCCAAGGCGTGCCGATGATCCTTGGCGGGGACGAGTTCGGACAAAGCCAGGGTGGAAACAACAACACCTACGCCCAGGACAACGAAACATCCTGGCTGCACTGGGGGTCCACCGACACACGGCTGATTGATGCTGTCGCCGAAATCAGCCGTTTCCGGGCCAAGGCGGACTTGGCCGATGCCCGTTTTGCCCAGGCTCCCGGTGAGGGCAGCGGGCCCGAGGTCACCTGGTGGCATGCAGAGGGCATGATGCAGGACGGCGATTGGTCCGCGGATGGTGCGCTTGCCCTGCGGTACCATCGGTCGACGGTTGGGGAGGCTGACCTGCTCTTCGTGCTCAATCCCGGCGACGATGCCAGATTCAATTTGCCAGAAGGATCGTGGCACCGACGCATAGATACGGCACTGGACCCCGTGGTCGCGAATGCCATCGAAAGCGGATCGATCCAGATCGGTTGGCAATCGGTGGTGGTCTTTGAGGCCGCCTTGAACGAATAGCCTTCCTGCCAACCCACCCCTTAAACCGCATGCAGGAGGTGGCGGTTCTATGGCGTGGGCGCGCATTGATGCGTGTCCATGCCGGCTTGGTCGTCCCGGGGGCGTTGATGGCGGGCAAATGCACCCCGCCGGTCGCCGGACCCGCATTCTTGCTTCCTTCAAGACGGCGGGATCACGGGCCCATCAGAACTCTGTGCAGCACCGCGGATGTTTCCGGGCAATACAATACGTCGATATCGTCTCTTTCTATCGCACCGTTGCGCGGCTCGACGACAAGGCTTTCGTGTGGCATCAGCCAGAAATCCCACTCCCGGGTCATCCGGGCGGTCACAGAGGCGCAACTGAACTGGTCGGGATCGGTCAGATAGGCGGCGGCGATCCAGTCGAATGGATAGAATCCCGACACGCCCACATCTTCGTTCCAGAAGGTCAGCCATGCCCGGGCGGTCTGCGCGATCCAAGCCTCGGGTGGCCCCTGCAGGGCAAGCGCGTCAAGGTCGTCACCTGTGATCAGCGACGCCCGGGCAGCGTCATATGGGATCAGGGTCATTGGCAAGGAAAGGCGAAGCACAGCCCGCGTCGCTTCGGGGTCTACGGATAGGTTCAGGTCGCGAAAGATCGGTCCATGCCCAAACGCTGCACCCGTTCCCTCGCCTTCGGTCGGGTGGAAGAGATGACCAGGGCGATGACCCATGACGGCGACGACGCGGATCACGTTGCGCTGCAAATCGGGGCGACCGTCCAGCGCAGCCGCGAGATTGGTCAGCGGACCCAGGGCAAGGATCGTCAGCGGGCCCGCTTCAAGTGCCGACTGCAGGGCGGTTACGCCGGGCGGCAGGGCCGCCCCGGGCTCGCGGGGGGCGCCGTACCCCCGGAACACCGGAGGAACCTCCCGACCGTCACCCGCCATTTGTGCAATAAGTGCGCCGGTCCGGTCGGCTACGACATCCCCAGTCGCGTTCCCGAAGCTTGTCGACAATCCCACGATGTCTACCCCACGCGACCCGAGCCAAAGGATCGCCAGACAGTCGTCGGGATCGGTGCGGAGGGCCGCCCCGCAAGCGGCATCGGTGTCGATCCAGATACGGCCCGTGGCCGCAACTGCTGGGTCGCCCCGAACCAGCGCCAGCGGCGCCAGATCGTCCCGTCCGGTTTGCCAATGGCCAGCCCGTTCCGAGAGAAAGGCGACGAAGACGATCAAGAGGATGGCGACTGAAATGCGTCTCGCGATGGTCACCGGTTGTCCTTGAAGGTTTGGAAACGTTATCCCAAGACTGGGGTGGACCCCCGCGCCCGATGATACAAGCGGCAAAAAGGCACCTGACTTGCCGGTATTGAAGGCCCAGACCTTTGATCGGGGCTTTCAGGGGGTCGCGGAGCCATTGCCCGGTTTGTGATCGGACTTACAAAGTCGGCGATTTGCCCGCAAACTCCGAGCTGTGAGCTAACGCCAGCAACATTTCCCGAAGCCAGCAGCGCCTTCAAAAAAGGGTTACGTTCGGCTTGGCCAACCGCTCGACTTGCAGACGCGGCTCGTCGATGGTGCCAGGCACGATCATTTGCTGGGCCTTGCCGCTCTGCGGCCAGAAAAGGACACGGCGGGCATTCTTCCCGCCGAAGCTTTCTGCAATGCAGTCGATCCTTTCGGTTGCAAGGAATTGGCGCGCGAAGCTGGCATTGCCATCGCCGATGGGGGCGAGGCGGGGCGACATGTTTGCCCCGCCAAACGCCTTTGCCACCAACCCCGCGCGGCGCGCTCCGAGACGCAGGACGGCGTTGATGAGTTGTTCCATCGCGTTGACCCCGTAGCGCTCGGGGCAGGCGTTCTGCGCCTCTCCGCCGTCAGGAAGGAGAAAGTGGTTCATGCCGCCAACGCCGCTGGACGGGTCGTGAAGGCAGACGGCCACGCAAGAGCCGAGGATGGTGGACATGACGATGGGATCGCGTGACGCAAGGAAATCTCCTTGCGTCAGCGTGACCAGTCGGTCTGTCGTGATCGTCATCGGACGGTCTCGCGCTGGGTGGCCTTAAGTGCGGCCTGCGCGATTTCGGACAGGGGAAGCAGGTGCTCGACGGCGCCGAGTTCCCAGGCTGCACGGGGCATTCCATAGACCAGCGAGGTGGCTTCGTCCTGGGCGATGGTAATGGCACCGGCTTTGCGCAGGGCCGCCAGTCCGGCGGCGCCGTCTCGCCCCATGCCGGTGAGGATCACCGCGACGACGCGGTCCGCCCACGCGGTGGCAGAGTTGAAAAGCTCATCGACGGAGGGCAGGTGGCCGGTCACCGGCGGGCCGCG
Source organism: Rhodobacter sp. (assembly GCA_031425795.1). Lineage (GTDB taxonomy): Bacteria > Pseudomonadota > Alphaproteobacteria > Rhodobacterales > Rhodobacteraceae > Tabrizicola. Next base: position 54,705 of record JANPJZ010000208.1, on the reverse strand, counting down.
GTGCAGCAGACAGCGCAGAGAGGAGCCGGCACGAATGCGAAGGTGCTGGTCGCCCCCGGCAGCGATGCAGACCATGCCGCGCTGAAGCTCCATCCCGTCGCGCGGCGCCACGACCTCGGCTTTGCACTTCTTGCCAAGCAACTGGATCAGGCTGGCGGCGTTGCCGCGCCCGGTGTGCTGAACAATCGCAGTTGGTGGGCAATCTGCCGGAAAGGCCGCGAGTATTTCCAGCAAGGCGTCCACACCGCCGGTGGATGCGCCCATGAGCAGGAACCGGTCCTCGGCTTGTGGGACGAGTGGGGCCCCGGGAAAGGACGCACGGTGCGTCGCAGGAAAAGTTGTGTCGATCGGGGAGGAAAGAACGCCTTGCAGGGCAAGGGTTGCCTCATGGTCGGCAAGTCCGGCGGACAGGAGCGGAAGCCCGCGCGTGTCAAAGGCTGCGGCGCTGGAGGCGGCAGTCGGGGTGCGAGCCGCAACCTCGATCCAACGGCATGATCCCTCATTGAGGGCGGTGCGGAGAGCCTCCGCCTCGCCCGAAGCAGCCAACCCGGCCCCGAGGACTGCCAGTTCGGGTCGGGTTTGAGGCAGGAGCGCCAGGGCTTCAGCCACGGTCGAGGCTTCGCCAACGACGTCGACCAAAGGCAGGCGGGCGAGAAGCCGGCCGATAAGCGCGCGGGAGATCGGGCTTTGCACGGCGATGATGGTGCGGATGCGGGCCAACGAATTCTCCTGAGCGCGTAGTGCATGTATTCAGCCGGGGCGACGGTTGACTGCCGCCCCGGCGGTCTTCGGAGTGGCGTCAGAAATCCTGCCAAATGCCCTGCGGTGTTTCGGAATTCGCGCGAAGGCGGGTCACGGGCGCCGAACCGCTGTTGGCAACGGTGTCAGGGACGACGAATGCGGCAACGGTCGGTGCCAGGGCGGCGGTCGCTTGACCGGGCTGGATCCGGAAGTGGCTGACCAGGCCCGCGAGTGTTGTCGCGTCCTGCTGCAATCCCTGGCTTGCGGCTGAGGATTCCTCCACCATCGCCGCGTTCTGCTGTGTCACCCGGTCAAGCTGGGTGACACCGATGTTGATCTCACCCAGGCCCGAGGCCTGTTCGACCGCTCCGCTGGCGATGTTCGACACGAGGTCCGAGATGTGCGCGACGCGGACCACGATGTTTTCGATCACGGTTCCGGCGCGGTTCACCTGGTCTACCCCGGTGCGGACATGCTGGCCGCTTGCGGTGATCAGGGCCTTGATGTCCTTGGCTGCATCCGAAGACCGTTGCGCAAGGGCGCGCACTTCGGAAGCGACCACGGCAAAGCCCTTGCCCGCATCACCTGCCCGCGCCGCTTCGACGCCGGCGTTGAGCGCGAGAAGGTTGGTCTGGAAGGCAATATCCTCGATCGTGCCGCTGATGTTGGAGATCTGCTCAGACGACTTCTGGATTTCGGTCATCTTCAGAACGGCGGCCTTGACGACGTTGCCGCTTTCCTCGGCCTCGGCGCGGGTGGTGCGGACAGTGGATTCCACTTCGGACGCGCCGTGGGCATTGGCTTTCACGCTGACGGCCAACGCATCCAGCGCCGCAGCCGTTTCTTCGAGTGCCGCAGCCTGGTTTTCCGTGCGGCGCGACAGTTCGACGGAAGCCTGGTTGATCTCCGTCGACCGGGCGCGAATGGTTTCGGCGACGCCGACGACCTGTGAGATCGTGCCGTTGAGTTTGGTCAGGGTTTGGTTGTAGTTCTCGCGCAGCACCTCGTATTCGGTACTGAAACCCTGCTGGATTGGTGAACAGAGGTCGCCTTCGGCAAGCCGCTGCATCCCGTTGCGCATATGGTCCACAACACGGCGCAGTTCTTCCTGTTGCAGCGCGCGTTCGGCTTCAAGCCTGCGGGCCTCCTGCATCAGGCTGCGCTGGCGTTCAACTGCCTTTGCGATGTCGCCCAGTTCGTCCTTGCGTCCTGTATCGGTAACCACGACGTCGTAGTTTCCTTCGCCGATGCGGTGGATTGCCCCGGTCACACGGTCAAGCGGGCGTGTGATGGACCGGCCGATCAGCAGGCCGAGGACCAGGGTCGCGACCGCGGCGATCAGGCTTACAACAAGCTGCTTGGTGAGCAGAGGACCCAGATCATGAAGAACGTCAGCTTCGTCCTTTTCCATGACGATGCCCCATTTCTCGCCGAAGAGATCAACAGGCAGAGCGGTCGCAAAGCCGATATCCGTCGGGCTCGTTGCGGCATTGACATGAGGCACGTGCTGGAAGAACGCCGGTTCCGACCCAAGCAGAGCGGCTGCGACTTGCGGTGACTGAACCAGCACGTCGCCTTGCGCAAAGTTTTCAAAGCGCGAACCGCTCGCGGCGCGGAACTCAGGAGCAACGACGAAAGCTTCGGTGGTTTCCCCGAATGTCATTCTTTCGGACAGGTATTCAAGAAGCTCGTCGTGTTGCAGCTGGATGGAGATCACCCCTAGCCGGGTGCCATCGGGTGAAAAGATCGGGGCGGAGGCGAAGCTGGACGGCATTCCGTTCAGTGGCTCGTAGCCCGAGAAGCCGACAAAGACAGCCTCGCCCTTGGGCGTGTCGCGCGTACGTTCAAATGCGGGCGCAAGCGAGGTGCTGGCGAGAAGGCTGTCGGAGATGTCTGTGCCGACAGGGATTTCGTCATCCCCGGTCAGGACGATGCGGCCCTGCATGTCCATGACGATGATGTCGTCCGCACCTGAATAGGTTGCAAAGTCATCGATGAAAGCATCCAGAGACCCGGAGAAATCCGCCTGTGGGGCCGGGAGCGCCAGCGCCACCTCTGAGCCGGCGGAATTTTGCAGCTTCTGGACGACAGCGGGTGCAGCGGACAACTCCACTGCGGTCACGCGCGCGTTCTCTACCCATTCCGTGAGGTTGCGTGAGAGCATCTCGGCCTGTGCCACGAAGCGCTCTTCCTGGCTTTCGATGGTCTCTGCGCGCAGCTCGAAATAGCTGAGCGCCTGAAGCGTCATGGCAACTGCTATGCTGACGCCGACGATGGCGAAGGGGATCTTTGTCTTCAACTTTATGGCCGAGATATCCATGCGCGGGATTCCTTTGTATTTGACAGGTAACCCCGTTGCGGATGCCGGAATGGGGCGTGAAGCCGACGGCGTCGGATCAGAAGAGTTCGACATGGTGTTCCCTTTCGGCGTGGAATGCGTCATGAGCGTTGCTGCGCAACCGTGCCCGCACCGCGCCAAGGCGCAGGGGTGCGATCAGTGGCTCAGCGTCCTCGATGACGAGGGGTCTGAGTTGGCTCGCCTCGGCGATTGCGCGCAACAAGGTGGCGATGTCACCAAGGGTCTGGTGCAGCAGGTCAAGCCCCTGCAGGTCCGGATAGGAGCGCGAGTCATGATGTTCTTCAAGCGAATGCTCCACCTTGCTGACCAGCGCGCGGCAGAGACAGATTTCCAGCGCGGCGCGGTTAAGGAGTTCCCCTGCGCGGATGGGTTTGGTGGCAGTGGTCATAGCCGTTTTCCAATTACCTGTTCGATTGCAGTGCGCAGGGTGGCGGTGCTGAATGGTTTTGCCACGAGGTTGTTCAGGCGCAGTTTCTGCCCTTGCTGGATGATCTCCGGCGTAGGCGAGCCGGTTATGACCATGAAGCCGATGTTGGCGGTTGCCGGATGCCGGCGAAGCGCTTCAAGCAGTTGCAGCCCGTTCATCCCCGGCATGTTCATGTCGCAAAGCACGAGGTGAACGGGGGCAGTGGTCAATTTGGCAAGCGCCGCCTTGGGATCGGCCTCGGCGGAGTAGTGGACGACGCCCATTTCCTCTAGCGCGTTCGTAACGAGAGCGCGGCTGACGCCCATGTCGTCGACCACCATGACACGCAGGTTTTCGCGCACACTCATGCTATGGTTCTTTCCGCTTTTGTCTGGTTCGGTTTCTCTGGGGCTTGTCCGGCAAGGCGGTAGGCAGTGATGCCCACGCTTTCGAGGCTGGCTTCGGCGGGTCCGGCGACGCGCTCGGAATGGCCGATCAAAAGATGCGCACCGGGACGCATGACGCCCGCAAATCGCTGCCAGAGCCGTTCCTGTGTGGCCGCGTCAAAGTAGATCGCCACATTGCGGCAGAAGATCACGTCGAACGAGCCGCGCATCGGCCAGTCGTCCATCAGGTTGAGCGGTGCGAAGGAGATCAGCGCCCGGGCTGCATCGCCGATGCGAAAGCTTTCGGCGGTCCGCTCGGTAAATTGCGACAGCATCGGCGCCGGTATCGTATCGCGGTCAGCTGCGGGGTAGATGCCTTCGCGGGCGCGGGCGATGACCTGCGGATCGATGTCAGTCCCGAGAATACGGATGTCGTGGCGTGCTGCTTCAGGCAGAAGCGACAAGACGGTGAAGGCGAGGGAATAGGGTTCCTGCCCCGAAGAGCAGCCGGCCGACCAAAGGCGCACTCGTGCCCCGTTGCGCGCGGCGTGCAGGAGGGGGGGCAGGACCTTTTCCCGCAACAGGTCGAAATGGTGCATCTCGCGGAAGAAATGAGTGACGTTGGTGGTAAGTGCTGACAGCATCTCGGTGCGTTCAGCGGCTCCTGGGGGACTTTCGACCAGGTTGCAGTAGGCGGCAAAGTCCGGCAACCCAAGTGCGCGCACCCGCTTGAGCAGCCGCGAATAGACGAGGTCCTTCTTCGCCTCTGGCAGGAAGATGCCGAACTCGCCCTGTACGCTGCGCGCGATGCGACCGAAATCGGCGCTCGTCATCGCGATCGGCGTTGCAGGATCGGAGCGGGGCGCAGAGCTGGTCATGCGGGCACCGGAAGCCGACGCTGGATCAGCGCCGGCAGGTCGATGACGCGGCTCATGCCATCGGCCAAGGGAATGAGGCCAGAAATGTGGCTCTGCGCCGGTCCGCCCAGCATTGCCGGTGCATCCTGGATCGAACTGTGCTGGATCGAGACGATCTCGGACACTGCCTGCACCAGAAGCCCGATCATCCGGGCACCGTTCATGGCGATCATGATGACATTGCGGGGATCGGCGGCAGTGGGACCAAGGCCGAAGCAGCTTGACAGGTCAAAGACCGGAATGACCGCGCCGCGCAGGTTCATCACGCCCAGCACCTCTTCCGGGGCGTGGGGCAGCTGGGTGATCGCACTTTGCCCGCGAATCTCGCGCACGTATCGGATGTCGAGCGAAAAGCTTTGCCCGCCCGAGCAGAAGACGACGAGTTCGATTTCGCCAAGGGAGGTTGCCGGATCCTGCATTTTCTGAACTTCCATCATGTCAGTGCGGCAACGCGCTGGGCGCCCGCCAGGGATTTGCCGAGGTAGGACGGGGCGACGATGCCGTCGGGATCGAGGATGAGCGCGATCTGGCCGTCACCAAGGACGGTCGCTGCCGAGACGCCCGCGACCTGCCCGTAATTGCCTTCGAGCCCCTTGATGACGACCTGCCGCTGGTCGTGGACGCGGTTGACCAAAAGCGCGCAGGTTCCCCGGGCCTCGGTTTCTACCAGGAGAAGGAGCATCGCGGGGTCGTCGGTCTCTGCCGGCGGAAAGCCCAGAGCCTCGGCCAGGTCGATGATCGGAACGTAGCGGCCGCGGATGGACAACAGCCGCTCGTCAGGGCCGATCTGCTGCACGTCGCCCGGAAGCGGGCGGATCGTTTCCAGCACAGCCGAGATTGGGACGATCATGCTGGTGCCGCCGACCGAGATCAGCATCCCATCGAGGACTGCAAGGGTCAGGGGCAGGCAGATGGTGAATTCGGTGCCCTTGCCCGGACGCGACGTGATGCCCACACGCCCGCCAAGCGCCTGCACGGCAGTACGCACGACATCTAGGCCCACGCCTCGGCCCGACAGAAGCGATGTGGCCGAAGCGGTGGAGAACCCGGGCAGGAAAATCAGATTGTCGATCTCGGCTTCCGACAGGTCGGCGCCTTCGGGAACGAGACCTTTGGAAACGGCTACCTTGAGCACCTTTTCGCGGTTGAGCCCCGCGCCATCGTCACGGATGGTGATGACGACGCTGCCTGATCGGTGGGCCGCCGACAGCCAGATCGTGCCGGCTGGATCCTTGCCCGCGATGCGACGGTCTTCTGGCGATTCGAGCCCATGGTCGACAGAGTTGCGGACCATGTGGGTCAAAGGATCGGCCAAGCGTTCCACGACAGTCTTGTCGATTTCGGTGGCTTCTCCCAGCATGATGATCTGGGCTTGCTTGCCGGTCCCTTCGGCGGCCTCGCGCACGATGCGGGACATGCGCTGGAAAAGCGGTTTGACCGGTTGAGCCCGGATCGCCATGACCGCTTCCTGAATGTCGCGGGCGAGAAGACGGTAGCTTTCGACATGCGCCGTCATGTCGGTGTCGAACTGGATCTGCAGGTCATCGACCCGCTGCGCGATCATTGACTGGTTGATGATCAGCTCGCCCACCGCGTTGAAGAGCCGCTCGATCCGGTCCAGATCGACGCGCAGTGTGGGTTGGGGGGCAGTGCCATCGGATGCGGGAGCAGACGCGGCAACGGCGGGCGAGGGCGGCGCAACCGGCGGCGACTCGGTCAGCTTCATGGTCGCAATTCTGGCGGCAGCCGGGTCGGGCACGGGACTGAACGGAACGTCCGCCGACACTGCATCTGCGAAGGTGTCGAACGGAGCGGGCAGGGCGTCGGGGGCGTGCTCTTCGGAAATCGAAAGCTCGCAGAGGCCTTCGACGAATTCAAAGACCTCCTGCACGGCAGGGAGACCGGCAGATGTCTCGATGCGGATCACCCAGGAGAAGGCAGGTTCGATGATGTCAGGGGACGACCAGTCAGGAAGCGTGGAGAGGTCAAGATCGGTTTCGATCGAACCAAGTTCGGCAAGGTTCGCGATCAGGAGCGCCGGTTCATGCCCGTTGTCGTAAAGCGCCGGATGGGGGCGGAAGCGTATGGTAAAGGCCTGAGCTGACGGTTTGGCCTCGCCGTCGTCGAAGTCGAGTGCAAGTGGTGCGAAGGAAAAGACGAGAACGCGCTCTGCCATCGGCAGGGTCGAGCCTGAACCGACGTCGACGCCGCCTTCAAGGCAGGCGTCCAGCACTGCAAGGGCCGCATCCGACGTGGACTGATCGGTGCCGCGATCGTTTCGGGCGGCTTCCGTCAAGACGGAGAGGTGGTCTACCGACCGTTCCACGATCCTCAGAAGGTCGGGGGTAAGGGCCAGACGGTCACTGCGCACGGCGTCAAGCACCGTTTCGAAGCGGTGCGCGAAGCTTACCAGATGCTTGAGGGCAAAGGCCCCCGCGCTGCCCTTGATGGAATGGACCGCCCGGAAGATGGAGTGGACGATCTCTTCGTCGCGCTCACCGGATTTCAGGCGGGCGATGTCGTCGGCGAGGGTGCCAAGAAGATCCTCGGCCTCCTCGAAGAACAGATTGCGAAAACTGTCTTGTCCGGCCATTACAAACTCCCTGTCACACGACGCACGACCTGAACGAGTGACTGGTCCTCGAACGGCTTCACGATCCAGCCGGTGGCCCCCGCCAAGCGGGCGCGGGCCTTGAATTCCGGCGCGGTTTCGGTGGTCAGGACGAGGATCGGAACGGCGCGGTTGGCGGCATCCTGGCGAATGGCTTCGATCACCCCGAAACCGTCCATCCGCGGCATGTTGATATCGGTGATAATGACGTCGGGCCGGAGTTCAGCGAACCGGCGGATGCCTTCAACGCCGTCTTCGGCCACTTCGCAGATGAATCCTGCGGCACCAAGCGCGCGGCGGACCATGCTGCGCATCGTGCGGGAGTCGTCGATTGCAAGGACGGTAATCGCCATCAGCGGGCCTCGGTCCCGATCATGTCAGGCCGCAGGCCCAAGAGCGGAAGCAGCGTCAGGATGCGGTCGGGTACGCCGGTCAGCGTGAAGGTCAGGCCGCGCGCCACCCAGTCCCGGCAAGCTGCGACAAGGAGCTGCAACAAGAGCGTGTCAGGACGGCGCAGATCGCCTGCGTCGATGCACACGGCATGGTGGCGGTTGACCGAAAGAAAGGCCTGGAATTGCTGCAGTGCGTTGTGGTCGGACTGTGCGGCAAGGGTCCAGAGGGCGCCCGTTTGGGGCAGACTGGAAGGTTCGGCTGAGCTGTTCACGTTGGGCCCCCATAAATGATTATCGCAAACTATAACGTGAAACTCGTTTTCGCAACAAGTTCCGTCACCCTCCGACATTAAGTCTTCGCGCTGCTGCGGGTTCACCAGTTGTTCGGGGCATAAAACATGACCAAAACCGTAATTTCTTATGACTTTTTGACCCCGTTTGCAGAACAGCACTGTGTTGCAAGTGATCCTATGATCGGTTTTCGCAAAAGCCTTCTCGACATTTGCCCAACCGCGGAGCTACAAGGAAGTTTGCGAAAACAAATGAGTGGAGTCCCCCCATGCGCGCAAGCGGTCAAGCCGGCGAGGCCGAGGTTCCATTCGGTGTCGAAGAAATCTTCTTTTCCCGCACCGATCCCCGTGGCGTCATCCAGGCGGGCAACTCGGTCTTCCAGCGCGTTTCGGGGCACCCCTGGGAGAGGCTGATCAATGCGCCTCACAAGATCATCCGGCACCGCGACATGCCCAAGGGCGTGTTCCATTTGCTGTGGGATCGGATCAAAGCGGGGCAGCCTACCGGAGCCTATGTTTGCAACAGTTCTGTCGACGGGCGGTACTACTGGGTTTTCGCCGTCATCGTGCCGCTTGCGGATGGATTTCTGTCGTTGCGCGTCAAGCCAACCTCGGATCTTCTGGAACGGGTGAAGGCGGTTTATGAGGGGCTGATCGAGAGAGAAGCTGCCGGACGCTCGCCGCAAGACAGCGCCGCAGATCTGGTCGCCGAACTGGCTCGCGCGGGGTTTCCAAGCTACGATTCCTTTCAGGCGCGCGCACTGGCGACGGAAGCGTTGCAGCGGGCGCGCCAGGTGGGCGGGAGGGGAGTACTGCGGGCCGGAACCCTTTCTGCCGCCGAGGCTGCTGACGGCATCGAAGTGGAATTGACCGGTATGCAGTCGATGTTCACCGAGGCGCTGCGGATCGCCCTGAATCTGCGGATCGCCGCGTCGCAGCTAGGAGAACTTGGGCGACCGGTGAGCGCAATTTCGGACAACTATGCCCTTTTAGCGAATGACATGGTGTCCTGGCTGAACAATCGCGCGCTGGACAAAGACGCCGGGTTTGGCGGTATCGCGCGGTCGGTGTCTGAAACCCTATTCCTTGTGAACTCGGCGGATCTTCTGGCCGAGATGTCGGGCGCCTTTTCACGCGACGGCACGCTTGGGGGCGAGGATGCAACCCGAGAGCAGGAGCGCCTGACCGGGGTGGCGTCGCTATACGCGTCAAAGGCTCTCATCTGCCAAGACCGTGCAATGCAGGAGGCTGCAACGGTTGCCAGCCATCTGGCGGAGATGCGAAAGCATGTGACCGCCCTGAACTCAATCCGGATGCTCTGCCGGATCGAAGGAGCGACGCTGCGCCACACCGGCGTTTCGCTGGACGAGATTGGCAGTCAGCTCGACGGGTTCCAGGATGAAATTGGACGGCGTCTCCTGCGGATTACCAGTCTCGGTCAACAGGTTCAGTGGGACACGGCGTCCCGCTGAACCGGCCTAAAGCCCGAACGTTTCTGCCGTTTCACCGCACTTCTGTTTCGCTCTCAATTCCGGACGGCGTGACAATCTCCATCAATTTCAGTTCGATCGTGATCCTTCGGTTGCGGGCGTCTTCCGGATTTTCCGGAATAAGCGGGGTGACATCCGCCAGCCCGCTGACCGACCGGAAGCGGTCAGCAGGCACACCGGCCGCTTCAAGTGCGCGCCTGGCTGCGTTGGCCCTGTCGGCCGAGAGTTCCCAGTTCCCATAGCCCGGGTTGCCGCGAAAAGGAATCGAGTCGGTATGTCCCGTGATGTTCACGACCATCGGTACCCCGCCGATTACGGTGGAAAACTCTGTAAGAACGCGGTCCAGAACCTCGGTTACTTCCGCACTGCCGGACTGGAACATCGGGCTTTCGCCAAGGTCCACGATCTGGACCACAAGGCCGTCTGGCGTGCGGGCGACCATAAGGTTGCCGGCAAGGCTTTCCAACGGGTTGCCCTTTGCCATCGTGTCTTCCAGCGCAGCCTGCGCGGCGGCCATCTGATCGACAGCGACCTCGGCCGGTGCGGAAGTGGCGTCGGAAGGTGCGGGAGGGATACGCTCCACGAACGTCGACCAGGGATTGGTGGCCTGTCCGCTGGCGTCCGCTGGCGGATCAAGGGCGGGACTGTCCTGCATGGCCGCATCGGGAAGTGGTGGTTCGTCAACTTTCGCGTCACGTGCAATGGCCGCCTCGGGGTCGTATCCAGCAATGTCCACCAGCGGGACGGCGGCGGGCGTGAAGTAATCTGCGATGCCGACCAGTTTCTCCTTATCCGAAACCGACAGGATCCAGAGCAACAGAAAGAAGGCCATCAAGGCGGTCATGAAGTCGGCATAAGCGACCTTCCAGTTTCCGCCATGGTGACCAGCCGCGACCTTCTTCCTGCGCTTGATGATAATGGGCCGAGCGTTCGACGTGGGTTTTGTCATGGTCAGATACACTTTCCAATCCGGCGGGCAGAGGCCGCAGTCTACTCAAAGCTTAGCATAGCGTATATTGCGAAAACTAAAATAGGCAGACTGAAAATCTTGTCTGCCGCGGCACGAAGATTGCGAAAATCATTGCACATCCAGTTTACGATGTCATGATGAGTCGCGACTATGTCGCTGTGATGGGGGTGGGTGTGAAGAGTATGCAACAAGGCGGCTTTGCCGACTGCCACGCCGTCGAGGCGCTGCCAGAGGACGCCACCTGGGTTGCCGAGTGGTGCGAAACGGGATCGCGCCGCGCACTTGACCGGCTGCTTCGGGCGAATGCAGGACGCGTAGGCGCTATGGCTCGGGCCTGGTCGCGAGGGACGTCGATGCAGGATGACCTGGTGTCCGAAGGCACGCTTGCCTTGATTGACTGCCTGGGTGGCTATGTCCCGCGAACAAACACTCCGTTTTTTGCTTATGCGCGCCCCTTCGTGCAGGCGGCGATGCGGCGGACCTTCTACCGCGAGAAGTCGATTGTCGCAGTGCCGATGCACCACGTCAGGATCCTGCGCGAAGGCGGCGGAAGCGAACTGGACCGCGCCTTCTTTCACGCAGCCACCAACCCCGAACGTTTGGACGCGCCTGACGCCCCTGAAATCGGCGCGGATTCCGATTCTTGCGAAGCCTCCCTGATTCGGACGGAGACCGAGGGCCTGCGTGGGCGGGCGCTGGAGGCCGCGCTTGCCGCCTTGCCAGAAAGGGACCGGTTGTTCGTCGAGCGGCGCCGGGTGGAGAGTGCCGACAGCGTCACCGACCTTGCCAGCCGACTTGGCGTGAGCAAGGCACAGGCGATTAAGATAGAGGCACGGGCGCTGTCGCGACTGAAGACCCAACTGATTCGTCACGGCGTTACCTCGGCCAACGTGGAGGGAGTGGCATGATGGCGGTCCAGGGCCCGCTCGCGGCCATGTCGCCTCGCGCAAGTGCAGACGCCCCAGCCACTGTCACCGGGCACGAGGACAGTTTTGCCAGTCTGGTTGGCAGCGGACAGCTTTTCGAAGTGCCAAAGGAAACGTCAGCTTTGAAAGAGATCGAAGCCCGGGTTCTGGAAATGGTGGATGATAATGGGGCCGGCGCGGTAGCACCTGAGGACATTGATGAAATGGCGTCGCTGCCGGAGCTACAGGCACCTGTGGCTCCAATTCCCGCACCGATCATTATCCCAGCCGTGGTCCCACTGGATGTGGCCGCTGCGCCCTTGTCCGACGCGTCTCTGAGTGCGGATGAGCCGAAGACGTTCGCCGCAGCCCTGCCGGCAGTTGTTCATGGTGAGGCCAAGGACGGTTTCGTTCAGGATGCCCCCGATCTCGCGGTCCCCCTTCGCGACGGAGTGGGCGGTCTCGACGCTTTCAACGCCACCGAGGCTATGACCGAACGAGGATTGAGCGCAGTTGTTCAGGGCAAGTCTCCTGGCCAGACCGTGAGTGCCGGAACGGCAGCATCTGAGCCGGGAGCCGCAGCTTTCAGGCCGGCCATAGTCGGCCCGTCCTTCGCTCCGGCAGAAGGCGGTCCGGCACAGCCGGTGGCGCCGAAGGGGCAGAGTGGGGAACCGGGGGCGGTGCCGCCAAAAGCTGAGCCTCCGGCCGCTGCCGCAGGTGCTCCGCCTGTTCCACCCGGTCAACAACGCCCTGAGACCGATGGGAAAAAACGCCTCGCGGTGGGCGGAGTGCGGATTGAGCAGGTCTTTGCGCGTGGTTCAGCCGGCTCTGCCCGCGCCGTCGAAACGCCCGCAGCACAACCAGTTCATAGCGAAGATAATTTGGCGGCGTCCGCGCCGGAAAGGCTCCTGCACGACATTGCTCTGGACAAGGCTGCTCCAAGGCCAGAGCCGGTTTCGGGCGCGCCCGGACCCGACAGGGCCGCGACGGATGCAAAACTCGCAACGCCCTCCACGAGCCCTGTCGAGATGCGGTCCGACCAGTCTTTCTCGACCACGCTGACGCAAGCTGCGCACGCAAGCGCGGCAGAGGCACCGCCACCGCCGCGGTCGCCGCTGGTGCAGGCAGCGCTGGACCGGATCTTCCCACTTCCCGCAATTGCCGGAGAAACGGTGGTTCGACTGAATCCGCACGGTCTTGGCATCATCGAAGTCGTCCTGCAGGACGGCCGCAACGGGGCACTTGATGTCGCACTGCGGGTTCAGAACCCGCTGGTGCTTGAGGCGATGCGGCAAGAGCGGGACGCAGTCGCGCAAACATTCTCGGCCGCCCAAGGGGCTGCAGCGGGTTCGCTTTCCATGGATCTGTTCCAGTCCGGGACGGGGCAGCGGGGCGCAGCGCCGGGGCTCCCGGCTGGCCGCGTCCCGGCAGGTGAAGCCGGGCAAGAGGACGCCTCGGAAGAGCCGCAGCTTGACAGGCCAGTGCTGCAGATCAACCGCGCCGACCGCGTGAACATCGTGACTTGAAGGAGACAGCAATGCCCACCGTAACCAGCCCGCCCAATGTCCCGACTTCGCCTGCTCCGCCTGCAAAGGCAGCGTCGGACGGGCTTTCCGACAATTACCAGAACTTCCTGAAGCTCTTGGTGGCACAGGTCAGCTATCAAGACCCCCTGAATCCGGTCGAAGGCACCGACTTCATCGCCCAGTTGGCGACGCTCACCGGGGTGGAGCAATCGTTGAAGTTGAACGAGCAGATGGAGGCGCTGCGCGCGCAGCTGGGGCTGAGTGCGGCGCTTTCGGAATCGTCGCTCATTGGGCGCACGGTCACCGTACCGTCGGACGAGATCGAACTCGGCGAAGGCGGAGCGTCGTTCAGCTATCAACTTGGCGGCCCGTCAGAATCCGTGACGGCTGTCGTCAGTGATGCGGCGGGCAATCCTGTGCGCCTGCTTGAAGGACTGCCGGGCGTTGCGGGCGAGATGGTAAATCTGACCTGGGACGGAACCGACGCCAACGGTGCAGCCCTGCCACTCGGCCGCTACAGCATCGCGCTTGCGGCGACCGACCCGGTCGGCGGGTACAACACCTACGCTAGTTTCAAGGTCGTCTCAGTCAGCTTTGCGGACGGGCGCCAGTCCCTGGACCTTGAAGGCGGCGGCGCAGTGACCAGCGACCAGATCGTCCGGATTGATTGAAAGGCGCGGCGGCCTTCGCGGCCGCCGTCCTTGTCAGGTTACTGACCGGGTTCTTCTGGTTCCAGATCAAGAGATACGAGCCAGGGCGCAGAAACCTGCGCCATCGACATCACGACCTTCTCCAGATCCGGCAGGGAAGTCCGCCCGTCCAGCACCAGGGGCAGGGCAGATGCCTCGATGAGCAGAGCCAGGAGTGCGTCGTGCAGCGGGCCGGCACCATCGGGGGCGTCGGTGCGGAGCGCGACACTGGCGCCCACAATCTGCGTTTTGGCGCCAGAGAGAGTGATGGGGAAGGTCCCTGCATCAGCCTGGACAATGGCAGAGCCGGAGGCAGCGCCCGCAGGGGTAAAAAGGAGGGGTCCGCCCAGCATTCCGGTGACGAAGCCCCCTCCGACGGCCGTCACCAGAGCGAGCGGAATGACCATGCGGCGCCGGAACCTTTTGGGTGCAGGCTGCGGCTCGGTCGCTTCTTCAGCCATGCTCATTCCGGTGGCCCATGCATCAATAGGGAAGGATGACGTCCAGCGCATCCTCGCCGTAACGAGGCTTCTGGACCCGCGAGAGCTGGCCCTTGCCGCCATATGAAATGCGCGCCTCGGCGATGCGGTCATAGGGAATGGAATTCGTCATGTCGACATCGACCCTTCGGATAATGCCGGCGATGCGCAGTTCGCGCAGTTCATTGTTAACCCGGACCTCCTGGCGGCCTGCGACTACGAGATTCCCGCCCGGCAGTTCCTGAAGGACCATCGCCGCCACCCGCAGCCGAATGCGTTCGTTCCGGGCGATCGAGCCTGCTCCGCGCGATGCGCTGTTGGCTGAAAGGTCGATCATCGATCCCGATGGCAGGTCCTCGGCGTCCAGACCAGGCAGGTAGCGCCCCAGCTTCGATTCGTATCCGAGGAATGTAGAGTCGCCGACCTCGTTCCCGGAAGAACGTGACCTCTCCGACTCGTTTTGAAGTTGCGCCTCGTCGTCGATCTCGATCACGACCGTCAGAATGTCGCCGACGGAGGAGGCGCGGTTATCGTCGAAGAAGCCCTGTGCATCAGCCCGCCAGAGGGAGGCCGCTTCGGCGCGATAGGGCGCGTGGGTCTGATCTGGCGGAGCCTGCGGAACACTGATCGACGCGATTTCGGGCATTGTCTGGTCGTCCAGGACCATTCCGGACAGTTGCGGGTCGCGATTTTCAGAGTAGTTCGCACAGCCGGCAAGGCCGCTGACGGCGACAATGACAAGCGGGAGGGCGAGGGGGAGGAACGAGGCGGGTTTCATGGTGTCCTAAGGAAAAAGATCATTCGACGGTCACGCGGCCCGATCCGGCCGCGACCGCAGTGATGGTGCGATTGGAGGCAAGGTTCACGACACGAATCTGTTCGCCCATGACGCCGTCCTGCAAGGCGCGCCCGGGGGCGGTAAGCTCGATCCCCTCGCCGCTGTAAGTGATCAGGACCTGCTCGCCCCGCCGGATCGCGCGAGGTTCCCGCACCGATGCCGCGGGAATGGGCCGGTTCGCAGTCAAAGCGCGCTGCACTTCCTTGCCGACAAGCTCCTCGCGCAGGAGAAGCGCCGCACCGGGCAGGCTGGCCAGCGGAATGTCCGCCGGGCCAAGGTCGGCCTCGGCAATCGTCTCGCCAGGCGAAAGGCGGCGGAGCGGTACCATCGCAGGAACAGTCACGATAGCTTGCCCGCGCAGGCCGAGCCGCGTGCCGTCCGGCAGGACAAGCCGGGCCGCAAAAAGCCCCGCGCGGGGGTCGAGCGCGAATCCGTCAAGCGCCAGCGCCATTTCCGGCGTACCCTCGGGCAGGACGATCGTGATCTTACCATTGTCGGGAATTGTCAGGGTCGGGTCTGCCAAAACCGCCTCCTGCAGCAGGACAAGACTTTCGATGCCCTGGTCGGCCTCCAGCGCAAAGGCGGAAGGAGCCAAGAGCAGGAAGCCGGCCTGCACGGCGGCGATCAGAACCCGGAACGTCATCAGCGGATCTGATTTGCAGTTTGCAGCATCTGGTCGGCGGTCGTGAGAACCTTCGAGTTCATTTCGTAGGCCCGCTGCGCGGTGATCAGGTCGGTGATCTGCTTGATGACGTCGACGTTCGAGCGTTCAAGATAGCCCTGGCGCAGAACGCCGCCGCCGTTCGCGCCAGCTTCGACCGGAACCGCCGTTCCCGATGCGGATGTTTCGAGAAACAGGTTGTCGCCCACCGATTTCAGGCCCGCTTCGTTGATGAAGGTAGCAAGCTCCAGCTTGCCCAGGACCTGCGGCATCACCTCGGTGCCGACGTAGGCCATGATCTGCCCGTCAGGCGAAATCTCGACCTTGGTGGTGTTCTCTGGAACCACCATCGCAGGTTCCAGAAGGTCACCGTTCAACGTGACGATCTCGCCTTCCGGAGACAGATTGAACGATCCGTCGCGGGTATAGGCGCTAGAACCATCCGGGCGGGTGACGGTAAAGTAGCCGCGCCCATCGATGGCAAGGTCGAGCTGGTTGTCGGTCGCCACCAGCCCGCCTTGCGTGCCGGTGCGGATTACGCCGGTGGTCTGCACCCCAAGGCCGATGTCCACCGCCACGGGACGGGCGGCCCCGTCCTCGCCGGTCAGGGCGCCCTCGCGGCGGTGGGTCTGGTAGATCAGGTCCTGAAACGCGGCCCGGCCGGCCTTGAACCCGGTCGTGTTGGAGTTGGCAATGTTGTGGGCGATGACGTCCACCTGTGTCTGTTGTGCGAGCATTCCGGTGGCCGCGGTGCCGAGGGCGTTCATGCGATTTCTCCCAGATACGTGTTTGGCAGACTGTTCATGTCTTGGGTCCGATCCGGCTGAGCGTTTCCTTGCGAAGGTCGTCGCTGACCGTGGCAAGGCTCATCGAGCGTTCGTAGGCGCGCTGCTGGCTGATGAGTCGCGTCATCTCGGTGATCGGGCTGACGTTGGACTGTTCCAGATGGCCCTGCATCAGGACCGGCGCCAGAGCGGGGTTCAGCGCGACCTGTCCCTCCCGCGGGACAAGAAGCGATCCGCGAAGGTGCTGCCAGCTTGAAATGCCTGGTTCGTCGAAGACGCCGATCTGGCCAAGCACACCGCCATCTGCCGCCGTGACTGTGCCGTCTCTGGCAATGGTGAGTGTTCCGGCATCCGGTGGCAGTGTCATCGGCGCCCCGCCAGCATCAAGGACAAGATCGCCCGACGCAGTGACAAGATCGCCGGTGGGGGAAACGACCAGCTGCCCATCGCGGCCAAGCGCCGTCTGCCCGTCGCGTGTGCGGTAGGCCAGCCATCCTTCGCCCGGCAAGGCCACATCCAGGGGGTTGCCGGTGGGCACGAGGGCGCCTGCTGTCAGGTCCGACACCGTTCCGGTCTCGATGGCATAGGCCATGGTGTCCGTGTCCCCCTCAGCCCCGGTGTCGACGATCAGGCTTTCGAACAGCGGTTGCGCCGCGCGAAACCCGATCGTGTTGGCATTGGCGATGTTGTTGGCGGTGATGTCAGTTGCGCGCTCCAGCATCGCTGCGCGCGACAGGGCCACATACCCGGTGTTTTCCAATTCAGTGCCCCGATCTCAAAACGCGACATTGATTATTCGCGAACTGCGGATATACCTACGATTAGTATTTTCGCAAATCAAGGTAAAATGCGATGGAGTGGCGGCATGCGGAGAAGGGTGGCAGGGCAAAAGCTGGCCCGAGAGAACTGCGCATTCATACCCGTTTCCTGGTTCCGGCACTGATTTTGCTGCTCGTTCAGGCATCTGCAGTCGATGCGCAGGCTGAGAAGGCCAGAGATTTCCGCAGCGAGTTCTTTTTCCTGTCCGACCCCATCGGCGAATCGTTCCGGTTGAGCATGGAGCCGCAAACAGTCACCGACCGGGCGCTGCTGAGTCGTTTTTCGCAAATTGCGGAGCCGCTTCGACGGTATGGCAAACCCTTCGTCCTGGCGGCCACTGCTGCGGCTGCGCCCAGTACCGCGGGTTCCCTTGTCAACCTCCCCGAGGTCACCCTCCCTATCGCGCCGCAGTACGCCACGACGGCGCAGTTCAACGAGCCGTATCTGACCCTCCGCGCAAAGCTTGCCGATGCAATGCTGTCAGGGTCGCCCACCGCTCGGCCGGCGCGGCAGTTGGACTACGCTCAATTCCTCATCGCACAGATGCTGCTTCCAGAGGCACGCGGCGTGATCACGGCAGTTCTGGCGCAAACTGATGATCTTGACGCCCCCGGACGCGACCGGGCAGCGGGCTATCTGGCCATCATCGCCCGGCTCGGCGGCGGCGTTCCGGCGGATCTGCCTGACGCCTGGAAGAATGACCCGCTATGGCCCGTCGCCATTGGCGGCCGGCCGGTTGGCGAAGATCGGCTGCGCTCCGCTGTCGAAGCCCTCACCGGACAAAGCCGGGCGGTCGCCACCGCAGTCCTGCCGCTGCTCTTCGACGTCGCGCGTGCCGCAGGCCATACTGCAGTCGCCGCAGACATGCTTGCCGCTGCCCCGGCGGGGACCGATCTGGACGGGACCGGCCTTCTTGACCTCATGCGCGGGCGGCTGGCGATGATGCAGGGAGCAGAAGACCTCGCGTTCGACACCTTCGCCCGTGTCGCCGAGGGGGAAGACCGCGGGGCCACCGAAGCCCGTGTTGCCCTTGCTGATATGGCGTTGGAGCGTGACGATCCCTCGCTGCTGCCTCAGGTGAGCGGGCTGCTTCAAGAAGGTCTGGCGCGCTGGCATGGAGACGATTCCGCGTTGCGCCTGCGGGTCCGGCTGGCGCGGGTTGCCGAGGACATGGGTGACATCCCGACGGCGGTGGAGGTAATGGCGACGATCCTGCGGGAGCATCCGGGAACGCCCGAAGCGGGCCTTGCCGATGCGCGGATCGGCGTCATGACCGAACGCCTGGCCGAAATCATCGTCGACCCGGTGAATTCTCTGGCCGAGGCTTTGTCCACCGTGCGTCGCCTGAACCCGTCGCTTTCCGGGCGCAACGACTGGGTTCCCGCTCGCATTGCGCTTGCCCGCCGGTTTGCCGAAGAGGGGCTAAGCGAAGCCGCGCGTGCGGAATACGCGTCCATCGCGCGGGCGTCTTCCGAAGCCCTTCAAAGCGCCAGCCCTGCACTGCTTGATGCGATGGCGATTGAGCACGCCGGCCTGCTTGTGGCTGCGGGGGATCGTGCAGGGGCGCGAGCCGTGCTTGACCGGCGCAGTTATCCACGCTCGCCCGAGCAGATGGCGCCCTTTGCCGCATTGCGCCTTCAAGCTGGATCGACAGCTCTCCTTCCCGGCCTCCTTCTCTCGGCCTTGAAGGTGGACAGCGCCTCAGAGGTCGCCGATCCGGTGATGCAACTGGCGCTTGCAGAAGTGGCACTTTCAACGGGGCAGCTTGACGCGGCGCTGGCGGCCTTTGACCGCGGCATCGACCACGCCGACCAGATACAGCGTTTGCGCGCAGCACAGGCGGCAGGCGAAGCAGGAGATGCAGCGCGTGCTGCGCGCTTTGCAGACGGTCTGACCGGAGACCGCGCTGCCGTGCGGCAGGCGGTCGTTGAAAATCTTGCTGCACCGCGCCTGGCCGGAGAGCGTCTCTCCATCAGCGGTGCATCCGCACTTATCACGACCGCAGAGGCAGCCGGAGCGTCGGTTGACGCGCTTCTCGCGACAGGTGACGGCCCATGACCCGCACTCATCCGGCCGCGCCAACACGCCGGCCAACTGCTGCGGGCGCCGCCCCGCTCTTTCTTATCGACAAGCCCGAAGGGAATATTTCATGTCTATTCTGAATGCGATGCAGGCCGGTGTCAGCGGCCTGAAGGCCAATGCGACGGCGGTGGCGTTTATCGGCGAGAACATCGCGAATACGGCTACCGTTGGATACAAGCGGTCCTTTGCGCAGATGGTGACCGTCAGTTCCGGTGACACGGCAGGCGTCCATGCCAAGACCGGGACGACGGTCGCAGAGGCCGGGGCCAATCTGATGACCCAGCGGCCCACGGACCTTTCGATCGAGGGCAAGGGATTCTTCGTCGTCTCCCGGACGCCCGACAATCCAAGCCCCGCGAACTATCTCATGACACGGGCAGGATCCTTCACCGTCGACGCGCAGGGCAATCTGGTCAACGACGCCGGCTATTTCCTTGCCGGCTATGCCTACGGGGCGGACGGCACCGTGGGGGCGGTTGACCGGCGCAGCTTTGGCTCGCTCCGGACGATCAACCTCAGCGACGTGGAACTGTCCGCCGCTGCCTCGACCACGGCAACCATCAGCGGCAACCTTCCGGCGGGGGCAACGGGTGTGGGGGGAACGCAAGGCTCCTTCGTATCCACCGTCAGCTATTATACGGCGCTTGGAGCGGAAAAGAATGTCACACTGACCTGGACCCCGTCGCCGACGGTGGATAACCGCTGGCAGCTTGAAGTGTCAGATCGCGCGGGCCTGGTCTACGGGCAGGTCGAGGTCGACTTCTCCGATTCCGGAGCCACTCCCGCTGCGCCAAGCGCCTATACCGGCACTGCCAATCCCGGACTGCTGCCGCCCGCTGCCTTTTCGGTCGATGCAGACGGCAACATGGCCCTGACGATCGACGACGCCGCCGTGCCGCAGACGCTGACCATCTCGCTTGGTGCGCGGGGAACTTACGATGGCGTGACGCAGTTCGCGGGCGATTACGAACCGCAGAAGGTGACTGTCGACGGATCGGAAGTGTCCAGCATGGCATCGACCGAGATCGACGAGGCCGGTACGGTCTGGGCCGTGTTTGAGAACGGAATTCGCAGACCGCTTTACGAAGTGCCCGTCGCCACGGTGATGAACCCCGAAGGATTGGAGTCGGTGACGGGCAACGGCTACAAACTGACGCTTGGTTCGGGCGAGGTGATGCTGAACGTGGCCGGCAATCTGGGCGCAGGCGACATCCTGTCTGGGACACTTGAGAATTCAAACGTCGATCTGGCGCAGGAGATGACCGATCTGATCATGGTCCAGCGCGCCTACTCCTCAAACGCCAAGATCGTGACCACGGCCGACGAGATGCTGCAAGAAGCCAACAATCTGAAACGCTGAGGGGTTCGACATGACACTGTCATCCGCGCTGAACATCGCTGCCTCCGGTCTTGGCGTCGCGGGCGTGCAAACCGAGGTTACCTCGCGCAATATTGCCAACGCCGACAGGCCGGGCTTTACGCGAAAATCGGTGTCGACCGTCACAGCCCACACCGGCGAAGCGCGGATCGGGACGGTGGACCGCAGCGTGGATACGCTCCTGGTGCGGCTGGAAAGGGCAGGCCGGTCGCGCCTTGCCCTGGAATCGACGCGGGCCGAGGGCATCGCCGCCTACACCGCCCATCTGGGGCAGCCGAGCGAGGGCTTTTCGCCAGCCGCAATGGTGGAAAAGCTGCGAACCTCGCTAGTGACGCTTTCCGCGTTTCCGGCACAGGGTGCCGCGCAGCTCCAGGTAATCTCGTCGGCAAAGGACGCTGCGCGAACGCTGGTCAGTCTTACCAAATCACTCGCCACCGTCACGCAGGAGGTGGACCTCAACCTGCGCTATGACGTGGCCGCCGCGAACGACGCGATGCAGGAACTGGCGGTGCTGAACAAGCGGGCGTCGGTGCCCCTCGACGCGCTGTCGAAGGTCGAGGTGGCGGACCGTATGGCGGGCCTGGTCGATACGCTGTCGGAATACATGGACATCCAGACCGTTACGAATGCCCAAGGCATGGTCAGCGTCTACACCGCAGCCGGGGCAGAGCTTGTGGTGCGCGATCAGGTGTTCGATGTAGCCTATAACGGGGCGACGGGCCGGCTGACGGCGGGGTCGGTCGACCTCACACCGGGCGGAACGGGGCGCGGGATTGGCGGGGGATCGCTGTCCGGTCTGCTGGACTTGCGCAATCAGGTGCTGCCAGCCTTCGGCGACCAGTTGGACGGCATGGCCGCTGCGCTGCTTCAGGGGTTCGAGGATGCCAACCCGATGACCGATGGGCGTGGGCTGTTCACAGACGCCGGTGCGCCGTTTTCGCCTTTGCTGCAGGCGGGCTTGGCCGGTCGGATCGCTGTGAACGAGACGCTCGATCCCGATGCTGGCGGGTCGACCGACCGGTTGCGGACCGGCGGGATTGCGGGCGTGGCGACGGGCGACGCGAGCCGGATTGACGCGATGCTGACGGCATTTTCGCAGGTCGTCACGGTCGCAACCGGCGGGTTGGGCGCCGGCCTGACGCTGGCGGCGCTCGCCCCGGCCCTGGTCGGCGGACAGCAGGCCGTCCGTGCGAACGCAGAAGCTGCGGCGGAAACCTCCCGCGCGGCCTCCGAGACCGTAGCCTCGGCGCGGTCGAATTTCGAAGGCGTCAGCATAGACGACGAGATGCAGAAGCTCCTGCTCGTCCAGCAAAGCTACGCCGCCAACGCCAAGGTTCTGATCACCGTTTCCACAATGCTCGACACGCTGCTTGCGGCTGTCTAACGAGGGGCTGTTTCCATGACACGGATATCCACGATCTCCACCATCTCCACCCTGCAGCAGTCGATGGGCTTTCGCCAGATCGTCGCCCGCCAGACCGCCGAGGCCGCGCGCCTCGCGCAAGAGGTCGCGACCGGCCTGAAGCGGGATGTCTTTGCCAGCAACGCCCCGGCGGCGACACGGTCGCTGGAAGGGCGGGCGCATCGGGCTGCAAACACGGCTTTTCTTGACACGAACCAGGTTCTGGAAGGACGGCTTGAATCGACGGCCGACGCGATGACGGGGATTTCTGGCCTTGGGCGGGCTTTCCTCGATCTGTCGCTGACAGGCGCGATCCTGACCGATCAGGGGAACGTCTATCGCCAGCAGGCGCGCCATACGATGGAGCAGGTCGTATCGCTGCTCAACTCGACCTATGGGGGAGCCCACATGTTCTCGGGTCAGACCACCGATACCGCGGCGGTCGAGATCGTGGATGCACCGCCTGCGCCGGTGACCCTGAACTATCTGGGCAGCGCCGTTCCGCTGTCCGCCCGCATCGACGACAACACGACGTTGAATTACGGCGTCAACGCGACGGACGATGCCTTCCGCAACATCCTGTCCGCCGTCAGCGACGCCGTGAATGCCGACGTGACGACCATGACGGAAACCCAGTTCGCAACGCTGCGGGCGGGGGTCACGACGCTTCTTGATTCCGGATTGCAGCAGTTGACCACGTTGCAGGCGCGACTGGGCAATC
This sequence comes from Rhodobacter sp., assembly GCA_031425795.1. Taxonomy (GTDB): domain Bacteria; phylum Pseudomonadota; class Alphaproteobacteria; order Rhodobacterales; family Rhodobacteraceae; genus Tabrizicola. The sequence goes on along the minus strand of JANPJZ010000208.1, from coordinate 31,858 downwards.
ATCAGAAGGTCTTGGCAGACAGGATCGATGGCCAGCATGCCCTGGAGAACCTCTATGTCCGCGAAGTGACGGATATCGAAGGGGCCGATGTCGAAGAGACCGCGGTCCGGCTCCAGTCAATGGAAACGCAGCTGCGCGCCACCTACGAGGTGACCGCGCGCATGGGACGGTTGTCGTTGCTCGACTACCTCTGACGATGTGGCGACCCGCGCCGCCGGCGCCGCGCGGGTCGGTCAGCTGCCTGTCGCCAGGATCGGCATCGCCGGCGCGCGCAGGGCATAGCCGCGTCCGGGAAACGTCTCGATATAGTCGCGCGCATGTGGCGCGGCCCGCGCAAGCTTGTTGCGGATGCGGCAGATGTGAAGGTCGATCGCCTTGTCGAAGGGCTGATACTCCGTCAGGCCATAAAGCATGTCAAAGATCGCGGCCCTTGGCAGAACGCGGCCCCGGTTGGTGGCGAGCAGGCAGAGCACGGCGTTCTCCTTGGCAGAAAGGCCGATCGCCTGCGAAAGGACCGTGGGGTCGCTCCCGTCCAGATGCACGACAAGGTCCCCGATCCGCACCTCGGTCTGAACCACCCCGTTGCGGTGGCGCACTGCGGCGCGCAGGCGGGCTGCGAATTCGCCCGCATGAAGCGGAAGCGACACCACGTCCGAGACGCCCGCATCCAGGAGGGTTGCGTCCCTCTCCGCTAGGCGCCGGTCAGTAACGACAAGGATTGCGTTCTCCGCGCCGGCCCGGCGCAAGTCTGCCACCAGGGCGAGCGTGCCGTCGTCCTGTCCCAGAATGATCGGCAACAGACCCGCTGCCGCCCCGCAAAGGGCGGGAAGCGCGCGCACGGTATCGGGCGAGTCCAGCAGTTCTGGACGCAGCGCCACTTTTGCCAGCGCCGAAATCAGCGCCCTTTTCCGATCGGGGTTCTGGTCGTGCAGGAAAATCCGCATCCGTCCACCTGTTTTGCGAAAATTAGAATACGATAGACCTGTGAAGGGGCCGGAATCAAGGGACAAAAGAGCGGTCCGGTCGCCCATGCGGACGGAATAGGTTCTTAACGACTTGCGAAAAAATAAAAGATGTGGCAATTCTGGAAGATCATTCAGCAAGGTACCCCCCATGCTCCTCCGCCTTTGCCTTTCGGCCATGCTCACCTTGTCCGGCGGACTTGCCGTGGCCGAGGTCCGCATCAAGGACATCGTCTATTTCGAGGGGGTCCGTCCCAACCAACTCGTGGGATACGGTCTGGTCGTCGGGCTGAATGGGACCGGCGACAGCATGCGCAACTCTCCCTTCACCCGCAGTTCCATCGAGGGAATGCTCGACAGGTTGGGAGTGGGTAACCTGTCGGACCAGGAACTGCGCACTGCAAATGCGGCCGCAGTCATGGTGACTGCAGAGCTGCCCGCCTTCGGACGGCGTGGGACCGCCATCGACGTGGTGGTATCTTCGCTGGGCGACGCGTCCTCGCTGCACGGCGGCACGCTTTTGGTCACGTCGCTTGTCGGGGCCGACAACCAGATCTATGCGGTGGGGCAGGGGCCGCTCGCGGTCGGTGGCTTCTCGGCTGAAGGGGCGGCGGCAAGCGTCACCTCTGGTGTTCCAACGGTTGCACGGGTGGAAAACGGCGCCATCATCGAACGCGAAGTGGGCTTCGAGCTCGGAACGCTTGCCACCATCCGCCTTGCGCTCCGCAACCCGGATTTCACCACCGCCTCGCGAATTGCCGAGGTCATCAACGCCGCAAAACTGCCGACCAAGGCCCGCATGATGGATTTGGGAACGGTGGAGTTGTCCTTCGCAGACCCCAGGCAGATGGCAGAAATCCTCGCAAGGGTCGAGAACCTGATGGTTGAACCCGATGGCCCGGCCCGGGTGGTGGTGGATTCCAAATCCGGCACCATCGTGATCGGGGCCGAGGTGCGCATCGACCAGGTGGCGATCAGCCAGGGCGGCCTGACCGTCAGCGTGCGCGAAAGCGCGACCGTCAGCCAGCCTGAAAGCTTCACGATCGGCGAAACGGTCGTCGTGCCGCAAACGTCCATCGACATCCAGCGCCGCGATTCGGGGTTTGCGGTGATGGGGGGGCAGGTCAGCCTGCAGGAACTGGTGGACGGGCTGAACGCCATCGGCGTCAGCGCCAGGGAAATCATCTCGATCCTGCAGGCGATCAAGGCCGCCGGCGCCCTTCATGCCGATCTTGAGGTGATCTGATGGACCCTCTCTCGCCTGTCGCCTTGCCCTTCGCGGCCCGACCCGACCAGACACCCGACCCCGCTTCTGCCAAGGCAGCCGAGGAGTTCGAGGCGGTGTTCATCGCAAGCTTTCTTGGCGAGATGCTGGAACAGTCCCGGCCCAAGACGATGGGTGGCGGATCTGGAGAGCAGATGTTCGGCAGCCTGATGGCAAACGAGATCGCAAGGGAAATCGCGCGCAGCGGAGGGCTTGGTCTGGCTCAAAGCGTCGCGGCTCAGCTTGAAGCCTACAAACGCTGATGTCGCTGAAGACCGAGCCTGTGATGTCCCGGCTGGGCCTGCGCCTGCGCGCGCGCCGCCACGCTGGCGACAGCGCATCGACGCTGACCGCCGAGGATCGCGAGAACCTTGAAATATTCGAGCAGGTGCTTGCCCGGATGCTCGGTCTTCTTGGCGCCGAGAAGGAAGCCCTGATGGCTGGCGACAACGCCGCCGTTGCCGGGCTTTACGAGGAAAAGGCGCGGCTTCTCAAGAAGCTGGAGCTTCACCAGCCGGTGATCGAGCCTTTCTTGCGCGAAGGCGGCCCGCATGTGGCAAGCCTGCGCGACTTGATCAAGGACCTTGCCGACCAGCTTCAGGTCAACGGTCGCCTGTTGAAGGGTGTGGCAGAAGCCTCGCGCGCTATCCTTGATGAGGTGGAGCGGGCGCGCAGCCGGCAAAGCCTGCGCGGTCTTTACGACAAATCCGGCCATCTGCGGCCGACAGTTGAAGCAGATTCCACGGGTCTGCGAAAAATACTGTAATCCAGCTTTTCTGAAACCTGGATGAAACGTCTTTCGCACTCTTCTCATGTAGCACGGCAGCGGCCGGCTAGCTCGGAGAAACCGGGCTGAAACGCAGAACGAAAGAAACCAGCATGACCTCCCTGATCACGAACTCATCGGCAATGAACGCGCTCCAGGCGCTGCGCAACGTCAACTCGGACTTGGGCACGACCCAGGGTCGCATCTCGTCGGGCCTGCGCATCACCTCAGGCAAGGACAACGCCGCCTACTTCCAGATCTCCGAAACGATGAAGGGTGACTCCGGCTCGCTCTCTGCCATCAACGAAGGCCTGACGCTGACCAAGAACTCGGTCGCAACGGCACGCCTTGGTGCAGAGTCCTTCCAGGATCTTGCCGCGAAGTTCGTTGAACGCGTTGCCTTTGCGCAAGGCGCGAAAGGTGGCTTTGAAAGCGTCGGCAAGGATCTGGGCGAACTGGTGAAGCAGATGGAAATCACCATCAAGCAGTCAACCTTCAACGGCGACGACATGGTGAACGCGGCAGGCACTGCAATCACGCTGTCCGCCGTTGACGCAGCCACCGGCGTCTTGACGCCAAACGCCGCGCCGTCCACCGTGGCGGACCGCAGCGTCGTGACAGGCGTCACTCGCGCTGGCGGCGCCTTCGCTGCAACCACCACCACGGTCAGCACCGTCGACCTGTCGTCGTTGCTGGGAGACTTCAAGGGGTTGGCAGACTCCTTTGCCACGAACGCCGCCGACGTTACCGACGGTGAGGCCTACCTCAACGGTAACCTTGTGTCCGCTGAAAGCGTGCTCGCCAAGGCGACGACGGCAGCGGGCCAGCTTGGCATGTCGGAAAAGACCATCGAGAATCAGCAGAACTTCCTCAACAAGCTGACCGACAACATCAAGACCGGTGTCGGCTCGATGATCGACGCCAACATGGAAGAAGAAGCTGCCCGCCTGCAGGCGCTGCAGACCCAGCAGCAGCTGGCAACCCAGGCGCTGTCGATCGCCAACCAGGGCCCGTCGAGCATCATGTCGCTCTTCCGTTGATCTGACGACACGAACTTCGCCCGACCCCCTGATCGGGGCCGGGCGACCCCCATGGCGAGAATCGCCATCCGTCCCACCCAGAAGGTGACCCATCATGAGCCTCGCCGCCTACAGGCGCACCCTTGGCCAGACCGAATCGCCCCGCCAGATCGAGCGCCGGGTCATGCTTCGGATCACGGCCGATCTTTGCACCCATGCAGACCGCTTCGACCATGCCGCAGACCGCGCCGAACGCCTTGGTGTTCTGGCCGGCGGGCTGCGGGATGCCCTTTCCGACAATGTCCGCCTCTGGTCTGCATTGAAGGCCGACCTGATCAGCCCCGGCAATGCCTTGCCAGACGAGCTGCGTGGCGGGCTTGTGAACCTTGCCGCATTTGTCGAGCGCCACACCGGCACGGTGCTGGGCGGCGAAGGCAAGGTCGCAGCACTGGTCAATGTGAACCGCCCCGTCATCGCTGCCCTGTCCGGCTCAGTCGCGGAGGCAAGCTGATGGGCCTTCGCTTGACGCTCAAGCCCGGCGAACGGGTCATCCTGAACGGCTGCATCGTCCGAAACGCCGGGCGCGGGCGGATGGACCTGGAAGTCGAAAACCGTTCGGACGTGCTGCGGGCCGAAGACATCATCACCAGTGCCGAAGCGCAGCTTCCGGTCCGCTCGGTCGCCCATGCGATCCAGCATGCTCTGGCAAGCCGAGAAGACCGCGACGAGTTGGTGCCGCATATCCTGACCAGCCTCGACCGGATCGAGACAGCGCTCGACCCTGTTGTGTCGCCCATGCTGTCTGCGGTGCGGGAAAGCCTCGGGTGCGACGATTTCTATGGTGCCTTGCGAAAGCTCGGGCCGGTCCTTGACCGTGAGAAGCGGCTGTTTGCCGACATTGCGCTGAGGGCGTCATGATTTCGACGCGCGGTCTTGCACCCTTGGCCGCGCTTGCCCTGATCGAGCGTCAGGGTGCGAAATTCGTGGATGCCGTCCGGAACGAACCCACTTCGCGGCGAGAGATCGCCGCCTTCCGCGCTCGGGTCGGCGAGATCGGCAGCGTGGATGACCTGGTGAAGGATCACGCGGTCTACAGCTTTGCCATGAAGGCCTTCGGGCTGGAAAACCAGATCTACGCCAAGGCGATGATGAAGAAGATCCTGACCGCGGATCCCCTCGACAAGAAATCGCTGGTGAACCGCCTGACCGATCCGCGTTACAAAGAGATCAACAAGGTTCTGGGCTTCGATCCCGACGGAACGGTCGGGCGTCCCGATTTCGGCAGCGCCGCATGGACGACTGCGCTGGTCGAACGCTTTGTGTCGCAGAAGATGATCGACGGGCAGATGGAAGAGAATCCTGCCGTCGGCATCGCACTGGATTTCGAACGCAAGGCCAAGGGTCTGACAAGCTGGTTCAAGGTGCTGGCCGATCCCAAGATGGCCACGTTCATCCGCACCGCCTTCGGCCTGCCGGATTCGATCTCGCAAGGCAGCATCGACGGCCAGGCCCGCCTCCTGGAGCAGCGGATGAAGATCGGAGAACTGCAGGACCCGCAGGTTCGCAAGAAACTGGTCCGGCAGTTTGCAGCCATCGCAGGCGTCACGGATCAGGGCGCGGCGCGGCCTGCGGCGATTGACCTGATGTCGCGCCCCCGCGACCAGTCGAACTGGGCGCCGATCGTCATCGACGTCTCGGCGTTCAACGCCATCGGCATGTCGGCATACCGCCTCTGGCGCTGAGCCGCCGCCTCATTCCAGAAGCTCGTCCTCCTGCGACGGAAGCCGGATGATTTCCTGACGGGCCAGATCATTGGCGATGTCGATAAGGGATGACTGGGCCTCGCGGGTGTCGCGGGCGCGAACCGGGCCCATGTCCTGCATCTCGGACCGCAGCATGTCCTGCATCCTCTGGGTCAGCGTCTCCATCATCCCGTCGCGCACGTGTTTCTTCGCCCCTCGCAGGGCCAGCGCCAACGTCTTTCCCTCGGCCAGCCGGATGATCCGCTGCAGCGCGTTGGAGTCCAGACGGATGAGGTCGTCGAAGGTGAACATCTTCTGCTTGATCGCCGCGAAGTCAGCTGGGGCCCGGACCACCAGCTCTTCCGACAGCCGGTCGAACACCGAGCCGTCCATCTTGTTGAACATGTCCGCCATGCGCTGCTTGGAATCGTAGTTGGTCTTGCGCGACGCCGCGGCCAGAAGTTCGGTGCGGACGAGCTGTTCCAGCGTATCGGTCACATGTCGGGGCAGCATTTCGATGCGGATCATGCGGGTGGTGATGTCGGCCATCCGCTCCGGCCCGAAAAGCGGTACCACGCGGGCGGCCACATCGGGCTTCACCTTCGTCAGGATGGCGGCAATGGTCTGGTCATGCTCGCCGCGCAGCCAGCTTGCGATGGTCTGTTCGTTCAGGGTCGAGAATGCTTCCCAGACGTTGCGTCCGCTGGCCGGGCCTTTCAGTTCGCCCATGATTTCGGCGACTTGCTCGTCGTTCATGAAGCCCAAAAGCAGCCGCTCCGCCATCTCGATCGAGCCCTGGACGCCCGCCGATCCCGAGACATTCTCGGAGAATTCCGCCAGCACCTTCTCGACCGTCGCCGCGGGGATGGTGCCAAGCGTCGACATGGCCGATACAAGCGCCTGAATCTCCGGCGTGGTCAGTTGCCGCATCAGTTCCGAGCCCTTCGCCTCGCCAAGGCAGATGAACAGGATCGCAGCCTTTTCGATGCCACGCAGGCGGATGTCGTCGGGAGGAAGCTTCACGTTGGGCCGCCTTTCTAGGATACGGTGTAGGACTGGATCAGCGAGCCGGCCAGCATGTACCAGCCGTCCACCAGGACGAAGAAGATCACCTTGAACGGAAGCGAGATCATCACTGGCGAAAGCATCATCATGCCGGCGCCCATCAGGATCGAGGCCACGATAAGGTCGATCGCGACGAAGGGCAGGTAGATCAGGAAGCCGATCGTGAAGGCGCTGCGCAATTCCGAGATCATGAAGGCTGGAACCAGCACCGACCACGACAACTCGCTGCGGTCAGGATTTGCCGAGGTCACCGGTGCGTCGGCAGGGGCTTCGCTTGTCGCCGCATTGCCGTTCGAGAAGCGAAGAAACAGTGCGATGTCTGCGTCACGTGTGTTCGCAGCCATGAAGCGGTGGAACGGCTCGGCAATGCGCGGAATGGCCTGTTCCTCGGTGATTGATCCCTCGATCAGCGGGGAAAGGCCTTCGGTCCAGCTGGCCTGAAAGACCGGCTGCATGACGTAGAAGGACAGAAAAAGCGCCAATGACGTAATGACAAGGTTCGGCGGCGACTGGTTCAAACCGATCGCTGACCGCAGCATCGACAGCACGATCACGAACCGCGTGAAACAGGTCATCACGATCATCAGCCCCGGCGCGAGGGACAGCACGGTCAAGAGGCCGATCAACTGGATCAGCCGACCCGACAGATCGCCACCTCCTTCGCCAGCCACGCTGCCGGACAGGTCGCGAAGCAAAGGCCCGATCCCGTCGATCACGCTGTCCTGCGCAAAGGCGGGTCTGACGGCGAGAAGCAAGAACAAGGCGATGGGGGCGAGAAGACGGCGCAGGTCAGACAAGCGCGGACACGTAGTCTTTGACGATTTCGGTCAGCGTGATCCCGATCCCGTCTTCGCCCACCTTGACCAGATCGCCGCGTGCGACCAAGCGGTCGTTTATCATCACGTCCAGAGGCTCGCCGATCTTGCGGTCGATCTCGATCACCGACCCGCGCGCCAGCGACAGAAGCTGCGAGATCGACATCCGGGCCTGTCCCAGCACGACCTGAACGTTCAGAGAGACGTTCAGCATCGCGTTGATGTTGTGCCCGTCGATCATTTCACGTTCGAGCCCGCCCACGGCGAGATCGGTCAGAAGGTTGGGTTTCAATTCATCAATCATGGGTCAATCCTGCTTGAACGGAAGGTGTCGAGAGGGGGGCATTCTTGCGGATCAGGGTCTGGATCGACCGGCAGATCGCAGCAAGGGAATAGCGCGACCGGCCATTTTGCCAGGCGGCGTGAACCTCGGTGGGTTCAAGTGTTGCGTCGGGCAGGACGCGGATCGTTTGTCCCGATTGCAGGCCCATCGCTGCCAGGTCGGTCGCAAGTGCTTCCGCTACCGCAGGGGCGAGGCGGATCTCCAGCGACGGACTGCCGATGGCCCGGCGCGTGACGCGCGCGATTTCCTCCTCGACGCGGGAAGCACCAAGATGCCGGGCCAGCTCGGGAAACACCTTGTCGGCAAGATCGGCGGCAAAGGCGGCCATTTCCGCTTCAAGCCGCTGACAATGTGCAGCGTGGCCCGAAAGCAACGCGCCCATGGCCACACCCAGGCCCCCCATTGCGTCCAGCCGCTGCGCCTCGATCGAGGCGAGCGCTTCGGCCCAGCCAGAGGCCAGGCCTTCGGCCAGTCCCTCGGCATGTCCTTCGGTCCGGGCACCGGCGGCGGCGAGGGTCAGGTCATCTGCTGTGTGCGTCACAACCTTGCGTTGGGCATGCAAGATCTCGGCATCGATCTCGGCCTCGAAATCCCGGACAAACAGTAGGTGTGTCATCGACATCGGGTTCAGCTCCGCTGATTGATCCATGCGCGAATCGTGCGCACGGCGGCTTCGGGTTCGGTTTCGACGATGCGGCTGAAGTCATCGACATAGCGGCGCATTACGTTGCCCTGCACTGACGAAAAGGACAGGAAGTCCCCGCCCAGATCTATATCGCCGGGCGTCATGCCCATCGGACCGGCTGCCCCACCCAGCGCCATCGGCCCAGCGAGTGCCATCTGCATTGGACCGCCCAGCCCGTCCAGCAAGGGAAGCGCGGACTGCGGCGCTGCCGGACTGGCCAGAACTCGCATCGCCGGGCGAGCCACAAAGATCACCACCAACGCAACGACCGCCAGCGCCACCATCGCGCGGATCAAGGTGTCGAGATGAAGAGAAATGAGATCTGCCCAAGCCGAACCTGCCTCACCGTCCAGAAGGGACGGACCTTCCGCGAATTGCAGGCTCACCACGCTCACCAGGTCGCCGCGGGTCTCGTCGATCCCTGCCGCGCTGCGAACAAGTCCTGCAAGCCGCTCCAACTCCTGTGGGGTGCGTTCGGCATAGGTGGTGCCCTCCCACATTCCATTGACAACGGCTGCAACCGTCAGCCGCAGAATGCTTCCCGGTTCCGTCACCGATTCCTTGCGGGTTGAGCCGATTTCAAACTGCTTTTCTTCCGAGCCCCGCGTGCGGCTTTCAGAAGTTCCGGCCCCACCCCCGTTGGTGTCCAAGGCAGCGAGGTTGTTGGCCACGTCCACCGCACCGGGGGCGGCGTCCTGTGACTGGGAGTCCTCGTTCGACGTCGTTATCGAACGGGGAACGGACTGATCCGGGTCGAAGCTTTCCTCGACAATCACCCGCCGCTCGGTGTCCAGTTCGGCCGTGACGCGTACGCGCACATTCTCCGCGCCGACATGCGCGCCAAGGATGCTTTCGATGTTCCGGCGCAGGCGCTCCTCTATCTCGATCTGCGCGTCGTCCATGCCGGTTTCGGTGCCTTCCTCTGCTAGGATCGTCTGGCCCGCCGCCGTCAGCACGGCGACACGGTCTGGGGACAGGCCGGGAACCGCGGCGGCGACAAGGCTTCGGACAGCCAAAGCCTGCCGGCGTTCGAAGGTTTGCCCCCCTACCGTGCGAACGATGACCGATGCCGATGCTTCAGGCCGATCTTGCGAAAACGATTCGCGCTCCGGGAGGACGAGGTGGACCCGGGCGTCGGCGACCACATCCATGCTCTTGATCGACCGGACCAATTCCCCTTCCAGCGCCCGCAGGCGGTTGATCTGCTGAAGGAAGCTGTTCATGCCAATGGTGGTCGACTTGTCGAAGAGGGCCCATCCGGTCGCATCCGGCGCGGGCAGGCCCGCTTCTGCCAAAGCCATCCGAGCGCGGGCAATGTCGCTTTCCGGCAGGCTGATGACCGATCCGTCGTCGGAATAGCGCGGTGCAAAGCCTGCGCGCTCCAGTTCCTTGACGATCTGCCCTGCGGTCGTCGCAGTCGCATCGGTCACAAAAGGACGGTAGGTCGGCGTCATTGCCACGCTGAGCCCGAGAAGCAGCGTGAGGACAAGCCCCACGCCGGTCACCCCCATCAGGATCAAGCGACGTCTGCCCAGTCCGGCGAGGTTGTCGAGGAAATGCTTCACGTCTGATCTCGCTTTCGGCTTCTGGCCGGCACGCTGCGCCTTGTTTGCGAAAAACATAGCTTGTATGTTTTCGGCGAACAAGCGCTTATATCAGGCCTGAAGGCGGGTGTGGCCTTTTCGGCACCTCCAGAGGGGCCAGAGCCCGGTTCGGCATGTGGGGGCTTCCATACCAACGTGCCACGCCGTATGATTTGCGAAAAAGAGAAATAAAGGGCTTCTGATGACTGACGTCGCGATCGCGGAAAAGATGCCATCTGCCCGTCGCTGGCCGGTGATCGCTGCGGTCATTGCCGTTGCCTTCATCCTGGGCGCTGCCGCAGGGATTTACACCGGCGTCTTCCTGGCACCCGCCACGGAAGCCGAGGCAAACGGACATGAAGACGGGGAAAGCGAGGCTGCAGTTTCGGCCCAGCGACAGGAAATTGAAGTCGGACGCCTGACTGTGGTGATCGCGTCAGACAATCGCGCAGGTGGCAAGCTGCACCTGCTCATCACGCCGCTCGTGGTTGGTCATTCAGCGGACGGCGCGGAACCGGCGGGGCAGGATCAGCATGGATCTGCGGACGACAGCAGTGCCGCCGGTCCGATCCCCGAGTTGCGTGATGCCTTCATCGAATATCTTTCGCAGCTTCACGAATCGGAAATCCGCGGCAGCATCGGTCTGGTGACGATGCGGGCAGAGCTGCTGCGTCGGGTCCGTGCGGTGGCACCGGAGCTGAACGCCTCGGCCGTGCTGATTCAGGAATTCATCGTTCAGTAAGGGAGAACCCGACATGGAAGAAACGAGGGAAGACATCGAGGCCTTCAGCAAACGTGGCGCCACCCGGCTCGTCGAAGAGGAGATCATCGCCAAGGCGTCCGCCGGATTCCAGCCTCTGCCGATGCTGGACGTGATCTTCTCGCGCATGGCTCCGGCGACCGCAGCCTCGTTCCGTGCGCGGGCCAGCCTCATAACGGACGTTCGGTTCGACCGCACGACCTATGCCGTGTGGGGCGACATCGTTGCCGAGATGGACCCCCACGCAATCTGTGCTACGGCCGAAGCGCCACAGTGGAACGGGGCGATCGCGCTCGCGATGGACAGCGTACTGGTCTTCGCGGCAATGGAGCGCTTGACCGGCGGCACACCGACGCCGGGATCCACGCCGCGCCGTCCCCCGACAAGCATCGAGCGCGAAACGATGCGCCATCTGTTCAAGCTCATCCTTGAAGATCTTGCCGCCAACATCTCACGGATTGCCGAGGCCACCTTCAGCCTCGAAGCGGTAGAATCGCCAAAGGAAGCCGGCGCGACGCACGGCATTTCCACACCATGTGCCGTAGCGCGGATGGAAGTCCGCCTGGATGAATGCGTGGGCAGCTTCAGCGTGATCATCCCGCTCAGGACGCTGGATCCCATCCAGGCGCGGCTTTCAACGATGTTCCTTGGCGACAAGCTGGGCGGCGACACGTCTTGGCGCGACCACATCGCCAGCAACATCACCGGGTCGAGCGTCGTGGTCACGGCGCGGATTCGCGAAAAGCAGATCCCGTTGTCGGACATCCTCGGCTGGAAGCCTGGCACGCAGATCGACTTCAGCATCCTGCCCGATCAGGAAGTGACCGTGGTGTGCTCCGGCATTCCGATTCTCTATGGCCACGCCGGGCGGCTTCGAAACGGCAGCATTGCCCTTCGTGTAAGCCGCGAGGCTGGCGGCCCCGAGGCCGTTGCGCCAGAAGAATTCGGGGGCCTGTGATGGGGGATATCGGGCTTGTCGACCTGGCCATTCTGGTCCTGCTTTGCGGCGGGGTATGGCACGGCTATCTGGTATCGCGGCGGCTTGAACGCTTGCGCGGCGCGCTTGTCGCCTTTGGTCCCGCGCTCGAAGCCTTTTCCGAGGCGGTCGACCGCTCGGAAAAGTCGGTGCGCGATCTGCGCGCCGAAAGCGGGCGGCTTGAGGCAACCGGATCAGCTGTGGCCGACCCGGTTCCCGGTCCGGACGCGCGCGCGCTTCTCATGGCCACGCTGACCGATTTCATCCGCAAGGGACGCCGCTGATGACCCGTACCGTCCAAATGGGGGTATCCGTGCTCGCCGGGCTCGTCGCGATCAAGCTTGTCTCCGACCTGGCAGGACTGGACGCACTGTCGGACGCGATGGGGCTGGGCTCCGCCATCGCCGCCGAAAGCGAAAGCGATGCCGTGCAGGAAGCCGCTCCCGAAGCCGCGCCATCGTCACCCGCACCGTCCGAAGTCACGGCGCTGCCGGAAATGCTTGCCGCCATCGCAGTTGAACGAGACGCGCTTGCGGCCCGGAAAACCGCTTTGGACGAACGCGCAGCCGAGATCGAGCTCGCCCGTGCTGCGGTAAGCAAGCAAAACGAGGAACTGACCAAGCTGCGCGAGGACGTGGCTCGCCTGCTGGAACTGGCGAAGGGCGGCGAACAGGCTGACGTCAGCCGGCTGGTCAAGATCTACGAGGCAATGAAACCCACCGAGGCCGCAACAATCCTGCAAGAGGCTGACCTCGAACTCGCCGTGCTCATCATCGCCGCCATGGCGGAGCGCAATGCAGGGCCGATCATGGCTGCCATGGCACCGGATCGAGCCAGCGCCGTGTCGCGCATCCTTTTGGAACGCTCGCGACTGCCCGGCGATCAGACCCCGGTCGTCGTCACGCTCAACTGATCGTCCCCATCGGGGTCTCGTCCTCTTCCGGACTGCGCAGGCGCGAGCCTTCGGGCGGTTTGCGCCGGATCCGACGCTGCAGGTCGAGGACGTAGGTGACCAGCCGGGCGACGGCCTGCCAGTGCGCCTCGGAGATCGGCTGGTCAAGCTCTGCGGTTGCGTACAGCGCACGGGCCAGTTCCGGGCTTTCGATGACGGGAATCGATGTGTCATGTGCGATCTGACGGATTCGCGCGGCGATGCGGTCCGTTCCCTTTGCCACGCAAACCGGAGCCGCATCGATACCGCGCACATAGCGCAGCGCAACTGCGAAATGGGTGGGGTTGGTCACGATCAGCGTTGCCGTCGGCACTGACTGCTGGATGCGCTGGCGCGACCGTTGCCGCCGGATCTGCGCCCGTTTCGCCGCGACATGCGGGTCGCCCTCGGCGTCCTTGTACTCGTCACGCACCTCCTTCAGCGTCATGCGCTGCTTGCGCAGATGGCTGATGCGTTTCCATGCAAGGTCAAGGACCGCTACGGGAAACATCATCAAGGTGACGGTACCCAGCAGTTGCACCGCGCCAGCCTGCAGAAGACCCGGAAGCCATTCGGGATCTACAATGGTTCCAGGCAACAATGAGCCCATCAGGGACCAGACGATCGACATCCCTGCGGCGCCAATGACGGCGAGTTTCAACAGACTCTTGGCAAAGTCGATCAGGTGATCGACCGAGATGATCCGCATCAGTCCCCGCACGGGGGAAAGCCGGTCGAGCTTTGGCCGGATCCTTTCGCCCGAGGCGACGATCGGCCCCTGAAGAAGCCCAGTCAGGACCGACCCGAGCAGAAAAACCCCCAGTGCGGCGGCGGTCAGCAGCCCAGCCGGTGCCAAAGCGCCGATGACCAGTGGTGCCAGATCCGCCATGCCTTCCGGATCCGCGCTGATCTCCGCCTGACCGGCGCTGGCAAAGAGGTTGCCCAGGCTGCCCACCGCTCCTGGCATTCCAACGCCGACCGACAGGTAGGCGAGAACCAGAAGCGCCCCGAAACCCATGAGATGCCCAACCTCGCGGCTGACGGGAACATCCCCCTTTTCCCGGGCCTTGCGCAGTTTCTGGTCGGTCGGCTGTTCGGATTTCGAGTCCTTGTCCTGGTCATCAGACATGGGTCACCGCGTCAGTCCGAGCAGCCAGTCCGCCATGTCGTCGACCATCAGCTCGAGGACCGCCGGAACCGCCAGCGCCAGAAGCGCAAGCCCCGCAATGATCATGCCGGGTGCCGCGACGAAGAAAACCTGCATGCTGGGCATGACGCGGTTCGCCAGCCCAAGGCCCAGATTCAGCAGGACCGAGACGATCAGGAACGGCGCGGCCATGCTGGCGGATATGCGGAAGGCACTGGCGCCCAGCCGCGCGATCTGCTCGGCCATCTCGGCTGCGGGCAGTTGGCCGGGCGGCAGCACGGCATAGGATCGCAGCATCGCGGTGATCATCAGGTGGTGCATGTCGGTCACGAAGATCAGCGCGACGGCCGATACCGTCAGCATCGCGCCGAGCGCGGTGGCACCTTCGCTGTTGGCGACCCCGGGCGCGAAGGCGTTGGAAATCCCCGCCACCATGCCTATCTGTGCGCCAAGCAGGTGCATGGCCGACAGCAGGACCCGCGCCCCCGTACCGATGAAGATCCCGATCACCGCTTCGCCACCGATCAGGAGCGCCAGCCCGGTCAGTTGTTCGGGCGGGGTCGGCAGCGGCAGGGCCGGGATCAACGCCAGCGTCAGGACGAGCCCCAAGGCGATCCTGATGCGGGCCGGGATCTGCGTGTCTCCAAAGCCGGGCAGCAGCAGCACGGCTGTGCCGATCCGGGCGAAGGCGAGCGCCGCGAGCTGGACCCAGCCAGTCAGGAAATCGGGGAGAGCCAGACCCTCCACCTAGGCTCCGATCGCGCCGACGGTCTTGAGACGCGCCTTCCGGTGGATCTCGGAATGCGAGATGATCTGCGTCTGCCCGCTGACCCGTTCCAGCATCGACCGCACGATGGGCCTTAGGTCTGGGTTCACCAGCAGCGCCGGCCATTCGTCGCGGGCGGCGAACTTCTGGATTTCCACCCGCGCTGCAAGGATGAATTCCTGCACCTTCGCCGGGGCCATCGTGCAGATCGACTCCTCGCCTTGCGGGCGCACAGTCGCGGCAAACTCGGAATCCCATTTCGGACCAAGCACCATGACCGGCACGAACCCGTCCGCATCCGCCAGACCGTGGCAGATCTGCGCCGCCAAGCGGCGGCGGACGTGCTCGCCAATGGTCGTCGGGTTCTTGCTGATGGCGGCAACCTCGACGATCGCCTCGACGATCATCGGCAGGTTGCGGATGGAAAGCCGTTCGGACAGCAGGTTCTGCAGAACGTGCTGCAGCAGGATTGGCGGTGAATTCGAGGGGATGTCGCTGACCAGCTTCTGGTAATCCCGGTCGAGCCGCTTGATCAGGTCCTGCGTAGCCCCGAAGGTCAGCAGGTCTGGCAGGTGTTCCTTGATGACCTCTGTCATATGCGTGATCGCCACGCTTTCCGGATCGACAACGGTAAAGCCTGCGGCCTCGGCCTCGGCTGCGCGCGAGGTGTCGATCCACTTCGCGTTGAGGCCGAAAGTCGGCTCACGCACTTGTTCACCGGGGATCGCCGCAGCCTCGTTCATTGGATCGATGAGCAGGCGTCCCCCGGGACGCAGTTCGCCGGTTGCCACATCCAGCCCATGAATGCTGATCCGGTAAGCGTTAGGCTTGAGCCCGGAATCGTCCCTGATGCGGACCGGCGGCAAAACGAAGCCGTAATCGGACATGAACAGCGTGCGCAGGCTTTTCACCTTCCCCGGAAGGGCTGCGTCCAGGTTGTTCACCAGCACCATCAGACCGGTGCCGAGATCAAGGCGGATCGCGTCGACCCGCAGCGGATCGACCTGCTCTTCGGGTGACTCGACCGGACCGCGTCGCGCCGCTTCATCCGCAGCCCGGTCGCGACGGTCGCCCGTGCGGCCCACGGTCATCCCCACCAGGGCAAGGCCCCCGGCAATCACAAGGAACATCAGGTGCGGGAACCCGGGAAGCAGGCCAAGGCCCGCCACCATGGCGGCAGTCACGTAAAGCGCCCTTGAGCTTGCGCCGAGCTGCAACGCGACAGCCTCGCTCGCCGTACCCTCGTTCGATCCCTTGGTGACGATCATGCCCGCTGCGATGGAAACGACCAAAGCCGGAATCTGTGTGACCAGCCCATCGCCGATCGTCAGGACCGTGAAGTTGTGAAAGGCCTCGCCGATGGGCATTCCGTGCCGGATCACGCCGATCAACACGCCACCGACGATGTTGACGACCGTGATGATGATGCCCGCTACCGCATCGCCGCGCACGAATTTCGCCGCGCCGTCCATCGCGCCGAAGAAATTGCTCTCGCCCTCGACTTCCTTGCGGCGCCGCCTTGCCTCATCCTCGTCGATTGCGCCAGCGCCCAGATCAGCGTCGATTGCCATCTGCTTGCCGGGCATCGCATCAAGCGAAAACCGTGCTGTCACTTCGGCGATGCGGGTGGAGCCTTTGGTGATCACCATGAAATTGATCACGATCAGGATGCAGAAGATCACCGCCCCGATCACGAAATCGCCGCCGACCACAAAGTTGGCTATCCCCTCGATCACGTGTCCCGCAGCATCAGTTCCGTTCTGGCCCTCGGACAGGATCAAGCGGGATGAGGCGACGTTCAGCGCAAGACGCAACAGCGTGACGACCAGAAGAAGTGTCGGAAAGCTGCTGAATTCCAGGGGCTTGTTCACCCACAGCGCGACCATAAGCACCAGGATTGATACAGAAATGGAAAGTGCCAGTCCGATGTCGACCAGGATCGGCGGCAGCGGCACGAACAGCATTGCCAGGATGATGGCTATACCGACAGCAAATGTCACATCGCGGTTTGCGGTCAGCCGGACCACGATGTCGAGCAATCCGTCCATCGCGCCGGAAGTCTTCTTTCGAACAGGGCGTTTCATCACGGCGCCATCGCGTCGCTGCCGTCGTCTGCGGGCAGGGGGGCAAAAAGCGATCCGCCGCGGCCGGCATCGTCTGCGGCCCAGCCCGTCCCGGCCTGATCGGACAGCGCGACCGGGTCCATCCCCTCATCCGAGGCGCGCGCAAGCACTAGCAGCGTGCGGCGGTAAACTTCATTTCCCGCTGACAGTGCCACGGCCTGCCGCACGGGCACATGCAACGGGTTCATCCTGCGCATGACGGGCGCGTCCAAAGTCACGCCCGCGGCGAAGATCGGGCTGTCCTCTCCCGGAAAGGCCTGCTCGGCCAATGCGTCGAACGAGGCGGCGCTGTCGCCCAGCTGTCCCAGGTGCTTCTGGATGCCAGCCAGATAGATGTCCCGCAGGTCCGGCGTCACCGAATGATACCGCCCCGCCGCCTGAAGCCAGTCTCCCGTCTCAAGATACAGTCCGCGCAAGAAGCGCGCGGCGTAGTCGGCATTCCGCGCGGGGTCGAAGCCTGCTGCCGGCGAGGGGAAGGCGTCCGGGTGCCAGCGCAGGTTGACCTGCAGGCACCCCACATCGATCGACCGCGTTCCCTGCGCCAATTCATCGGCGAGGAAAGCCTCGGCTTCGGCGCGGGTATTGAAGCGAAAGCCCTGGCCTTCGACATTGAGAGACCAGGGCCAGATCGTCATGCTGCCCTTGTAGCTCATCCCCGCCTCTTGCAGGCCGATCGCCAGAAGCAGGTCGGTAGGGATGCCATGCGCAGCCTCGGCCTGTCGGATGGCCGCGATGCAGACACCGGCGTCGGCGCGCGGTCCAAGCGCGGCCAGGTCCGGGGACGGCTCCTCGCTCTCATCGGGCAAGGGGGCGTCTGCTCCTGGTTTGGCAAAGGCGAACAGGCCCTCGAACATCCCTGCGTTGGCAGAAGGTGTCGCCAGACACAGGACCAGCGCAGCTGCAAGGCCGGGGCGCATCACAACCCACCGCTTCGGATCAGGACGAACACCCGCTCTGCCAGTCCCGACAGGCTGGCAAAGATCAGGGGCAGCGAAAGGACCGTGCCGACAAGAATGATCGCCGCCTTTGGAACGAAGGTCAGGGTTGCTTCCTGCACGGATGTCAGGGCCTGACCAAGCGCGATCACCAGACCGACGGCCATGGCCACAAGCAGGACAGGCCCGCAGGACAGCAGGATCACCCAGACTGTGTCGGCCACGATCTGCCCCACGTCGGCCGGTGTCATGTCAAACCGACATCCGCAGGATTTCCTGATAGGCCTCGACCACGCGGTCGCGGATCGCGACGGTCACCTGCACAGCCGATTCCATTGCCATCGTCGCCTCGACGACCTGCTGGACGGGAAGGGCCCCGGTCAAACCCGCAAGCGCCGCCCGGTCGCCTTGACGGACCGTGTCCACCGTCTCTGCGGCGGTCCGGGCAAGAACATCCGAGAAGGACGCGCCTTCCGGGGGGGTGACCAGGGCGGTCGGCATCGCCTTGCCCGCCTGGTAGGCACGCTGGACCTCGCCTGCGGCTATGCTCTGGATCAGTTCTGTCATCGTATCAGCCCAACATGTCGATGATCTGGCCGCGCATCTGGCGGCCGGTTTCCATCATGTTCAGGTTGGCCTCATAGGACCGCGCAGCCTCGCGCATGTTGGCCAATTCGATCAGCGGATCGACGTTCGGCAGCTTCACATATCCCTCGGCATCCGCTGCCGGATGGGACGGATCAAGCCGGAGGCGGAACGGCGTCGGATCGTCGGTCACCTTGCCGACCACGACAAGTGACCCGCCTGTGGCCTCATCCGCCACGTCACTGAAGGTCACCACGCGCCGCCGGTAGGGATCTGCCCCGCCGGTGGCGCCGGTCGAATCGGCGTTGGCCATGTTCTCTGCGATGATCTGAAGACGCTGTGACTGCGCCTGCATTCCCGAAGAAGCCGTACGCCCGATGGAGCCAAGAACATCCATGACTATCTCCGCCCTGCTGCAAGTGCGACGAGTTGATACCCTTTGGCATAAAGCCGGCTCGCCAGCCGGAACTCGCCTGCGGACTGTCCCGCGAGAATCGTCTGCTCCTCCAGGACGACGGTATTGCCGTCCATGCTGCCGCCCCAGCGGGTGGGAACTTCGCTCGTTGTGGGCTCGCGCCCCGGCTCTGCGTCCGATTTGAGAAAATCGTCAAATGCCTGAACATCACGGCCTGCATAGCCTGGGGTGTTCGCGTTGGCGATGTTCTCCGAAATGACGCTCTGCCTGCCCGAGAGCCAGTCCATGCGTCGACTTGCCAGCTGGAACCAGGATTGTCCGGAAGTCTCCATGTTTCACCTTGCGAAAAATGATGCTAGAGACTCTATACACCAAGTTGTTTGCGAAAAGGAAGAGCCTAGATGTCCCATACCGTGTTCTCCCACATGCAGGCGGAACTCCGGCGCCTGCCGGTCTCTGACGTTCGCGGACGGGTGCAGGCGTTAAGCGGGTTGGAACTCCTGGCCGCGGGCCTCGGTGCCGAGGCGCGTCTCGGTGCCCATGTCGAAGTGGCGGGCAGGATCAGGGGCGAGATTGTCGCAGTCGACCGCGGTGCTGCATCAGTGCTGCCGTTCGGCACCTGGGACGGCGTCGCCTTGTCTGACGAGGTCAGGCTCCTCAGCGCGGACGGGACGCTCTTTCCCGATCCTTCTTGGGTGGGCAGGGTTCTCGATGCCTTCGGATGCCCGTTGGACGGGGCGGCGCTGCAAGAGGGCGCAAAGGCCTATCCGGCCCGCTCTGCTCCGCCCGACGCCTACCGCCGGCGGCCGACCGGCCGTAAGCTGGAAAGCGGAATCAAGGCCATGGACGTGTTTGTCCCGATCTGCCGAGGGCAGCGCCTGGGCGTCTTTGCCGGTTCCGGCGTGGGCAAATCCACCCTGATGGCGATGTTCGCACGCCAGATGGACGCGGATGTGATTGTGATCGGCCTCGTGGGCGAGCGGGGGCGCGAGGTACAGGATTTCATCACCCGCGACCTTGGCCCGGAGGGTCTTGCGCGCACCGTGCTTGTCGTTGCCACCTCGGACCAGCCACCGCTGACCCGCAGGCAGGCGGCGTGGACCGCCACAGCCATCGCGGAGTACTTCCGCGATCAGGGCAAGCAGGTTCTCTTGATGATCGACAGCGTGACCCGCTTTGCCATGGCGCAGCGCGAGATCGGGCTGTCTGCGGGCGAGCCGCCCACGACCCGAGGCTACACTCCCACGGTTTTCGCCGAACTTCCGCGCCTCCTGGAACGGTCGGGGCCGGGGCAGGCCGCTACGGGGCAGGGCGACATTACCGCGATCTACACCGTCCTGGTGGATGGAGATGACCACAACGAGCCCATAGCCGACACCGTTCGCGGCATCCTGGATGGCCACGTCGTTCTTGACCGGCGGATCGCTGAAAGCGGTAGATACCCGGCAATCGATATTGCGAAATCCGTTTCCCGCTCGCTGCCACACTGCCATATGCCGGCAGAACGCGCGATCATGACCGCAGCACGGCGCGCACTGGCAGCGGCGCACGACGTGGAGGATCTTGTCCGCATCGGTGCCTACCGCGTCGGGTCTGATGCCGCGACGGATGCCGCGATCCGTTTTGCGTCCCTTGCGGATGGATTCCTGCGACAGGGCCGGATCGACCGGCAGGGGGCCGATATCAGCTTTGCAACGCTCTACGGACTGCTGGACGAAAGCGGGCTTCCCCTCACTCCAGAGCAGTTGGCAGCTGGCTGATCCGCGAACGGCGCACATGGGCCTGAACGCCGCGTTCATCGGACTCTGCCTGCTCCACCCGCAGGCGTTCCAGCCGGGCGTGGTCCAGTAGCTTATTCTGCAGGCTTTCCTTCGGACGCAGGTCGCGCCACGCATCCAGGACCTGTTCGCGCTTCAAATCCTCCGCCTTGTCTGCCTTGACGCGGTCGGATGCGATGCGGTCAGTCTCACGCCGAAGCGTCGCAAGGAAGCGGCCAAGATAGGGCATGGCCTCGACCAGCGTGACCGTGCTCTCATTCTGGCGCCGGTGGTCAAGCTCCCGGGCTTCCGCGGCCAGTCGCGCCACCCGATCCTGCAATGGCACCAGTTCCGCCGCAGCCTCGCGCATACGCCGGTCATCCAGTCGCGCAAGGGTCGCAAGTGTGGCCAGGCGCCGCTTCACGCCGCGACCACTTCGCGCTGGGCCGTTTCGGTTGCTTCAAAGCTGGGCCGGTAATGGGGCGGGATGTTGCCCCGCCCGATCTCGACGCAGATGTTGGCCGGATGGTTGTTGAGCATCGCCACGACGACATCGCGAACGACATGCGCGAATGCGAGATCCTGATCCTCGATGTGCTGCACGCGCGACACGATGGGTGCCACGATGCAATAGGCAAGAAACACGCCGAGGAACGTGCCGACCAGCGCGCCTCCCAACATTTCGCCAAGCACGGCTGGCGGTTGGTCGACGGAGGACATCGTCTTGATGACCCCCAGCACTGCCGCCACGATTCCGATGGCGGGCAGCCCGTCCGCGACCGAGTTCAGCGCATGCACAGGTCCAAGGTTCTCAGCGTGCATCGACTCGATCTTCTTCGTCAGCACATCCTCCATCTGGTGGGGATCATCGAAGTTCATGCTGAGCAGGCGGAAGGCGTCAGCAATCAGGTTGATCGACTCGGTCTGCTGCAGGACCCGGGGATAGCGCTCGAAGATGCTCGACTCGGCGGGGTTTTCGATATGGGGTTCCAGCGCAACGGCGCCCTTGCTGCGCTGCAGGCGCGCCAGTTCGAACAACAGCGCCAGCAGATCCGCATAATCCTTTTCCTTCCAGCGCTCACCTTTTGCCGCCCGCTTGAACGCGCCGAGCACCATCTTCAAGCCGGATGCCGAGCTGGCCGCGACAAGCGCCCCCAATGACGCACCGATGATCATCGACCCTTCGTAGGGCAGGGCGTGCAACAACACGTCGAACTTCCCGCCTGACAGGGTGAACCCACCGAAGACGAGGGCAAAAGTTAGAACCATTCCGACCAGGATCATCATGACGACGTTACTCCGCAAGCATCCAATGTTGCGAAAAACATAATCTGACAATTGTGGCAAGAACAGAGTTGATTATACAACCACGCATAAGATACAATTTTCGCAACAGCGCGGGGAAAGCCATGACAGATGATCTGACCGCACGTGTACGCGTGTTCGCCCCCGAAGAATTCGCCCGACCCTCCGGCTGGCCCGACGGGGTGGGCATTGCCGTGCTGCTTGGTGCTGGAGAACCTGAAATCTTTCCAGTCCACCAGAAGGAAAAAGGCGCTGAAATCGTTGCGCGCCTTGGGGCGCTCTCCGGACGCGACCTGTGCGGTTCCGCCTTTGCTCCCGCATTGGCTGGACATCCGGAGTGCGACTTGTCCTTCAGCGCAGTTGCAAGGCTGCGGACAGAGATCGAGGCCTTTCTGTTGAAAACCCCCGATGCGGTCGAAGAGGCGGCAGATTTCTTCGTCAACTTCGGTTTTGCAGCAGACGAAGGGCTCAACCTGTCTTCGCTGGTCCGTGCAGTCGCTCCTGCGGTTGAGTTTGAGGCGATTCTTCCGGTTCCGGGGACCACGGAACTCCCGGGTTACGCTCAACTCGACGTCGCGGGCCCCAATGGCACCCAATTCATCTGGGCGCTGCTCTGGCCCTCGCCGACGGGCGAATTGGTGCTGCTCAGCAACCCTTCCGACAGTCCCTTCCAGGTTTCTCCGTCCGATGTTCTGGTGAAAGAGGACGGGACAGGATTGGCTCTCCGGCGCTCCGGCCTTGGCGGGGCCGGCAAGCTGCCCGGATACATCATGCTGCCGCCCGGCTGCATCGGATTTGATCCGCCCGCATCGGGCTCACAGGTCGTGGTCGTGGCCCAGGACAGGCACTTCCTCGTGACGCCGGTCCCGGCGTGGACTGAATGCTCCATTCCCGACGACCTTCACGCTCCGGACCCGTTGGCCGTGCCCATCCTGGAACGCTTCCGACTCTCTACGAAACCCCTGATGCAAAGCGCTGCGGCCGTTGTCTGTGTCGCGGTGGCGGCCTCGGCTTTCGCGCTCTCCACAAGTGACCCTGTGAAAACTGCAATATCGGCGGGACCGGTTCCTTCGCTGCGAGCAGAGCTTTTTCAGTGACCTGCTTCGCTTGCGCGATCAGTCCACGGTATCCCGCAGCGTGCGGACCCTGCCCGAAGGCCCCAGCACTGTCCGCGTCGAGACGAATTTCACGACGTGTCCGTCATGCAGGGCCCGACTGTTAAGGACAAGCAGCGTTTCTTTCGCGACCAGCGCGGTTCCGGTAAACGTCACTTCTCGTCCTGGCAGGCAGCACATCAGAACCAGTCGCTTGACGTCCTGCAGTTCTGCTTCTTCGCCATCCTCTGCCAGAAGATAGCCGCGAACACCCTTGCCGCGGGCTTCCAGCCGTAACCCTCCCGAAAGATCCGGCAAACACCTGGGCCGTGCCCCGTCCTCCGACACCCGAAGCCGAAGCACGTCCAGAGCCTCCAGTATGGCGGGTTCGGTGCCCAAGGTGAGAGGGCCACAGGAAAACCTGTTTTCGGACATTATTGGCGACCGTTCCGGGATTGGCGTTTGTGATTAATGAAAATCGGTCCCGGCAGTTTCCACCGGAGAGAATCGCACCTGCAGCAACTCGAACCAACCCAGCCAAACGCGGAATGTGCGCAACTTGGGGTAGATATAGCGCAATTGAATGCACGGCAAGGCATACAGGCATCCGGAATGACCTCGCAAAAGATTCACTTGGCCCGCCGAAATCACCCGCAGAGTCGGCATCTTGCCGCTTGGCAGGCCTTCGGTCCCTTGCAAAAATCATAATCTTGGCGCAATCTGCGAAAGGACGTCGGGATCACTGGACCTCGGCAGGGGCGCTCTCGGGTTCGCTCAGAGCTCGAAAACCGAAGTGGATTGACCATGTCGATTGTCACGAAAACAGATCCGGGCGTCGAACGGAAGACTCGGGCAGCCACCGTGAAGGGACAGCTTTCCTTCTCGCTTGAAACCGTGACGCCGGCGCAGGCCCGCAAGTATCTCGCGTCCGCAGTCGCAGTGCGCGACCGGGATGAGCGGGTCGTGGGCGCATATGCCGCCATCATGAAGGCCGGCGCCTGGGTTGTGAACGGACAGCCGATCATCTTCGATGCGGAAGACCGCCTGATCGATGGCATGCAACGTCTGTCGGCCTGCGCCGAGTCTGGCATTGCGCTGACCACCCTCGTTGCGCGCGGTGTGCATGGCGACACGCTCCATACAATCGACCAGCACCGTGCCAGATCTTATGTGGCCGTGCTGGAGGCGCGCGGGACCTATCGGCGTCCGGCCTCGCTCGTGCGTCTGATGGGCAAGCTCATCCGCATCGAGAATGGCAACCTTGGCCTCGTCTCCCAGCCGATCAGCTGGTCGCGCTACGACCGGGTGCTGGATGCGAATCCCGAACTGGTGGAAGCTGCGGACATGGCCGACCGTTATCGCGGCCTGAAGATCCATTCGCAGCCGGTCGCGGTGCTGGCCTTCATGGCCTTGCGTGCCGGACACCAGACCGCCTTTCGCAATTTCCTCGTGGCCCTCGACACGGAAGACGATGACTCCGCCACGGGCTT
Source organism: Rhodobacter sp. (assembly GCA_031425795.1). Lineage (GTDB taxonomy): Bacteria > Pseudomonadota > Alphaproteobacteria > Rhodobacterales > Rhodobacteraceae > Tabrizicola. Next base: position 7,330 of record JANPJZ010000208.1, on the reverse strand, counting down.
CAACGGCGCCACCAACCTCCTTTCGACAATCGAGGCGATGCGCACCGTGGGCGATGTCGGCGTGGACCAGATGATTGCTCTGGGGATCCTCGCCTTCAATGACTGGCTGGACGACTCCCGCCGCCGCAAGGTCTACAAATGGGTTCCCGACCGCCGTACCGGCAACGATGCCGCTGCGGACAGCCAGCCCACGCTTGCCGGCATGCTTGATCGCGCAAGGGGCGCGGCCAATCTCGGCTTGCCGGTGATGAAGGGGTATCCCGGCCTGCGTGAAGGCATCATCGCCGATCCGATGCATGGCGATCCGGTAGATGCGCGACTGATCGAAGAATTGCGTCAGACGGCCCAGCAGGGGGCAAAGGGCGTCTCGGTGCGGATGGTCGAGGTGACGCCAGACATGGCAAGGCGCTGGCTGCGTGATTTCAACCTGGGCAACCGCAAGGTCCAGCCGACGCAGGTTGACGCGATCGCGCGCGACATCAAGGCCGGGCGCTGGATGGTCAACGCGCAGCCGATCTGCTTTACCAGCGACCCCTTCGATCCGGCGGCGCGTCGGGGCGGCACTCGCCTCTTGAACGGCCAGCACCGCCTGCATGGGGTGGTCGAGGCGGATACCCCGATCGAAGTGCCCGTGGCGTCAGGAATCGCTGAAAGCGCATTCGCGACCTATGACACGCATGCGCGGCGTTCCGTCTTCTCGAACGGGATGCCCCAGGCCGACCTGCGGGTCATAGCCGGCGCGGCACGGTTCCAGTGGCGGGTCGACAACGGGCTTCGGCCGAACGACCGGGCGATTCCCTCGGCCTCCGAGCTGAAGGAAACGCTGGAAACCCACGCCGGGCTTGCCGAGTGGTTTCCCGAATCCCGCAAGCGTCAGGTGGCCGAGTTCGGCTCTTCCGGCGTCATGACTTTCCTGCTGTACCATTTGCGTCAGATCAATCGGCCATTGGCCGAGGATTACTTCCGCGACCTGTGCACGGGCGAAAACCTGACACGGGACAACCCCGTGCTTCAGTTGCGTGAAAAGATCCGTCGCACCCGCAATATCGAGGGCGAGCAGCGCGGGTCACGTCGGGAGGTGCTCACCATGCACCTTCACGCCTGGGAAGCCTACCGAATGTGGCGCGAGGACCCGGACGCATTTGGCTCTTCCAAGGTGCCGGACGCCAACTCAGCCGATGCCCCCGGCTTCAGCGAGGGCAACCAGATCGAACGCGATCCGGTCGACAATCCCCCTCACCTCAAACGGAGTGGCGGCGATGTGGGCGTCAATGAATGAAAGCACCTGCTTGTCCGAGCAATTGATCTCCACTCCTGCCGTTTCAAGCAAGCCGTTTGCAGCCGCAACGACCTCTTCCAGTCGGATCTGACCGTAAGGCCGCTCGTCCAGTCGGTTCTTGCATCCCATCTGAACGCAGAGTTCGGCTTTCTCGGCCGCTCCGCACAGCTCCGAGACAATGTGCCGGGCAGCCTGCTGCGCCCGGCCTGCGGCCGGAGCTGGAATGAGATGCGCAGCCTGTCGAGCGACCGCATGTGGAAACTGCCATGATCCAAGCGGTGGCTCGAGCCCCCTGGCCCCGCGCCGGTCAAGGATAGTGCAACTGAAGGGGCCGTCCGCGACCTTGAGCAGAAGAAGCCCTTCACCCGTCGGACGAGGTGCCGCCTCGCTCGGAAGGTAAGGGCACAGCAGCCTTACAGTTTGCAGTGCCTGCCGGGCCTCGTAGGAAAAAGAGAAGAGGTGCACTTGCCATGATCCTTCGCAGGGGTTTGGCGTGCTTGCACTGATGAGTGCCGTTTCAGAGCCGAAAATCAAGGACGGTCGGATCACACCATCCTTATCCTCTCCCAGCCATAGCGGGATGATCCGGGCAAATATTCCATCATCGGCAGCAAAGTTGTTGGCCGAAGCAACAAGCTTCGACCCGGTCGAACAGATAGGCATTTCATACATTGGCGGGTTCCGAAAATGAACGCACATGGGTGCAACAAATACTCGCTAAGGTAGAGTCTGCAACCAGTCCTGGACCTTGTGGTCCGTTCACTCGTCCTATTGAACGGGCAGTTAAGGCGCAATCAAGACGCAAAGATGGCAAAGAATATCGTTTAAGTGTTTTGCATTAGATAAAAGCGGGCCGAAAAGCGTGGGTTTCTGCAATATCAGATAGACACATGCAAATACTATCTTAAGCTGAATTCCATAAAACAGCGTCTGAATGGCAAATGGCTGAGTAAGTGCCTATTTCGCTCGCGTGGTAATCGCAGGCCATGGCTCGCTTCGTCACCTCGACCGCAGTCTGATGGCGCTTTTCGCACATGGCTTCTCATGATATGCGCCCGGTCCGTGGTGCAGACTTCGGTGCAGATGGCTGCAGAACCATGCTGTCCGAACGGGACGGAAACGGCAGCAACCAGCGGGGACGGGTGGCAGAGATGATTGAGAAAAGACCCATGCGCTCCAAGGACTCCCCGGTTTCGCAGGCCCACCGCCTCTCTGTCGCCCCCATGATGGACTGGACAAAAAAGCATCTTAAAAACAATTACTTGCAAGGCGCCGTGTGCATTGGATGTTCCCGGTTTGATCGCAAAATCTCGCGCTCTGGCGTAGGTCAGAGTAGGTCTTCTAGATGACTCGACCGACCGGTACCCCGGACTAACGGAGCAACGAGAGACGGTCAGATCAGCGCGATCCACATATAGTCAGGACGGCGCCGTTTGAGTCACTGACCCGCATTCTCGCCAGCCACGCGTTTGCGTCGGCCTTCCACTCGGAGGGAGAGCCGATCAGTGCCAACTTGAACGTGAGGAAAGTTTGCCGGCGTGCTTGAGGTTACTTCCGTTAGAAGATCTTGCCGGCATGATGCAGCACGTCGGCTTCAACGAAATCATCAGGGGCGGCAAAGCAGCTGTCGTCCCAGTACTTCATATGGATGCGCTAAAGCTGACACAGGGCTCACCGGGTTGGACGGTTAGCGGCCATAAAGGGCAATGACGAAGAAAGTGGCGATGTTGGTACTGAGGCGCTGCACCGGGCATCGGACCATTTAACCGCAAGAGATGCCTGCCGACACACCGTTCGGAGTTGAAAACAACGCGACAGCAATGCTTGGGCGAGGGGCACAGGCACGATAGCGGCCCCGGCGGCACGCATGGAGGCGGCACCTGTGCGTGCCGCCTCGCAAGGTCTAGACCATCCGCGGGTTAGTCTGCGCGAGGCTCGTTGTTTTCCAAAACGGCCTGGTATGCGACCAGGTCCAGAAATGCCTCGGCCTCTACAACGACGCCGTCTTCCATGCGGAATATTCACACGAATTGATTGGCGTAGGGCGCACCAGACGTTGTGGTGGCCGTTCCGTCAAACGGATGATCACGCGGTCATCAGCGGCCCAGATGTGATGAACCTCGGGAACGACCGGCGTTGCGAGACGGTTCACTAGCGGAAGCGATGCATCCTCGAGAAAAGACTGCCGGCCAATGTAGGTGCCGGCAACCGGGCCAGACCCGGGGATGGTCCAGGTGACATTAGGAGAAAGGATGTCGAAAACGCTGCCGGTCTGAGAGGCCCATGCCTCAAACGCTCTGCTGACGACCGCCGCATTTGTCGTCTCGGTCACCGTCAGGTCCTTGCTGGCCCAACCGGGCGCTGCCGTGACCACGAGAGATGCGGCAACCAAGGGGAGGAGGAAGGTGTGCTGTGCTTGTTTCATATTAACCTCTTTCAGTTTCTGAAGGATCGGCCTCGGCGCCAGCGCAGCGCCGAGACCGTGCTGCATGGATCGTTCCGTGCTGCCGCATGCGCGCGCGGCGGCGGATTCATCAACGAAGTCTCCCAGAATAGCGGGCAAGGTCGGGTCACCCTGTAGGCTGTTGGCCTGGTGGGTTCGGGGTGCATCCCTGATCTTGGCCACCGACTGTCACTGGTCCGACTGCTCGCGATACAAAATCATGCCGGCATGATGCAGCACGTCAGGTTCGACGAATTCACCGTCAGCGGTAAAGCCGGTGTCGTCCCAGTACTCGATATGCGTGCCGGTAATCTCGTAGCGGCCTTCATAGGCGCGCTCCCGGTTGCCACGGGCCTCGACGTAGCGGCCGTTCGGCAGCAGTTCGTGCCGGATGCGCCCGTCTTCGGTGACCCACATCCCGACGTAGGGGTGCGGGGTATCACCCCGGGCGAAGTCCGCGCAGATGGCGATAAGGGCGGCGGTGAGCATGGTTGATTTCATGGTGGACCTCAGTTTGCGGATGCGGTGGGACGGATGGTGATTTCGCTGGTGTCGACGCTTGCCGGGGCGTCGATCAACTGGCGTACGGCGCGGGCGATGTCGGCGGGTTGCAGCGCGATGGCGCGGTAGTCGCCCATCATCTTCCGCGTCCCTTCGTGGGTGATGGTCGATGCGAGTTCGCTCTCCACCACGCCGGGATTGACGCAGGTGACGCGGATGGCGCTGCTTTCTTGGCGAAGCGCGTCCGATATCGCGCGAACCGCGAACTTGGTGCCGCAGTAGACCGCCGCCGTCGGCGAGGCCTGCAGTCCGCCGATCGAGCCGATGTTGATGATCTGACCCTCGCCCTGCCGTTCCATGACCGGCAGGACAGCGCCGATCCCCCAGAGGACCCCCTTGATGTTCACATCCACCATCCGCTCCCATTCGTCGAACTTGAGGGCGGACAGGGGTGACAGCGGCATGACGCCGGCATTGTTCACAAGCACGTCGATGCGGCCCCAGAGGTTGAGCGCGGCCTGCGCAAATTCTTGCATCGAGCCGATCTCTGTGACGTCGAGCGACCATGTCGCGACCTCGGCGCCCTTGCCGCGCAGATCCTCGGCAATGGCCTCCAGCCGGTCGGTGCGGCGGGCGCCCATCAGGACCTTTGCGCCGCGGGATGCAAGCTCGCGGGCGATGCCTTCCCCGATGCCGCTGGAGGCGCCGGTGATCAGAATGACCTTCTCCATGACTTTCTCCGTTTCAGCCTGTTGCAGGAGCAAGATGGACGCGGGACGCCGTAAACGGTATTGCGCAGTTGTTGGACTGGATGGTTAGCATCGCGCGACAATGGAGGCGCCGGATGGACCTGAACTTGCTGCCACTTCTGCTCGCTGTCGCCGAGGAGCGGAACTTCCGTGCAGCCGCGGACCGCCTTGGTGTAACGCGATCTGCCGTCAGCCAAGGCATACGTCGACTTGAGGATTCGGTGGGCTTGCAACTGGTCATGCGGACGACCCGCGCGGTTCGTCTGACGGAAGCCGGGGAGAGGCTGGTGGACAGCTTGCGCGCGCCATTGGGGGCAGTTCAGGACGCACTTGAGGTGAATACGGACGCGCCCAGTGGCAGGCTGCGGCTAGCCGTCACCTCCATCGCAGAAGACTTCCTGTCGGGGCCCTTGCTGGCGCGCTTTGCGGAAGCGCACCCAAAAGTGACGGTTGACGTGACGGTGACGGACGACGAACTGGATATTGTCGAGCATGGCTACGACGCCGGTGTCCGCCTTGGCGAGGTGATCGAGCAGGACATGATCGCCGTGCCAGTCAGTGGTCCGCAAAGCGAAGTGGCGGCGGCTTCACCCGGCTACATCGCGCAACATGGGACACCTAAGCATCCGAAAGACCTTCTGGAGCATCGCTGCATCGGGTGGCGGCCCGGTCCTGACACGGCCCCGTGGCGATGGGAGTTCGAGCAGGACGGCAAGCCCTTCGACGTCATGGTCGATCCGCAAGTGACGACCAACGACCTGCGTCTGATGCTGCGTGTCGCTATGGCAGGCGGCGGCATCACCTTTGCGACGCGGGACTGCATGCGGGATCATTTTGACAGTGGCGCGCTGGTGCCGATGCTGGAGGACTATCTGCCGCCGTTTGCTGGCTTCTATCTTTACTTTCCGCAGCGCAAGCACATGGCACCGAAGCTGCGGGCTTTGGTCGATCACGTGCGCCAGTGGCGCGTTGCAGGCTGACCAACGCGCTGCCCCTCGGATGCGGCGTTCATCGTCCAGTGCGGGGTGGCTTCTGGGGATGGCCGCGCCGGGTCGGGCACGGCCATTAGAGTTTCACCGGCTCGTCACGACCTGCATGACGGCCTCGGACAGCGCGATCACCGCGGCGTTGCGGGTGTCGAAGTCGGCCTCTGCGTCCGACAGGAAGATCGCGATGAAATAGGGCTCCCGATCCGGCGGGGTGACCATCGCCACGATGTTGCGGTTGAAGTCGCCGCTGCCCGATCTGTCCGCGACATGCCAGCCCGTCGGAGTGCTTGCCCGGATCAGTGCGCCGGTGACGCCGCCGCCGCTCATCCAGTCGACCAGGTGGGCGCGGGATTGCGGTGTCAGGGCATCGCCCGTCATCAGCGTCTCCATGGTCGAGACCATTGCGGCGGGCGTGGTCGTGTCGCGCGGGTCGCCAGGGGCGAAGGTGTTCACCTCGGGTTCGCGGCGGTCCAGCCGGCTGACCGGATCGCCGATCTCGCGCAGGAAGGCGGTCACGCCTTCTGGCCCGCCGATCCGGTCGATGAGCAGGTTCGTCGCCGTGTTGTCGCTCATGTTGAGCGCGGCATGACACAGCTCGCCCACGCTCAGCGTGTTGCCGACCTTGGCTTCGGTGACCGGCGCATAGTCAAGGATATCCGTTGCCTTGATCGCAATCCTTTCGGCGAGATCGAGGTCGCCTGCATCGACACGATGCAGAACTGCACCGCACAGCAGGGTCTTGAACGTGCTGTTCATCAGGAACCGTTCGTCAGCACGGTAGCTGATAGACCAGTCCGAACCACTGTCGCGGATCAGAAGCCCGACGCGCGCGTCGAGGTCCTGTTCGGTTTGGTCGATGGCTGCGGCAAGGTGCTGTTCGGGGTCTTGGGCAAGGGCAGGGGTGCCAGCCAGCAGTCCGAGGCAAAGCCCGGCAGCCAAGAGCGTAGCGGCGTGGGTCAACATGGGGTCATCCTTGTCTTTGGCGATGGCGCATGCCCCCGCTCCGGCGCCTACTTGAGGTGAGGGAGGACGGACGGCCATCACGGGTTGGAACCTGTGAGACATCAGTTGATGTCACGCCGAACCGCTTAGCTTGCGGCTTTACGGCCCTCAAACGACAAAGTATCACCCCTGACATTAGCTGGAGTAATACCTATGGATCGCCCGGACCTGCCCCTGAACGGGCTCCGCGTGTTCGAGGCCGCCTACAGGCAAGGCAGTTTCACGCGCGCTGCCATAGAGTTGCGTGTCACCCAAGCAGCGGTCAGCCATCAGGTGGCACGGCTCGAGGATCGGCTTGGCGTCGCGCTCTTCGTGCGCGCGTCCGGCGGTTTGGTGCCGACCGATGAGGGCAGAGCGCTCTACCCCG
>JANPJZ010000207.1:0-5722 GCA_031425795.1 Rhodobacter sp. | reverse complement strand
GTTGCGTTCATAGCCGGATCTCCTCGGAAAAGGAGAATTCGCACAGTTCCATGAAGCCGAAATCTCCGGTCATCTTGGTCCACAGCCGTTCAATGGGCGTGGCGCGGGTGATGGTGGCGGTGCGGTCCTCGACGATGACCTCGCCGTAAGCGGCAAGGACGGGTGCGCCATGCACCAGCACCTCATCACCGGGATAGACCACGGCGCCGTTGTTGAAGCGGACGTGGGCATGCAGGCTTTCGAACCGGTGGCTCACCTCGACGGTGCAGGGCACCCGTTCCTGTGTTCGTGTGAAAAGTCCCATGATGGCGGTTCCCTATTTCTGATCCAGCAGCCGTTCAAACGCGGCTTTGTTGTCGCCCCCGAAGGCGTAGAGCTCGGCGCTCCACCCGGTTTCGGGGTCTTCGGCCACAAGACGACCATTGGCATATTCGACGATCCGTACTGGCAGGGTCTGGTCGACCTTCTGCCGGCGCCGTTCGGTAAAGATGCCCGACTGGATGACAGTGATAAAGCCACCATGTGGCAAGTCCATCAGGACAGAGCCATCGGTGTTCCGCACGATGACGGCCTGGGCGGAAAGCCCTTCCATCACGATCCACTTTTCGCGGACCACGTCTGCCGCTTGCGGCTGGGCCACGGGTTCGCGCCCGGTGGCAACCGAGAAGACGGCGATGGCCAATGAGGCGAGGACAAGGCCCAGCATGGCGCGGAGCATGAACCGTGGGACAAGGTCGGCGTCGCGGTTCTTGAAGGTGGGCGACGGGGAGGCAGGGTCAGCCACGCTTTGGCTGAAGGTCTTGGCGAAGTTCGGGCCGAAGTTCGGGCCGATGCCTTGGCCGAGGTTGGGTTGGTCGGTCATCGCGTCGCCTCCTATTCTGCCGCGACGGGCGCGAAGGGCGCCAGGCGGGTGACTTGCGGGGCGGTGACGCGCGCTTCGGCCGAATCGGCCAGAAGCCGCGCCACGTTTGCGGCATCGGGGATCGACCGCAGGGCAGGCTGGGTCTTCGACCAGTGCCCGGGCCGGACATGCGGCCAGGCGACCAGGACGGAGACCTTCGTCTTGCCCAGGGTGTCCAGCGCGATGGTGCCGGTGCCGTCGCGGCGCAGGTCGAGGTTGGCCGCACCGATCTGCACGAAGGGCAGGTTGAGGCTGAGGGGCAGCGCCGCCCCGATCCGCAGCACGACCCGCGCGGTGGTCAGCGTGTAGGTGGTGGCGCGGGCCTGAACCCAGGCGAGGCCATAGATGATGCCAAGGGCGATGAGGCCGAGAGCTAGGTAGGGCAGGCCCATGGCGAAGGCCATTGGAAGGCCCCCGTCGGCCATGCCGGTGCCTGCGCGCCAGAGGACGACTAGGACAAAATATCCGGCGATCCAGCGAATGCGGTAGGCGTCACGGGCCAGCGCATAAGCATCAGGGCGGCCCTGCCAGAGGATCAGTTCACCTTGCGGGGGCCGTTCCGGCAGCCCAGGCAGGGGGTCGAAAGCGAAGTCGTCATGGCCTGACATTTCAGACCCTCCTTGTTTGGGGTGAAAGGCGGGGCCCGGGCGCGGGCCCCCGCCTGTCAGATTGTCACGCGCCGCGCTTGCGCTTCGGGGCGTCGTACATCCATCCCGAGGCGACATAGGCCGAGATCTTGTCTTCCTCGAGCTTGGTCACTTCGCTGCCGGAGCGGGTGGTCGGGATGCCGGCAAAGCTGTCCGAGGCGAGGAAGTTCACGCGGACGCGGTCTTCCCAGATCCGGGCGAGGGTGAGCGGGACAAGGCGTTTGCCGCCCGAGTTCAGCTCGACCTCGACATAGCGGACCAGTTGTTCCGGCACGTCAACCCAGACATCCGACACGCGGCCGACGACTTCGAGATCGCTCGCCTGAACCGGCAGGCCGCGCGGGTCACGACCGGCGCTGACCACGAAACCTTCGGCGCGGGCCAGCGGCACGATCTTGTTGTGGCCGTGGCCGTCAAGTTCCGGCTCGTCGCGGCGCGGGACCCAGGAGGCCGGGCCGACACCATCGGCCATCGGGTTGCCGGTGGGCATATGGGGGAAGCCGTCGGAATGGGCGGTCCGGGCCAGGGCAAGACCCTCGCGGCGGTGCGCTGCTTCGTTTGCGGCCGAGGGCACCACCAGATCACCCTTGCCATGCGGCAGGCGGAAGGTCTTTGGCTTGGGCACCGGAAAGGGCCCCTGGTTCGGGGCAGCAAGACCGTCCTCGGTTTCGAGGGGGTAGCCTTCCCGCATGTTCTCGGTCTGCAGGTAGTAGATCAGCAGGGCGAAGAAGCCCCAGAACAGCCAGATCGACAGGCTGGCAAGGTCGAAGTTGCCGAAGAAGTTGACACCTACCATGGCGGTATCCTCCGTTTTTTCAGATCCCGGGGGATCAGGTGGGAAAATCAGCGATGCCGAAGCGGTCGCCAGACGTGGACGTGGGAACGAGCGGGGCGACGCGGACCAGGGGTCCGAGTGCGACGAGGGTCAGGAAGAGCAGGCCGATCTCGGCATGGTAGACGAAGGTGTAGCCAAGGCTCGGGTCGGTGAGGGCGGGGCCAAGGGCACCGCTTTCGGCAAGATGGCCGGTGACGTCGCGGATGGCGCCGCCAAGGAAGATCGCAAGACCTGCAGCGGTGGCCTGGGCCGCCCCCCATGCGCCGAGGGCGAGCCCCGCGCCGGTGCCGCTGGTCTTCAGCGCCATGGCTGCGGTCAGGGTCGAGACGGCGAAGAGCCCGACGCCGAAGCCGATGGTGGCGGCACCCGCGTAGAACAGGGGGGCGCTCTCCAGTGGTCCGGCGAAGATGACGGCGGTAAAGGCGGCGATGCCGGCCAGAATGCCGCGGGCGGCGACGCGGTAGGGGTCACGCCCCTCGCCCAGCCAGCGCGCGGCAAGGATGAAGCCGATCAGCGCGCCGAAGGCATAGACGGCCGTCAGAAGCGTGGTCTTGCTGACGGAAAGTCCCAGAACCTCGCCGCCATAGGGCTCCAGCAGCACGTCCTGCATGTTGAAGGCCAGCGTGCCAAGCACCACCACTGCCAGAAGCCGACCAGCGGTGCCGCCGGCCATCAGGTCTGCCCAGGCGTCGCGGAACTTCGGGCGGGGGGCAGCCCGCTCCTCCACGGTCATCGGGCGGACCTTCTCCTGCTGCCAGAGCGCGATAAGGTTCAGGATCAGCGTCGCCGCGCCACAGCCCTGCACGACGCGGACGAGCGTGATCGGGTCGTAGTCCCGCAGAAGCCAGCCGACGATGACGGCGGACAGGCCCATGCCAAGGAGGAACATGATGTACAGGAGCGCCACGACCCGCGGCCGCGTCTCGTCATCCGCGCGGTCACAGGCAAGCGCCAGGCCCGCGGTCTGCGTCATGTGCATCCCGATGCCGGTCATCAGGAAGGCCAGCGCCGCCAGCACCTCACCCGCCCAGGCGGGACCGTGGATCTGGTCACCCGAGAGCACGATCAGCGCGAAGGGCATGACGGCAAGACCACCCATCTGCCACAGCGAGCCGAACCACAGGTAAGGCACCCGCTTCCACCCCAGTGCCGAGCGGTGGGTGTCCGACCGGTGGCCCAGGAAGGCGCGGAACGGCGCCACCAGCACCGGAATGGCGATCATCAGTGCCACGACCATCGCTGGAACCGACAGTTCCACGATCATCACCCGGTTCAGCGTGCCCAGAAGCAGCACTGTCGCCATGCCGACCGAGACCTGGAACAGCGACAGCCGCAAGAGTTGGCGCAGCGGCAGCCCTTCGGACGCAGCATTCGCAAAGGGCAGCCACGAGGCGTCCAGGGCCTTGATATGCTTCTTGCGCAGGATCATGGCCGGTACTCCAGGCACTGCGAGATGTAGAACCCGCGCGATACCCGGCCCACGGGCGCAAGGCCCGGCCCGGTGGCGCGCGACAGGGGGCCCGTGGCGTGGGGCACCATGACGGGTGAGCGGTCAGCGCGGGGGAAAAGCTTGCCCGCGTGCCACATCGCCATCAGAAGCGGCGTACGGGGCGCCACGGTGAAGACCACCGCACCGGCGCGCTTGCCCAGGGCATGCAGCGTGCGTGCGATGTCGCTCGCGTCGTAATAGATCAGGCTGTCCATCGCGAGGACGAAGTCGAAATGTCCAAGCGCGGGGTCGGTCATGTCACCGGCATGAAAGCTCGCCTGCGGACGAAGTCCCTCGGGCAGGCGGTCCCGCGCGATCTGCACCAGCTTGGGCGAGATGTCGGCGGCCACCACCGTCGCCCCGCGCAGGGCGAGTTCCTCGGTCATCGCCCCGGTGCCGCAGCCGGCATCAAGAACCCGCGCGCCGCGCAGGTCTTCGGGCAGGCGCGACAGCATCAGCGCACGCATCCTGTCACGCCCCTCCCGCACCGTCTGGCGGATGCGGCTGACCGGCGCGTCCGAGGTCAGCCGCTCCCACGTCTTGGTGGCGGTGCCGTCGAAGTAGCTTTCGACACGGGTCAGCGTGGTCGCGTAGCTCGGCATCAATCGAACCCCAGAAGTTCAAAAATCTCACGGTCGGGCAGCGACTCGGGGAAGCTTTCCGGCAGGCTGACCGATTTCCACAAGGCATCGGCAAGGCGGATGTATTCGGCGCGGGCCATCACGATGTCCTGTTCGTCGTCCATCGCGAAGAGGGTCTTCTTCTTCAGGCGCGAGCGGCGGATTGCGTCGATGTCGGGCATGTGCGCCAGCCGGTTGAAGCCGACCTTGCTACAGTAGCGGTCGATCTCGTCGGTGTCCTTGCTGCGGTTGGCGACGCAACCGGCCAGCCGGACCTTGTAGTTCGACGACTTGGCCTGCACGGCGGCGATGATCCGGTTCATCGCATAGATGCTGTCGAAATCGTTCGCGGTCACGATCAGCGCCCGGTCGGCGTGCTGGAGGGGGGCTGCAAAGCCACCGCAGACCACATCGCCCAGCACGTCGAAGATTACCACGTCGGTGTCATCCAGCATGTGATGCTGCTTCAGAAGCTTCACCGTCTGGCCCACGACATAGCCGCCGCAGCCGGTGCCCGCCGGCGGACCGCCAGCCTCCACACATTTCACGCCGCCGTAGCCGATGGTGACGAAATCCTCGGGCCGCAGTTCCTCGGCGTGGAAGTCGACCTCCTTCAGGATGTCGATCACCGTGGGCTGCAGCTTGCCGGTCAGGGTAAAGGTGCTGTCATGCTTCGGATCACACCCGATCTGCAGCACGCGTTTGCCCATCGTGGCAAAGGCGGCCGACAGGTTCGACGAGGTCGTCGATTTCCCGATCCCGCCCTTGCCGTAGACCGAGAACACCTTTGCGCCCTCGATCTTCTGGCTGGGGTCCAGATGCACCTGCACCGAGCCGTCTCCGTCCATGCCGCGCAGGCTGGGAATTTCGTCTCTCGGGCTCATCTCTGATCCCCTTTCATCTTTGAAGAAATATCCCGGGGGTGCGGGGGCTGGCCCCCGCTCCGACAGGTGTTGATGATACGCCCCTGGGTCATTCGGCAGCGATCCCTTCCATCCGGTCTTCCAGCTCATCCGCCGCACGCTGCAGCGCTGCGAGGGTGGCCGCATCCGGGGTCCAGTAGTTGCGGTCCGAAGCTTCCAGAAGGCGTCCCGCCATCCGGACGCTGGCTTCGGGGTTCAGGTCGGCCAGCCGCTTGCGCATTGCATCGTCCAGCACGAAGGTTTCCGACAGGCGCTGGTAGACCCAAGGCTCCACATGGCCCGTGGTGGCCGACCAGCCCATGGTGTT
>JANPJZ010000206.1:0-7950 GCA_031425795.1 Rhodobacter sp. | reverse complement strand
CGGCCGCAAGAGTTGACCATGTCGGCCACGCGGGATTTCAGCTTGGCGTCATAGGCGTCGCCCATCGGCATCCGCCATGCGCCCTCACCTTCGGCGGCGCAGGCCTTGAGGAAAGCGTTGCAGAGATCGTCGTTGTTGGAGAAGACGCCGGTGTTCTCATGCCCCAGCGCCACGATGATCGCGCCGGTCAGGGTGGCGAGGTTGATCATGCCGGTGGGCTGAAAGCGGTCCTGTGCGTACCAAAGAACGTCGGCAAGAACGAGGCGGCCTTCGGCGTCGGTGTTGATGACCTCGATCGTGTCGCCTTTCATGGAGCGGACCACGTCACCGGGGCGCTGCGCCCGGCCGTCGGGCATGTTTTCCACGATGCCGACCAGACCCACGACATTCGCCTTGGCCTTGCGCAGGGCAAGCGTGCGCATGACCCCGGCCACCACACCGGCACCGCCCATGTCCATCGTCATGTCTTCCATGCCGCCAGCCGGCTTGATCGAGATGCCGCCCGTGTCAAACACCACGCCCTTGCCGACCAGCGCGAAGGGGGCCTCGCCCTTCTTGCCGCCGTGCCACTGCATGACGACGACCTTGGAAGGGCTTTCCGACCCCTGCCCCACGCCCAGCAGCGCGCGCATCCCAAGTCTGGTCAGCTCTTCTTCCTCCAGAATCTCGACATCGAGGCCCAGTTCCTGCATCGCGGCGAGCCGCGCGGCAAAGTCATGCGTGGTCAGGATGTTGGCGGGTTCGTTCACCAGATCACGGGTGAAGAACACGCCTTCGGCGACGGCAGCCATCGGCGCGGCAGCGCGGGCAACCGCTTCGGCATCTGCGACCATCAGCGTCACGGGGCCGGGGGTGGTCTGGTCGCCGCTTTTGTGAGTGGTGAAGTCGTAAGCGCGCATCGCGAGGCCGAAGGCGAGGTCGGCAGCCCGGGGATGGCTTTCGGCCAGGAGGAGCGTGGGCCCTGCCCCATGCGCGCGACCAACGGCGGCCCCGGCCTTGCGGGCTTGCGCCATATCGGCACGTTTTGGAAGGCGGAGCAGGTGGACGGCATCGGCGGCGAGGCCTGCGGGAAAGCCAAGCTCCATCCCCTCGCCCGGTTTGAGTTTGGCGAATGCCTCCGACGCAAGGGCGCGGGCAAGAGCGCCGCGCGTCAGCCGGTCCAGCTTGCGGGCGGCAGGGCTGAGGGCCGCGCCCGCGTCGGCCAGAACGGCAATGCGGCCGGGCGTGGTTGCCAGCGCGTCAAGGGCGGTGGGGTGGAACTGGATCGGCAGGGGGTGGGGCATGTGGGCGGCCTGAGGTCTAGGGGGGAAGACCGCACTGGGCGGTACAGTGCCGGGAGGCTACAGTCGAGCAGCGCAATTGGCCAGATATGAGTTTTCGCCGCTGGCGAATTCCGCTAGGGTCATCGCAACATATTGTAGGGGCCAGGGCGACAGTGTCTAGATTCGACAGATATCTCCTGTCGCAACTGCTTCAGCTCTTTGGCTTTTTCGCGCTGGTGCTGGTGGCTGTGTATTGGGTGAACCGGGCCGTGGGCCTGTTCGACCAGTTGATCGGTGACGGGCAGTCGGCATTGGTGTTTCTGGAGTTCTCCCTGCTGACGCTGCCGAACGCGATCCGGCTGGTGCTGCCGGTGGCGGCCTTTGCGGCCTGCGTCTATGTCGTCAACCGCCTGATGCAGGAAAGCGAGTTGGTCGTGGTGCAGGCGACCGGGTTTTCCGGCCTGCGGCTGGCACGGCCAGTGCTGTACTTCGGTCTGGTGGTGATGGTGATGCAGCTTGTGCTGACCAACCTTCTGGTCCCGGCCAGCCAGCGGATGCTGAGCGCGCGGAGTGCCGAGATCTCGCAGAACGTGACCGCGCGGTTCCTGACGGCGGGTCAGTTCATGCATCCGACGGCGGGCATTACCCTATACATACGCGAGATCAGCCAGACGGGCGAGCTGATCGACCTTTTCCTGTCGGACGAGCGGGGGGTGGGCGAGCGGGTGATCCATACGGCGCGGAAGGCGTTCCTGGTGCGGGGGACTGTTGCGCCGAAGCTGGTGATGCTTGACGGCTCGACCCAGCGCCTGACGCGGGACGGGGCACGGCTGGCGGTGACGCGGTTCAGCGATTTCACGCTTGATCTGGCGGGGCTGGTGAATGTGGGCGCGGTCGGTCAGGTGCCGCTGAATGCGCTGCCGACGGCGGTGCTTCTGGCGGCGCAGCCGGAGGTGCAGGCGGGGCTGGGAGTTGGCCGGGCAGAAATGCTGGAGGAAGGCCACGGGCGGCTGGCGGGGCCGCTGATGGCGGTGGCGGCTCCGCTGCTGGGCTTTGCGGCGCTGATGCTGGGGGGATTCTCGCGCTTTGGCCTGTGGCGGCAGATGGCGCTGGCGGTGAGCCTGATCATCGTGATGCAGCTGGTCTGGACCTGGGGGAGTGGAGCGGCACTCCGGACGGGGCTGTGGCAGGCGGTCTATGCGGCCCCGCTGCTGGGGATGGCGGTGGCGGGGGCACTGGTGGTGCTGGGCCAGAGCCCGCGCCGGTTGCGCAAGGGGGCGGCATGACGCTGAGCCTTTACATCGCGCGGCGGTTTCTTGGCACAGTGGGGCGGGTGTTCCTGATCTTCTTCGCCATCCTGATGCTGGTCGACATGATCGAACAACTGCGCCGGTTCTCGGATGCTGGCATCGGCTTGGCGGGCGCGGCGCGGCTGTCGCTGATGAACGTGCCCGAGACGCTGTACCGCATCCTGCCGCTGATCCTGATCATGGGGGCGATCGCGAATTTCCTTGGGCTTGCGCGGTCGTCGGAGCTGGTTGTCGTGCGGGCGGCGGGGCGGTCCGGCTTGCGGTTCCTGGTGACGCCGTTGCTGGCGGCGGTGGCAATCGGTCTGCTGACGATCGCGCTGTTCAACCCGCTGGTGGCTGCCACCTCGAAGGCCTATGACGCGGCCCGGTCGGCGCTTTCGCAGGGTGGTGGGTCGGTGCTTTCGGTGGCCGATACCGGATTGTGGCTGCGGCAGGGGTCTGAAAGCGGGCAGACCGTGATCCAGGCCGCACGGTCCAACCTGGACGGGACCGAACTCTTTGGCGTGACGTTCCTTGGCTTTGACGCCACGGGCCTGCCGAGCAGCCGGGTCGAGGCGGCCTCGGCGCGGCTGGTCGAAGGCGCCTGGCAGCTGACGGGCACGAAAAGCTGGGACCTGAGGCAGCAGAATCCCGAGGTGGCAGCTGCCATGCCCGAGGGGGAGGTGGCCCTCCCCTCGGACCTGACGGCCGAGCGTATTCGGGACAGCTTCGGCACGCCAAGTGCGATCGCCTTCTGGGACCTGCCCGGCTACATCGACGACCTGGAGCGGGCCGGCTTTTCGGCGCGGGCCTACAAGCTCTGGTTCCAGATGGAGCTTGCGCAGCCCCTGCTGATGGCGGCAATGGTGCTGGTGGCCGCAGGCTTCACCATGCGGCATGTGCGCTTTGGCGGGACGGGGCGGATGGTGATCTATGCGATGCTGACTGGCTTTGGCATCTTCTTTCTGCGCAACTTCGCGCAGGCGCTGGGCGAATCCGGCCAGATCCCGATCGTGGTCGCGGCTTGGTCACCACCGCTGGCGGCGGTCCTGATGTCGCTGGGATTGCTGCTTCACCTGGAGGACGGCTAATGTTTCGTCTTCTGGCGCTGATCCTCTCGCTTACGCTTGCTCTGGCCCTGCCCGCCCGCGCGCAGGATGTGGCGACGCTGATCTCGGACAGCCTGGAGATCACCGGCGATACCCGGCTGATCGCGGATGGAAATGTCGAGGTCTTCTTCCGGGGCCGCCGGCTGAAAGCTTCGCGCATCGTGTATGACCAGGCAACCGACAGGCTGGAGATCAGCGGCCCGATCGAGCTGACCGAGGAAAGCGGCAACAACGTCATCGTCGCCAGCCAGGCCGAGCTTGCCGCCGATCTGAGCGAGGGCATCCTGACAAGCGCGCGGCTGGTGCTGAACCGCCAGCTGCAGCTTTCGGCAAACCGGATCACCCGAGCCTCTGGCCGCACGACGCTGGAGACGGTTGCCGCGTCGTCCTGCAAGGTCTGCGCCGAGAACCCCACCCCCCTGTGGGAAATCCGCGCAAGCCGCGTCGTCCATGACGAGGTCGGGCGGCAGATCTATTTCGACAATGCGCAGTTCCGGCTGGCTGGCATCCCGGTCTTCTACATCCCGCGCCTGCGGATGCCGGACCCGACGCTGGACCGCGCGACCGGGTTCCTGATGCCTTCGATCCGGACAACCTCGGACCTTGGGACCGGGATCAAGCTGCCGTATTTCATCGTGCTGGGAAAATCGGCAGACCTCACGCTGACGCCCTATGTCACGGCCCGGGACAGCCAGACCCTTGGCCTGCGCTATCGCCAGGCCTTTGCGACCGGCAAGATCGAGCTGGTGGGCGCTGTGACGCGCGACGATTTGATAAGCGGCAAGACGCGAGGCTATCTCTTCGTGGACGGGGCCTTTACCCTGCCGCTCAACTTCGGTCTGACGATCAAGGGCCAGACCGTGACCGACCCCGCCTATCTGCTGGATTACGGCATTTCTAATACGGACCGGCTCGACAGCCGGATCGAGGCCAGCCGCACAAGGCGGAACGAGCATATCTCGGCCCGGATCATCAGTTTTCAAAGCCTGCGGGACAGCGAGGACAATACGACCCTTCCCTCGCTTATCGCCGATCTCACGTTCCACCGACGCTTTTCGCTTGGGCCGCTGGGTGGCGAAGGCGGGTTGCGGCTGCAGACCCACAACCACTATCGCAGTTCCATCGACCCGGTGGATCAGGATGCCGACGGCATTGCGGACGGTCGGGACCTCGGGCGCGTCTCGGCTCGGATCGACTGGCGGCGCAGCTTCTTGCTGCCGCTTGGAATCGAGGGCACGGTTCTGGGCGAAGCGACGGCGGACGCCTACAACATCGCGCAGGACGAAGATTTTCCAGGCCGAACCCTGCGCAGTCACGGCAGCGCAGGGGTCGAACTGCGCTGGCCTTGGATGAAGGTTGGGGCGGGCGGTGCGACCCATGTGATCGAGCCAGTGGTGCAACTGTTGTGGTCCTCCTCGGATGCGGAGACGTTGCCGAACGAAGACTCCGTGCTGGTGGAATTTGATGAGGGAAGCCTGTTCGCGCTGGACCGCTTCCCCGGATCTGACGCGGTGGAACGGGGGCCGCGCGCGAACCTGGGGCTGACCTGGACGCGGCATGACCCGGCGGGCTGGACCGTGGGCGTGACGCTGGGCCGGGTCTACCGCGAGGCCGACCTTGGGCAGTTCGGCACCGGCGCGGGGCTGGATGGCCGCCGGTCGGACTGGCTTGCCGCAGTGAACTTTGATCTGGCGGACGGGATTGCGATCACCGCGCGGGCGGTTGTGGACGATGACCTGACCCTGACCAAGGGCGAGGCACGGCTGGCCCTGAACGGAGAGCGGACGGCACTGGAATCCAGCCTGATCTGGGCGGTGGCCGACCCGTTGGAAAACCGGGCCGATCCGACGCAGGAGCTGACCTTCGACGCCCGGCGGCGGATCGGCGACAACTGGACGGGCAAGCTTTCGGGGCGCTATGATTTCGTTGCAGACCAGGGCACGGTGGCCGGTCTGGGTCTGGAGTTCCTGAACGAATGCGTGCGGTTTGATGTTTCCCTCTCGCGTCGGTTCACGTCATCCACTAGTGTGACGCCGACGACGGATTTCGCATTGTCGCTTGATCTGGTCGGGTTTGGCAGTGGTGTGGTGGCTGGTCCCGCGCGGACTTGCCGGCAATGATTGGCCTGAAACGGGCGGCATGGAAGGCGGGCAAAGACCCGCAAAAAGCAGAAAGAGCGGCTGAGGCGATGGCATTCTTTTTCGGAACGCGGAAGGTGGCGGCACTGGCCTGCAGCGTGGCCCTTGCGGCCCTTGTCTCGGCCACCCCGATGCTGGCGCAGGACTTGTTCGCGCCGCGTGTCTATGTGAACGACCGTGTGATCACCGAATACGAGGTGATGCAGCGGGCGATGTTCCTTCAGGTGCTGCGCGCGCCGGGTGATCCCGAGGAAGAGGCGCTGAAGGCGCTGATTGAAGACCGGTTGCGGCAGACGGAGTCTGACCGGCTCGGGCTGGAGCTTACGCCCGAAGAGTTGAAAGCCGGAATGGAGGAG
The DNA here is from genome assembly GCA_031425795.1 of Rhodobacter sp. Taxonomy (GTDB): domain Bacteria; phylum Pseudomonadota; class Alphaproteobacteria; order Rhodobacterales; family Rhodobacteraceae; genus Tabrizicola. Next base: position 1,796 of record JANPJZ010000206.1, on the reverse strand, counting down.
TTTGCCGCACGCGCAAACCTGACAGCGGACGGGCTGATCGCCGAGTTGACCCAGGTCGGCATCTCGGGTGAGACCTTCCGCGATTTCGTGGCGTCGGGGCTGTTGTGGCGCCAGGCAGTGCGCGCGCGGTTTGCCGGTCAGGTGCCGGTCAGCGAGAATGACATCGACCGGGCGCTGGAAGCCTCGGCCCGGCCACGGGCGTTGCGGGTGCTGGTGTCGGAACTGGTGATCCCGGCGCCGGAGGGTGGGGCCGATGCGGCGCTGGACCTCGCGAACCGGTTGTCGGACGAGATTGCCAGCGAGGGGGCCTTCGCCTCGGCAGCGCGACAGTATTCGGCGGCACCGACCGCGGGCAACGGTGGGCGGCTGGACTGGGTGCCGCTGGCCAACCTGCCGGCGGCGATCGGGTCCGCGGTGCTGGCGCTTGGTGCGGGAGAGGTGTCCGACCCGGTGATCGTGCCGGGGGCGGTGGTGCTGTTCCAGCTTCGCGACGTGGCGCGGGACGAGTCGGCAGAGCCGATTGCGGTGACGGTGGAATGGGCCGATTTCCTGATCCCCGACGATGCCGGCGAAATTGCGCGACTGCGGGCCGAAGTGGACAACTGCATGGACCTTTATGGTCAGGCCAATGGCTTGCCGGAAGATCGACTGACCGTGACGACGCAACCCGCAGGTGACGTGCCCGGCGATGTGGGGCTGGAACTGGCGCGGCTTGATCCGGGCGAAAGCAGCGTGGCGCTGACGCGCGGCGGTTTCCGGCGGTTTCTGATGCTTTGCGGCCGCGAACAAACCCAGGAAGAACCCGTGGACCGCGATGCCATTCGCGAGCAGGTGATCAACCAAAAGCTGGAAGGCATGGCCGAGGGCTATCTGGAAGAGCTGCGGTCCGAAGCCATCATCCGCGAGCCGTGAGCCCCCGGCCGGTCATCCTGACCTGCGGCGACCCTTCGGGAATCGGGCCGGAAATCGCCGTGAAGGCCTGCCTTGCGGGTGAGCGGTTCGTCTGGCTTGGCGATCCGCGGCATCTGCCCAGCGGGTCTGCGTGGCGGGAAGTGACTGACCTTGCCGAACTGGTACCAAACCGGGTGCTGCCGGTGCTGCGCCATGACTTCGCAGCCCCTGCCCTGCCCGGCGTGCCCGATCCAGCCAACGCAGCCGGGGTTGTCGCGGTGATCGAGCGGGCGGTGGCACTTGTCATGGCGGGCGAGGCGTCAGCCATTTGCACCGCGCCGATCCACAAGAAGGCTTTGAAGGACGGCGCAGGTTTTGCCTTTCCGGGTCATACCGAGTTTCTGGCGCATCTGGCGGGGGTAGGCCGCGTGGTGATGATGCTCGCCTGCCCCGCGTTGCGGGTCGTGCCGGTGACGATCCACATCGCCTTGTCGGAAGTGCCTGCGGCCCTGACCGAGCAATTGCTGGAAGAGACGATCCGCATCACCCGGTCTGGTTTGATCCGCGATTTCGGGATCGCAGTGCCACGGCTGGCGGTTGCCGGTCTCAACCCTCATGCGGGCGAAGGCGGAGCGATGGGTTGGGAGGACGAGCGGTTGATCCGCCCCTTGATCGCCCGGCTTGCTGTGGAAGGCATGGCGATCCGGGGGCCGATGTCGGCGGATACCTTGTTTCATGCGGCGGCCCGCAAGGGCTATGATGCGGCGATCTGCATGTACCACGACCAGGCGCTGATCCCGATCAAGACCATCGACTTTGCCGGTGGGGTGAACGTGACGCTGGGCCTGCCCTTCGTGCGGACCTCGCCCGACCATGGGACAGCCTATGACATCGCCGGGCGCGGC
>JANPJZ010000205.1:0-10370 GCA_031425795.1 Rhodobacter sp. | reverse complement strand
GTCCAGATCTTCGTGGCGACGATGCCGGACGTGATGGCCTACATGCTCAGCTATCTGGGGGTGAGCTATCTGGTCCAGTCGGCGCTGTTTTCGCGCTGCCGCTGGCCGCTGATCTCGGAAATCTACGAAACCGCGCAGGCGCCCTATCTGGCCGGTGCGATCATCCGGACGGTTCTGCGACCGCGCAGCGCCAAGTTCAACGTGACCGCCAAGGACGAGACGCTGGCGGAAGACTTCATCTCGCCGATGCACTGGCCGCTGACCATCCTGTTCCTGGTGATGCTGTCGGGCGTCGTGGCGCTGGCCATCCGCTGGTTCGCCTTTCCGGGGGACCGGGGGGTGCTTTCGGTCGTGGGGGGGTGGGCGATCTTCAACTTCATTCTGGTGGCAATCTCCTACCGGGCGGTTGCCGAGAAACAGCAAAGACGCACGTCGCCCCGGGTCAGCATGAAGGTCAAGGCAATGATGTGGGAGGCCGAGACTCCGAAAGTCGTCTGGCCGGTCGCGATAACCGACGCCTCCACCAGCGGAACACGCATCCTGTTGCCGCAGGGCGCAGGGTCGGGTGGGGCGATCAACGGCGGCCAGCTGAAGGGCTTGAGCGTCTTCATCCGCCCGATCTTCCCGGAAGCCCCGCATCTGGAGTGCCCGGTTCGCGCCCAGGTCATGTCGGTGAACACCTCGCCCGCGGGGCAGGTGGCCGGTCTGCTCTATGAGGCCGATCAGGCGATGAAGGTGCGCGAAACTGTCGCCTTCCTGATCTTCGGCGACAGCGAAAACTGGCGGTCGGTCCGCGCGAGCACGCAGGGCAGCAAGAGCATGCTGATGGGCTTTGGCTATGCGTTGTGGCTGTTCCTGCATGGCGTGCCGCTGCTGATGCTGGATCTCGCGCGTGAGCCTGCGCGGCGTCGGGCTGCCAATGCGGTGCCGAAGCAACAGGCCAAACCGGCGCATCTTCTGGCGTTTGGCGTCGATCTGGACAGCCAGCTGCACGAAAAGATGGCCCGGGATTGGGACCACGTCCCGACTGAGGTGGCGTCGTGAGGGCTGCATTTGCCCTCGCCGCCGCCCTTGTGCTGGGCCTTGGCGGAGGCGCGTCCGCTCAGAACGAGGATGTGCCAACCATCGATCTGACGCCAATGCTGGAGGGCAGCGATCCGTCCACAGTCATGGATGCGCCGAACGAGATTCAGGTCGCCATTCCGCAGCTGGAGCGGGTGGTTGTCGATCCGGCGGCGTTGCGCGCACTGCCGGTGATGATCCTGTCGATGCAGGCCGAAGGTGCCGGGCGCATTCTGCGCATCACGGGCGAGACTGGCGAGGCACACCTGTTCCTGGACCTGCCGGATGTATCGGTCGCCGAGGCGCTGTTTCTGTCCTACCGCACCAGTGTCGATACCCTGCCGGACCGATCGGAACTGCGCATCACGGTCAACGGAACGGAAACGGACCCGGTGACCCCGGTTTCCACAGATGCGTTCCAGAGGCTGGAACTGCCCGCTGCGTTGCTGGTGGCCGGGCGGAACGAGATCACCGTGGCCGTCACCCAGGCGCACCGGATCTATTGCGGATCGCAGGCGAGTTTTCAGATCTGGTCGGAGTTCGACCTGAACGCGAGCGGCGTGGCATTGAAGCCAAGCCGGTTTGCGCTGAGTGAAGAGTGGCTCAGGATAGCGCTGATCGCGCAGGCGGGGTCCGGAAACGGCGTGCCCCTGCGCGGCGGACAAGGGCTGAGCCCGGCGGCTCGGATGGACCTCGCGCTTGCGTTGTCGGGTGTGGCGGGCGGCTGGCTTCGTCCTGAAAGTGGATATGGACCCGATGCCGCGACGCCGGACCTGATGCGGATAACGGTGGTGTCGGGTGGCGCGCCGGGCTTTTCCTTGCGTCGGGGTGCGGGTGGGGCGATCGTGCTGGCGCTGGTGCCCACGCTGGACGGAGCCTTGCCGCCGGGTCTGGACGCCTATCTGCCCAAGTCCGCTGCAATGGCCGACCTGCCTGCCGTTCCCCCCGGCCAGACCGTGACGCTGGCGGAGCTGGGTTTTCTGGATACGTCCAGCGCCAACCACTACAGCCGCAAGGACCTGCGGTTTCGTCTGCCTGAGGATTGGCTGATCCTTGCATCGCAGCGCGCCTACCTGACCCTGAACTATGCCTTCGTGGCAAACCTGCCGGAGGGCGCGATCCTTCTGGTCAAGATGAACGGCCGGACCTTGCAACTGTTGCCGCTGGACAAGAACGGTGGCGAGGCGCGGCCGCCGCTGGCTATCGAGTTTCCGGCACGCCTGCTGCATCCGGGCGCCAATGAGCTGACCTTCGAGGCGACCGTGCCGGGCGATCCGCCGGATCTGCCCTGCGGCGCGCCGCTTGGCCCGTTCTTGACCATCTCGGGTGACACGGACCTGACGGTCCCCGTCTCGCCGCGAATGCAGGTCGTGGGGATGGGGCCGGCGCTGCTGGCCTTGCCGCGCTCCGGTATCCTCTTGCCTCCCGCGCACGCCAGCCCGGAGGACGTTCTGGCGCAACTTGCCCTGATGGCCGAGATGCAGCCAATCGACGGGCAAAGCCCCGATCCGGGGGCCTCGCTGACAGTGGTTTCCCTGTCCTCCGCCGATCAGGTTCCGCTCAGCGGGCTGGGACTGAACCCGCGCGAGTTGACCAAGGTGCTTGACGTTGTCAGCAATGCCGAGCCGGTGACGGAGGTTGCCGTTGTGCCACCCTCGGGCTGGGCCGCCTCGCTGGGGGATATTGGGGACGGGCTGAAAGCCATGGCGCGGCCCGGCGACCCCGAACTTGCCGAGTGGCTTAAAGGTCGCACGGGCGACGCGGTTTTGGTCATGCCGGACGAGGCATTTCCAGCCAGGCTCTGGTTGATCGTCGGCCCCTCCCCTGACCCGGCAAATGTGGCCCGCGCGGTGGCCGACGCGCGGACAGACCCTGCCGGACCCCGTGGGCAGGTGGCGATCCTCGACGCTGACGGGAAATGGCAGGATTGGCACTCTGCCGACGCGGCTCCGATGCTGCAGGAACCGCTGAGCCTGATGAATTTCCGCTTCGTCGCAGGGGCTTACGCGTCCTGGGACCCGCTTTACTTCGTTCTGCTGATGTTCGGTCTGACGGCAGTGTCGGTGGTGCTTGGGATCATCTTCGTCGTCACCACCCGCGGAGGGCGCAAGCAATGAGACGTCGTGAAGCATTGGCTGGAATGAGCGCCGCCGTCTGGCTGGGGACATTGGGAACCGGACTTCGCGCGCAGACACCTGCGCCGGTGCTGGACGCCCTGCTCCCGGCCTGGGCAGCGTGGAAGCTGGCCTATCTGACGGCAGAGGGGAGAGTCGTCGATGTGCTGCAACAGGGGGCCAGCCATTCGGAAAGCCAGGGGTATGGCCTTTTCCTTGCCGCGACATTCGCGGACCGGGAGGCGTTCGACAGCATCCACGGCTGGACGGAACTGAACCTTGCGATCCGCCCCGATGCGCTTTTGGCCTGGCGGTGGTTGCCCGACGCAGTCGATCAGGTGGCGGACAAGAACAATGCCAGCGATGGCGACCTTTTCTACGCCTGGGGCCTCGTGACCATGGCGGCGCGGGACCCCTCGACGGATTTGCTTGACCGGGCGACGGCGATTGCGTCGGACCTGGCCGCGCGCTGCATCGTGCCGCACCCGGATGGCAGCGGACGCGTGCTGTTCGTCCCGGCGGCGCTTGGCTTCGATCGCGAGGGTGCCACGATCGTCAACCTGTCCTACTACATGCCGCTTGCGATGCGGCAGGTGGCCGAGGCGACTGGCGTGTCGATCCTGGCGAATTGTGCCGCGGATGGTGAGGCACTGATGACCGAGCTTGCCGCCCAGGGCCTGTTGCCGGACTGGATCCAGGTTGGGCCGAGCGGGACGACGGTCGTCGAGGGCATGTCTGACCGCAACGGCTATGAAGCGCTGCGGATTGCGCCGTTCCTCGCCTGGTCGGCGAATGGCGCGCACCCGGCCATAGCCCGCCAGGTCAGCGCCTATCGCGCGGCCTCCGCCGATCAGCTTACCCCGACAGTGATAGACCGGTTGACGGGTGCCGTGCTCGAAAGCAGCCCGGACGCGGGATATGCCGCGATTGCTGCCCTGCTGGAGTGCGTGGGGCAGACCCTCCCGGGTGCCGCGCTGCCCGAATTCACCACCGACCAGCCCTACTATCCCGCGACGCTGCACCTGATGACGCTCATCGCGCAAATCACCGTTTATCCAAGGTGCTATCCCATATGAACCCCTCCGTGATGCCCCTTTGCCGGATGCTGCTTGCCGCATCAGCCTGCTTCCTTCTGGCGTCTGTGGCCACGGCCCAGACGGTGCCAAGCGAGGATGATCTGCGGGCGTTGCGCTACTACACCTCGCAAAACCAGAGCGACGCGGCCAGCGCGGAGATCCGGCGCCTGCAGGCGGCCTTCCCAGGATGGACGCCCAGCACCGAGCCGGAACAGCTGCAAAGCGGGCCGACGACCGAGGTGGACATGATCTACGCTCGTATCGGATCGGGCGATCTTGCCGGTGCGCGGCAAAGCCTGACCGAGACGCGGGCGAAGTTCCCGACCTGGATCCCGCCGGCGGACATGCTGGCCCTCCTGGACGTGGCAGAGTCCCAGGCGCAGTTCGACGCGGCGATTTCCGGCGGGGATGCGCAGGCCGCCCTGCGTCTGGCAACGGCAACGCCCGCGTTGCTGCGCTGCGACCGGATCAACAACACCTGGCGCGTGGCGGAACTGCAGGCCCAGTCGGGCAATGCCGCGGGCGCGCTGGTGGCTTATCAGCAGATCCTGCGGGCCTGCACAAAGGTGCCCGACATCGTGGCCACGATCGAAAAGGCCAATGCCGTCGCGACCGATGACGATCTGAAGGCCCTGATCGGGCTGGCGCGTGAACGGTTTCCGGAGAGTGTTGGCGCCCTGGACACGCTGGAAGCGCGGATGCTGGCGGGACGCGGTGTGGTCGCGCCGCCGGTCAAGAAGGCAGACGGAGTGACCGCCCCCGCTGCGGAGGCGAGCGCGGACAAACCGAAAGCACCGAAGGCAAAGCCGGAGGCGAAGGCATCGGCACCCGAAGCTGCGCCCTCGTCACGGCTGTCAGCCTCTGACCCCCTGAACCTGCCGCGCCGGGGCGATGGTCGCATCGGGAAGACCCGGGCGGCTGCACAGGCGGGCAACTTCGCCGAATGTCTGGCTCGGTCGGTCCAGCCTCGGTCGCTTGAGATCGTCTACGAACGTGCCTGGTGCTCCTACGGGCTGGACCGGTCGCTGGAAGCTATCGCCCAATTCTCGGCAGTGGCCAATGGTCGGCTGGGGGCTGAGACCACGCGGGATGCACTGTACGGCATGGCCTTGTCCTACCTGAAGCAGAACATGAGCAATCAGGCCGCCCAGATCGCCGCGCGGACCGATCTTACGATGGACCAGCGCAAGACAGTGGAATCCCTCATTCTCGACCAGCGCGGTCTGCAGGCCTATCAGAAGAAGCAGTACAAGGACGCCGTCGCCTTCCTGCAAGCCAAGGAAAACATGGACGGCTCACTGCGCCGCGATCTGGCGATCATGATGGCCTACAGCTTCCTGAACCTCGGCGACCGGAGGGAAGCACACCGCCGCTTCAAGCTGCTAAACGACGCGCTGTCGACCAAGGACACGCAGGCCGGCATGCGAGCCAGTCAATGACTGATCTTCGGGCGCCTGTGACGGCACCCCGGCGCGCCACCATTCAGAAGGTCGTTCGCATGCCGGATACCTCGATGGAGCTGAAGGAAAACGCGCGGCTGCGGGCGGTGCTGGGCCTTGACTCCCAAACGGGCAAGGCACCCGATCCTGACCTGCAAAGCTTGGTCGAAACGGCGGCGCTGGTTTGTGGAACGTCGATTTCGCTGGTGACGCTTGTCGGCAAGGACAAGCAATGCTTCAAGGCACAGGTTGGCCTGGACGGAGTTCGCGAGACTGATCGGGACGTGTCCTTCTGCACCCATGCCATCAAGCAGGACCTGCTTTTCGAAGTCGAGGATGCGCAGGAAGACTGGCGGTTCGCGGCGAATCCCTTCGTGATCGGGCCGCCTGGGATCAGGTTCTACGCTGGCGCGCCGATCGTCTCGCTTGACGGCCACAACGTCGGTACGCTTTGCGTGATCGACAAGCTGCCACGACATCTGACCGACGATCAGAGGCAGATCCTGATGCATCTGGCGCGGGTCGCCGGGCACATCCTGGAAGCCAATCGCCTGGCCTGGGACCAGTCCCTGATCGCGGCGGAGTGGAAGGCGCTGAACGATGCAGCGCCCTTCGGGCTTTATGCGTGCGACGCCGAAGGCCAGTGCACCCAGGTCAACCTGAAGTGGCGCAAGATCTATGGCCTGAGCACGACGGAAGGTCTTGGTGACGGCTGGTCTCGTGCGGTGCACGAGGATGACCGCAGCCGCGTGCAGCAGTCGTGGAGCGATGCCGTGGCCGCGGGTTCTACCTTCGATCAGGAGTACCGGGTGGTGCGGCCCGATGGCAGCCAGCGCATCGTGCGGTCTGTGGCGCGTCCGGTGACCAGCGAAGGAGTGCGGGTTCTCGGACTGGTCGGGACGGTCGAAGACGTGACCAAGGCCCGCGGCCAGGCAGCGCGTCTGGAGGAAAGGGGCCGACGCTTGAAAATGATCGTCGAAGCGACGGGCGTCGCCACGGTGGAATGGAACGTCCAGACAGGAGAGTTCCGGCTCAGCCCGGAATGGGCCGCGCTGACCGGCGAGAAACAGCGCGACCTTTCAAGCTCGACCCTTGAGGTGGTTCTCGACCACGTTCACGCGGACGACAGGGCCTGCTTCCGGGGGGCCGTCTCGCTGACGACACTGGCGGCGGATGGCACCTTCGAGTTCGAGTATCGCCGGCAGCACAGGCTGGGGCACTGGATCTGGGTCTCTGCGCGGTCCAGGCTGATGACGCGAACGCCGGATGGCATGCCGGAATGGGTGTTTTCCAGCCAGTTCGACGTGACGGCCCGCAAGACCGCGACCGAACAACTGCGGCGGAGCGAAGTGCTGCTGAGCAAGACCGGTGAGGCGGCTTGCGTCGGGGGCTGGGAGTATGACCTCCGGAGCAAGGAAGTCACCTGGACGAACGAGTTGCGGCGCATCCATGGCGTTTCGAACGACTACGTTCCGGACTTCGCGAAAGCGCTTGCCGTCTATACGCCCGACTCTCGCGAACTGCTGGCCGAGGCAATCCGCAAGGCTGCCAGGGCCGGCACGGCTTTTGATCTGGAGCTGCAACTGGTCCGCACCGACGGGGCCGTGATCTGGATCCGGGCGATTGGGTCGGCCGAAAGCAGGGACGGCAAGCCCACGCGGCTGTTCGGCGCAGTCCAGGACATCAGCGACCGCATCGCCCAGCGGAATAACGTGGTGAAGGATCACCAGCGGATGATCCTCGCCACCGAAAGCACCGGGATCGGCATCTGGGAGACGGACCTCGAAACGCAGCGGTCCACCTTCGATCGCCAGACCTATCGACTGTTCGGCCACTTTTCCAACCTCGACCTGCCCGATCCCGGTGACGTCTGGCCCGCCTGCGTTCACCCCGAGGACCGCGAACGGGTCGTGGCCGAGGAACTTGAGGCGCTGAAGGAAAGCCGCCGCTTTGAATCGGAGTTCCGCGTCAGGTGGCCGGATGGCACGGTTCGCCACATCCGGGCGCTGGCGGATGTGGTCGTCGATCCCCGGTCAGAAAAGCAGGTTCTTCTTGGCGTGAACTGGGACGTCACCCAGTTGCGCGCGCTGGCCGAAGAGGTGACAGGTCAGCACGAACTGATGCGCGTTACCCTGCGGTCCATCGGGGATGCGGTGATCACGACGGACGGGCATGGAGTCGTCACCTGGCTCAACCCGGTGGCCGAGACGATGACCGGCTGGGACCTGCAAAAAGCCATCGGTCGTCCGTTGAAGCAGATCTACAACATCTTTAACGATGTGACGCAGCTGCCTGCAGAAGACCCGGTGGAAACCGCCCTGAACGAGTTGCGCGTGGTGGCGCTTGCCCCTGGCACCAATCTCGTGTCTCGCAACGGCCAGCGCTATGCCATCCAGGATTCTGCCGCGCCCATACGAGATGACAACGGCCATATCCAAGGCGTCGTCCTAGTGTTCCGGGACGTCACGGTCGAACGCCGCTTGCGCAGCGAGATGGCCTACCGCGCCACGCATGACACCTTGACCGGCATCGAGAACCGCTCGGAGTTCGAGATCCGACTTGGGCGGCTGCGGCAACGGGCAGAGGCGGGGGACGGAGTCCATTCGCTGCTTTACATCGATCTGGACAACTTCAAGCTGGTCAACGACTCCTGCGGGCACACGGCGGGGGATGTGGTGCTACAGCAGGTGTCGCGCCTGCTGGGGGATGCCATCCGGGCCCGGGACATGCTGGCGCGGGTCGGCGGGGATGAATTCGCAATCCTGCTGGAATACTGCCCGGCGGAACGAGCTGCCCAGATCGGCCAGCAGATCTGCGACCAGATGGAGGTCTACCGCTACACCCACGACGACCGCCGCTTCCGCATCGGAACCTCGATAGGCGTCGTGGCCATTGACCAGCGCTGGACCACTTCTGAGGCGATCATCCAGGCCGCCGACGCGGCCTGCCTGATGGCCAAGGAAACCGGGCGCAACCGGGTGCGGGTCTGGCAGGAACAGGACAGCTCTCTGGCGATCCGACGCGGCGAGATCGGCTGGGCCGCACGGCTGGAGCAGGCCCTCGACACCGACCAGTTCAAGCTGCTTGTGCAGGAGATCCGGTCGCTGGATCCCAACCTCTCGGGCTTGAACGGTGAGGTCCTGCTGCGGATCGAAGAGCCTGACGGCAGCTATATTCTGCCCGGCCAATTCCTGCCGTCAGCCGAACGCTTCAACCTGATCACCCAGATCGACCGCTGGGTGATGCGCGAAACCATCCGCACGCTGCAGAACCACCCGGGCATGGCCGACATAAGGTCGATCTCGCTGAACATCTCGGGCAAGTCGCTGGCGGACCGGACGTTCCACCGCTTCGCCATTGCGGAACTGACCGAGGCCGGGCCCAACCTCTGCCAGCGCTTGATCATCGAGATCACCGAAACCTCTGCCGTGGGAAACCTCGTCAACGCCTCGCTTTTCATCGAGCAATTGCACGCATTGGCGGTTCGTGTCTCATTGGACGATTTCGGGGCGGGGACGGCTTCATTCGGTTATCTACGTGCTCTGAAGGTTGATTGCCTCAAGATCGACGGCCAGTTCGTGCAGGGCCTGCTGAAAGATCCCCTTTCACGCGCAACGGTGCGCTGCTTCACCGAAGTGGCAGCGGTATTGGGTATTCCGACCGTGGCCGAATATGTCGACCGGCCAGAACTTCTCGAAGCGCTCAACTCACTAGGCGTGGATTTCGTCCAAGGCCATCTGATCGGTCAACCCGTGCCAATCCTGGAGTTTCTAAGTTCCCGAAGGGCGGGATAGCTTTCGTTGTCCCGATCTTTACCCCTGTTTCGCGACAGTAAAACCGGTCTGTTCAGGGCGCGCACCACCACCCCCTGCAAGAAAGGTGATTTGAATTGATCAGGTCGGTGACCGCCAGTCTGATCGTGCTGAAACTCTTACTCTAGGCAGCGGTGACCTCTCAAGAAGACCCGAGGGAAGGTCAAAGCGCTGCGACGCCTCGAAACTCCTCGACCCTTGCATCACGCAGCCTTACGTCGCGCAGCGCCTGACCCACCCTTCGGGTCCAAAAGCACCGGAAAGCCCGCCGGAGCGGGGAACGGTGCGCCGCCGAGGAACACCGATCCGATGTGAAGTCTGGTCTGCCATGCTGACCCTCAGTTCGGGATCGGGGCTTGATATCACGGACCCACATTCAACCCCGTCCACTGCGGCGCGAAGGCCCAATCTCTGCCGCTTGCGGGGCGGCCACATACTTGAAGCTGTGGCCGGGCACGACGCGGTCATCGGTATCGGCGGTGGAGGCCCGCGAAAGCCTCCCGCGCTGCCGATGCCGGGCAGGTTCACCTCGCCATCTGGCACCCCGTCAAGGGTGTAGCGCTGGATCTTGGCCGTGGCGTCGTAAAGCGACGAGGTCAGGAACATACCCCCAACCATCCAGGCGTCGTTCATCACGTCTTCCTGCTCGGGGATCAGGCCCACAAAGACCGGCTTGCCGCCGCTATATCCACCGTGACGATCTTCATGCGACCGGCATCCTTGTTCGTCATGACATAGAACGTCGTGCCGACATTGCCGATGGCCCCCCACTGGCCCGTAAACTCGGAAACGAGGGGGATGGGCTTCCAGTCGTCCGTGGTCACGTCCACCGGTTCGTTGGTGGTAACATCGACGATGTCGCCCGTG
>JANPJZ010000204.1:0-4094 GCA_031425795.1 Rhodobacter sp. | reverse complement strand
CCCAAAGCACCACCGGGTGGACCGTTTCGTCACGCCGGACGAGTTCAAGGCCTATGAGATGGCGGCCTTCGGGAAGGGGTTCCTGATGGTCTCGGCCACGCCTCTGACCCGGTCGTCCTACCACGCCGGCGACGATTTCGCTCGGATGCGCGCCGCACGGCAAGCCGGGCGGGGCTGAGCCCCCTCCGGTACCGTCTCCAACACATTACCTCACAACCTTCAGACGCCCTGCGCCTGTTACTCCGGCTGGCGGTAGGCTTAGTAGCAGGCGCCAGATTGACCCAAGCCAGTCTTCAAGCCATCGACATCGGTCGCAGCCAGCCTGCGCACCCGGTGCGGTCTTTACTGGACCGACGGCAGGGCCAACAGATACTCGGCCACCGCCTGGCGGTCCGACTCTGGCAGACGCGCCAGGTTCTCGACCACATGGACCATGTGGCCACCGACACTGTCGAACTCGGGCGTGAAGCCCGTGGTCAGGTATGCGACGATGTCAGGGGCTGTCCAGCCAAGTGCTGCGGGTGTGATGTTCGGGATGCGCCCCTGGCCCGACGAGTTGGGCGCCCCGCCCAGCCATCGCGAGGTGTCCAGTCCACCCAGCGCGTTGCGGGGCGTGTGGCATTCACCGCAATGGGCCAGCGCCTCGGCGATATAGCGGCCCCGGTCGGCGGTCGGCGTCAGGTTGCCGGCAAGCGCCCAGTCGTCGGACAGGAACAGAAGCTTCCAGACGCCCACCGCCTCACGGCGGGAGAACGGGAAGGCCAGCTCATGGGGCTGGCTTGGGGTGGCATCTGCCGGCAGGGTTTGCATGTAGGCATGCAGGTCGGCCACGTCCTGCAACTGCATCTTGGCATAAGACGCATAGGGCAGGGCGGGGAAGTAGTGCTCGCCTTGCGGGCTCACGCCGCGTTGCAGGGCATTGGCAAGCTCCAGAAGCGTCCAGCCACCGATGCCGTGTTCTGGGTCCTGGCTGATGTTCGGGGCGAGGAAGGTGCCAAAGTCCGACTGGAACCGCTGGCCCCCTGAAAGCACAAGGGCCGCTTCCGCCGGTGCCTCGGGCGCGGTGTGGCATGAGGCACATCCGGCGGCCCAGAAGACCTGCTCGCCATGCACTGCGTCGCCAGTCAGGCCCGCCACATCCGCTTCGACCATCGGATCTGGCCGGGCCAGGACCCAGAGACCGCCGGCACCGACGACACCCAATGCAAGAATCCAGCCCAGAAGCCGCATCGCCACTCCCCTTTTCCTGCTTTGCGGAGCAGGCTACCTCAGCCTGTGCGTCTGTCCAGTCACGGTTTCGCATCCAAGCGGTTGACCGTCATCCACTCAGGCCATCCGAAGGCCCATTCCCAGCCGACGATGACCAGACAAGCCAGGATCACCCCGAAGACCAGCTTGACCTGCCCCGCTGAGGGCGGGTTCTGCGCCCATCGCTTGGCACGGATCAGCCAGGCCATCACGTTCATGCTGCCGGTCCGGTGAATCGCACCTTGCCGATGTAGGGCAGGTTGCGGTTGCGCTGGGCAAAGTCGATGCCGTAGCCCACCACGAACTCGTCGGGGATCTCGAACCCGGTCCAGTCGGCCTTCATCGGCACTTCGCGGCGCGTGGGCTTGTCAAGCAGCGCGCAGACCTTCAACTGACGCGGGTCACGGGCCTGCAAGAGGTGGAGCACGTGGTGCAGGGTGAAGCCGGTGTCGACGATATCCTCGACAACCAGCACATCGCGTCCCGAAATCTCGCCCCGCAGGTCCTTGAGAATACGCACCTCGCGGCTGGAATGCATCGCGTCGCCGTAGGAGGAAGCTTCAAGGAAATCCACCTCGACCGGCAGCTCGATCTCACGCACGAGGTCGGCGATGAAGACGAAAGAGCCGCGCAAGAGGCCCACCACCACCAGCTTGTCCGTGCCGGCAAAATGCGCGGTGATCTCGCGCGCCAGTGCCTCGACCCGCGCGGCGATGGCCTTGGCGCTGATCAACTGGTCAATGGCATAGGGGCGCGCGGTGGGGCTGTCCGTCATGCTCTGTGTCCCGGTATTTGCCCTGTCTTCCTACAGACCCCGGTCCAAGTTGGCGAGGGGAACTCTGTTGCCGCACCGGGTTGATCTTGCCGCGTGCAAGGGGCAAATACCGGGAAGCCACTGTCAGGTCCCATGCCCACGCATTCCGAAACCAAGCGTCTGCCCTACACGCCGACCCAGATGTACGATCTGGTGGCCGATGTCGGGTCCTACCCGAAGTTCCTGCCCTGGAACTCTGCCGCGCGCATCCGCACCCGCAAGGAGATGGCCGACGGGTCCGAAGTGATGGAGGCAGACCTGGTGATCTCGTTCAAGGTCTTCCGCGAGCGCTTTACCAGTCGGGTCACCCTCTGGCCCGAGGCGATGAAGATCGATACCGAGTATCTGGACGGCCCGTTCCGCCACATGCGCTCGAATTGGGCGTTCCGCAAGATTCCGGGCGGGTGTGAAGTGGACTTCCACGTCGATTTCGAGTTCCGCAACGCCATTCTGCAGGGGATCATCGGCCTTGTCTTCAATGACGCGATGCTGCGGATCGTGCGGGCGTTCGAACGACGGGCGGCAGAACTTTACGGCCCGGCCCCGCTTTGACGCGACGGAAATCTGTCCCGCCTGCGTATTGAGGGGGACAGTTTCCGGAGGTTCCCGATGCGCCTGCTTGCCGCCATCCTGTTGTTCCTCGCCCTTCCCGCCGCCGCTGACACCGTCCGCCTTGGCGACCGGCTTTACGAGATAGAGCTTCCCGCCATCCCCGAAGGCTCGCCGCTGATCCTGGCCCTGCATGGCGGCGGTGGCGGGCCAGACCAGTTCGCCAGTGCCTCTGGCTTCGGGGCGGCGGCCGTAAGGGCCGGGTATGCAGTGGCCTTTCCTGCCGGAAGCGCGCGAGGGGACCGCTTGCTCACCTGGAACGGCGGCTATTGCTGCGGCTATGCCGCGCGCAAGCGGGTTGACGACCAGGCCTTCCTCACCGCCGTCATCGCAGATGCCGTGAGCCGCTACGGGCTTGATCCCGGCCGGGTCTATCTGACCGGCATGTCCAATGGCTCGATCATGGCCGAGACCTTCGCTGCGCGGAACCCCGACCTTGTGCGCGCGGTCGCAGGTGTCGCGGGCACGATGGACAGCAGATCCACAAGGGTCTTGGGACGGGTGCCGATCCTGATCATCCACGGTACCGCAGACACCATGGTGCCCTATGCCGGCGGGCAGGGTGACACCAGCCTGACCCGCACCAGCTTTGCCTCGGTCGGCTCTGTCGTGCAGGCGTTCCTTGCGCCCTGGAAGGGGGTGCTGACGCAAACCGAACGAAAGATCGACCGGCGCGATGACGGCACTTCGGTCACGGTCACCGACTATGCCAAGGCAGGTCGCGTGGTCCTGCGGCTGATGACGGTCGAGGGCGGAGCGCATCATTGGCCCGGAGGGCGCAAGGCCCGGCTGGATAGTGGCAAGACGGCAGAGATCGATGCGAACGTCGAAATCCTGCGGTTCTTCGCGCTACACCCTTGAGGTCAGGCCAGCGCTCTGGCCAGCAGGCCAAGAGCGTGCCCGGTTGCAGCCGCCCGCACCTTTTCCCGGCCGAGGGGGCCGAACTCGACGGTCTCGGTCTGCATGTCCCATTCCTGACCAACCAGGGCAAAGCAGACGCGGCCTTCGGGCTTGTGGTCTGATCCGCCGGGACCCGCAATGCCAGTGATGGAGACGGCAAGGTGGGCACCGGCAAGACGCAGCACACCTTCGGCCATCTCGGCGGCGGTTTCCTGGCTCACGGCGCCTTGTGCGGCAAGCGTTGCGGGCGAGACGCCCAGAACACTGATCTTGGCATGGTTTGAATAGGCCACGATCCCCAACCGGAACACATCCGACGCGCCGGGGGGATCGGTCAGGGCAGCCGCGAGCATGCCGCCGGTGCAGGATTCGGCGACGGCAATCTGAAACCCATGCCGGCGCGCAGCATCAAGTATGGCGGTTGCATCCATCAGAAGACGAATCCTATGTGATAGGCGACGCCAGTGGCGATGACGCACAGCCCGGCAAACAGGCCTGCCCAGAGATCATCCAGCATCACGCC
>JANPJZ010000203.1:0-6072 GCA_031425795.1 Rhodobacter sp. | reverse complement strand
GACGCGCTCTTCGACAACGGCCGTCGCGGCCGCGTCATCACGGGCACCAACAAGCGCCCGCTGAAATCGCTGTCGGACATGCTGAAAGGCAAGCAGGGCCGCTTCCGCCAGAACCTTCTGGGCAAGCGGGTCGACTTCTCGGGCCGTTCGGTCATCGTGACCGGGCCGGAGCTGAAGCTGCACCAGTGCGGCCTGCCGAAGAAGATGGCGCTCGAACTCTTCAAGCCCTTCATCTACTCGCGGCTTGAGGCCAAGGGCCTGTCCAGCACCGTCAAGCAGGCCAAGAAGCTGGTCGAAAAGGAACGCCCCGAGGTCTGGGACATCCTCGACGAGGTGATCCGCGAACACCCGGTCCTCCTAAACCGGGCGCCCACGCTGCACCGCCTTGGCATCCAGGCCTTCGAGCCGATCCTGATCGAAGGCAAGGCGATCCAGCTGCACCCCTTGGTCTGCGCCGCCTTCAACGCCGACTTCGACGGTGACCAGATGGCCGTCCACGTGCCTCTGAGCCTTGAGGCCCAGCTGGAAGCGCGCGTGCTGATGATGTCGACGAACAACGTTCTGTCGCCAGCCAACGGCAACCCGATCATCGTGCCGTCGCAGGACATGGTGCTCGGCCTTTACTACGTCACGATGGAGCGCAAGGGCATGGTTGGCGAAGGCATGGCCTTCTCCGACATCGACGAAGTCGAACACGCCCTCAGCGCAGGCGCGGTGCACCTGCACGCCAAGATCAAGGCCCGCCTCCGCCAGGTCGACGGCGAAGGCAACATCGTCTGGAAACGTTTCGACACCACCCCCGGCCGCCTCCGCCTCGGCAACCTCCTGCCGCTGAACGCGAAGGCTCCCTTCGACCTGGTCAACCGCCTCCTCCGCAAGAAGGATGTTCAGACCGTCATCGACACCGTCTACCGCTACTGCGGCCAGAAGGAATCGGTGATCTTCTGTGACCAGATCATGACCCTCGGCTTCCGCGAGGCCTTCCGTGCCGGCATCTCGTTCGGCAAGGACGACATGGTGATCCCGGAAACCAAGTGGGACCTGGTGAACGAGACGAAGGAGCAGGTCACCGGCTTTGAACTGCAGTACATGGACGGCCTGATCACTCAGGGCGAGAAGTACAACAAGGTCGTCGACGCCTGGACCAAGTGCAACGACAAGGTCACCGAAGCGATGATGGCCACGATCTCGGCCACCCACTACGACGCCAACGGCGCCGAGAAGGAACCGAACTCGGTCTACATGATGGCCCACTCTGGTGCCCGGGGTTCGGTTATCCAGATGAAGCAGCTTGGCGGGATGCGCGGCCTGATGGCCAAACCCTCGGGCGAGATCATCGAGACCCCGATCATCTCGAACTTCAAGGAAGGTCTGACCGTTCTTGAATACTTCAACTCGACCCACGGCGCGCGGAAAGGTCTGTCCGACACCGCGCTGAAGACGGCGAACTCGGGCTACCTCACCCGCCGTCTGGTGGACGTGGCACAGGACTGCATCGTGCGCAGCCACGACTGCGGGACCGAGAACGCCATCACCGCTTCGGCGGCCGTCAACGATGGTGAAGTCATCGTTCCGATGGGCGAGCGTGTCCTTGGCCGGGTCGCGGCCGATGACGTGCTGGTCCCCGGCACTGATGAGGTCCTCGTGGCACGGGGCGAACTGATCGACGAACGTCGCGCCGACCTGATCAACAACTCGGGCGTCGCAACGATCCGCATCCGCTCGCCGCTGACCTGCGAAGCGGAAGAGGGTGTTTGCGCACTTTGCTACGGGCGTGACCTCGCCCGCGGCACGCTGGTCAACATCGGTGAAGCGGTCGGCATCATCGCCGCCCAGTCCATCGGCGAACCTGGCACCCAGCTGACGATGCGGACCTTCCACATCGGCGGCGTGGCGCAGGGCGGCCAGCAGTCATTCCTCGAAGCCAGCCAGGAGGGCCGGATCGAGTTCCGCAACGCCAACATCCTGAAGAACGTCAACGGCGAACAGATCGTCGTTGGCCGCAGCATGCAGATCGCCATCATCGACGACGTCGGTCAGGAACGGGCGGCCCACAAGCTGACCTATGGTGCGAAAGTGCATGTGAAGGACGGCGACTCCGTCAAGCGCGGCACGAAACTGTTCGAATGGGACCCCTTCACCCTGCCGGTGATCGCCGAAAAGACCGGTGTGGCACGGTTCAAGGATCTCGTCTCGGGCATCTCGATCCGCGAAGACACGGACGAAGCCACCGGCATGACCCAGCGGGTCGTGGCGGATTGGCGGAGCGTGCCGAAGGGTGGCGATCTCAAGCCGGAAATCATCGTGATGGACCCCGCCACTGGCGACCCGGTCCGCAACGATGCTGGCGCGCCGATCAGCTATTCCATGTCGGTGGATGCAATTCTGTCGGTCGAAGACGGCCAGGAACTGCGCCCGGGCGACGTGGTGGCGCGTATCCCGCGCGAAGGTGCCAAGACGAAGGACATCACCGGGGGTCTTCCCCGCGTGGCCGAACTCTTCGAAGCCCGTCGTCCGAAGGACCACGCGATCATCGCGGAAGCTGATGGCTATGTCCGCTTCGGCAAGGACTACAAGAACAAGCGCCGCATCACGGTTGAACCCGTCGATGAGACGCTGACCGCCCAAGAATACATGATCCCCAAGGGCAAACACATCCCGGTGCAGGAAGGCGACTTCGTGCAGAAGGGCGACTACATCATGGACGGCAACCCGGCTCCGCATGACATCCTGCGGATCCTCGGGGTCGAGGCGCTGGCGAACTACATGATCGACGAAGTGCAGGACGTCTATCGCCTGCAGGGCGTGAAGATCAACGACAAGCACATCGAGGTGATTGTCCGCCAGATGCTGCAGAAGCTGGAGATCCTCGACAGCGGCGACACCACGCTGCTGAAGGGAGAGCATGTCGACAAGCAGGAGCTTGAGGAAGAAAACGTGAAGGCCCGCAACCGCGGCCTGCGCGAAGCCTCGGCCGAGGCGATCCTTCTCGGGATCACCAAGGCGTCCCTGCAGACCCGCAGCTTCATCTCGGCGGCGTCGTTCCAGGAAACCACGCGGGTCCTGACCGAGGCTTCGGTGCAGGGCAAGCGCGACAAGCTTGTCGGTCTGAAAGAAAACGTCATCGTCGGCCGTCTGATCCCGGCCGGCACTGGCGGGGCCACCAGCCGCGTGAAGAAGATCGCAGCCGACCGCGACACGACAGTGATCGAGGCCCGGCGGAGCGATGCGGAAACCGCGGCGGCCCTGGCCGCGCCGGTCGAGGTGATGGACACCGGGATCGACAGCGGTCTCATCGATACGGTCGAAAGCCGCGAATAGATCCGACCGCTCAAAGGGCGGTCTCCCACCCCCGCCGGTCGCAAGACCGGCGGGGGTTTTGCTTTTCCAGCCCCGAAGGCCCCCCGAACCCGGCTCCCACCCACCCACCCCGCCGGCTTCGGGGGGCGGCAAGTGTTGCGCCAGCCAGTGGCAGCACAGCCGTTGCACCACCGGACTTGCTCTTTTCAGAAATACTCTCTGGGGGCCCGGGGGGCGAAGCACCCCCGGAAACCGAGCCCTTTGTGCGTTCTTCACGCGCAAAGGGCGAGACAAGAGGTCTTCGCGCGGCACGCGCTCGTTGGTGTCACCGCTCTGACAGGCGAAAACGTTAAGCCTTCCTGAACCGCCGCATGCAAAGTATTGATTTCATTCGGCTGGCCCCATGTCCCTGCCCGGGACACTTCCCCTTCCCGCCGACGCCTGCTACGTCAGGCTCGACAGGGAAGGACCCCATCTTGCCAATCACCGACAACCTGCGCGGCATCCTCATGATGTGCGCTTCGATGGCCGCCTTCACCATCAATGACACCTTCATGAAGTCGGTCACCAAGACCCTGCCACTTTACCAGACCATCGGTCTGCGCGGGGTCATCGCGGTGCTTGGCCTCGGCCTTCTGGTCCTTCTCACCGGAGCCTGGCGCATCCGCCTGAACCGCCGCGATGGCTGGCTGATTCTGATCCGGTCCCTGGCTGACGTGGCTGCGACCGTTCTCTTCCTCGAAGCTCTGTTGCGGATGCCGCTCGCCAACTTGTCGGCCATCCTTCAGGCTCTGCCGCTCCTCATCACCCTCGCCGCCGCGCTGGTTTACGGCGACAAGATCGGCTGGCGGCGGATGACCGCGATCCTTGTGGGTCTGGTCGGCGTCCTGATCATCATTCGCCCGGGGACGGAGGGGTTCGACCGCTGGGCGCTCCTCGGCCTTGCCTCTGTCGCCTGCGTGGTCGTGAGAGACCTGTCGGTGCGGCCACTGCAAGGGCAGGTGCCTTCGGCCCTTGTCGCACTGGGGGCGGCGGTTGCCGTCACGCTCATGGGCTGGATCGGGGCGGGGGTGCAGGGCGTGCAGACACTTTCCGGCCTCGAGGCGGCGAAGGTTCTGGGGGCGGGGTTGTTCCTCATCGTCGGCTACCTGACATCGGTCATGGCGATGCGCAGCGGGGACATCGGGCTTGTCGCTCCGTTCCGCTATACCTCGCTCCTCTGGGCAATCGCCCTGGGCCTTTTCGTCTTCGGCGATCTGCCCGATGGCTGGACGCTGCTCGGGGCCACCATCGTGGTCGGCGCCGGGCTCTTCACCATTCTGCGCGAGCGGGCCCTGCGACGGCGAGCTCTCGCTTGATCCGCCCGCCCGGCACGCCCAGACCCCGTGTTGACACCCCCAGCGATTCCCCCTATACGCCCGCCTACCCAAGCCATCGGTCACGACCGTCGGCAGGGGTCAGAGCGCTTGAAGTGGTCATGATCCGGGACTAGTGCCCCGATCCTCTGGAAGTCCACCGCGGCATCCCCGTCAAAGGGGGTGGATGCGGTGTTTGTGCTTTGCGATTCGCGCAGGGCACAGTCGAGAAGCGGCGCCCCTACGGCTGAGGGGCGAGTATCGAAACGAGGAACGTGAATGCCGACTATTCAACAGCTCATCCGCAAACCGCGGGAGCCTAACGTGCGCAAGTCCAAGTCGCAGCACCTGGAATCCTGCCCGCAAAAACGCGGGGTCTGCACCCGCGTCTACACCACCACCCCGAAGAAGCCGAACTCGGCCATGCGGAAAGTCGCCAAGGTGCGTCTGACCAACAGCTTTGAGGTCATCTGCTACATTCCCGGTGAAAAGCACAACCTGCAGGAACACTCGGTCGTCCTGATCCGCGGCGGTCGTATCAAAGACCTTCCCGGCGTGCGCTATCACATTCTCCGCGGCGTTCTGGATACCCAGGGCGTCAAGGAACGTCGTCAGCGGCGTTCGAAATACGGCGCCAAGCGTCCGAAGTGAGGAGATAGAGCATGTCCCGTCGTCACGCCGCCGAAAAGCGCGAAATCCTGCCCGATGCCAAGTTTGGCGATCGGGTTGTCACCAAGTTCATGAACAACCTGATGTTCGACGGCAAGAAGTCCGTCGCTGAAGGCATCGTCTATGGCGCGCTTGACCGCGTCCAGGCCCGCCTGAAGCGCCCCGCCGTCGAGGCCTTCCACGAAGCGCTGGAGAACGTGAAGCCCTCGGTCGAGGTCCGTTCGCGCCGCGTCGGTGGTGCCACCTACCAGGTCCCGGTCGAAGTCCGGCTGGAGCGTCGTGAGGCGCTGGCGATCCGCTGGCTCATCATCGCGGCCCGCAAGCGCAACGAGAACACCATGGAAGAGCGTCTGGCCGCCGAACTGGCCGACGCAGTGCAGAACCGCGGCACCGCCGTGAAGAAGCGCGAAGACACACACAAGATGGCCGACGCAAACAAAGCGTTCAGCCATTACCGCTGGTAAGAGGGCATCATGGCACGCGAATTCCCGCTGACACGATACCGCAACTTCGGCATCATCGCCCACATCGACGCGGGCAAGACCACGACGTCCGAACGGATTCTTTACTACACCGGAAAGTCCCACAAGATCGGCGAAGTCCACGACGGCGCCGCGACGATGGACTGGATGGAGCAGGAGCAGGAGCGCGGGATCACGATCACTTCGGCTGCGACCACCACCTTCTGGGAGCGCACGATTGATCCGGGCCTGGAGCATAACCGCTCGGACAAGTACCGCTTCAACAT
>JANPJZ010000202.1:0-18390 GCA_031425795.1 Rhodobacter sp. | reverse complement strand
GAAGAAGGCACCGGGTCGCAGCATAACTTGCATTGAGGGCGCGAGATGACTGACCACTTGCGCTTTGCCGTTCGTGCGGAAGCCTCCGGCGGGGATATTTTTGGACAGATGAAATCGGGGGTTCCGAAATGCGCCTGAAATGCCCCCTTTGCGGTGAACGGGACCGGCGGGAGTTCTACTACTATGGGGCGGAGGATTATCTGCATCGGCCCGCGGAGGGTGCTCCGCTGGCGGACTGGGACAGCTATCTTCACCTTCGGGACAATCCGGCGGGGGTGACGCGCGACCTTTGGTATCACGAGGCCGGCTGTGCGCAGTGGCTGGTGGTCACGCGGAACACGGTGACGCATGAGATTTCCGGCGTCGAGCTGGTAGCGGGGCGCACGGCATGAGGATCGACGGCAAAGGGCTGGTCGACCGGACGAAGCCGGTCCGCTTCCGCTTCGACGGGAAGGATTACGCGGGCTACAAGGGGGATACGCTGGCCTCGGCTTTGCTCGCCAACGATGTGCGGCTGGTGGGGCGGTCTTTCAAGTATCACCGGCCCCGGGGGGTTCTGACGGCCGGGTCGGAGGAGCCGAATGCACTGGTGGAGGTGATCGGCGCGAAGAACCAGACGCCGAACGTGCGGGCGACGGTGCAGGAGGTGTTCGAGGGGCTGGTGGCGCAGTCGCAGAACCGGCTGGGGTCGCTGAAATACGATCTGTTGGCGGTGAACGACTACCTCTCGCCGTTCCTTAGCGCGGGCTTCTACTACAAGACCTTCATGTGGCCGCGCGCCTTCTGGGAGGGGCTTTATGAGCCGCTGATCCGCCGGGCGGCGGGGTTGGGCAGCTTGTCGGGCAAGCACGACGAGGGGGTCTATGAGAAGGCCTTTGCCTTTTGCGACGTGCTGGTGATCGGCTCTGGTCCGGCGGGCCTGATGGCTGCGCTGACGGCGGGGCGTGCGGGCGCGGATGTGATCCTGGCCGAAGAGAGCCACAGCTTGGGCGGGCGTTTGCTCTCGGACGGCGGGATCATCGGCGGGATGCCTGCGGCCGGGTGGGTGGCAGAGGTGGTGGCCGAACTGACCGCGCTGCCGAACGTGCGGATCATGTCGCGGACCACGGTGACCGGGGCCTATGACCATGGCACCTATGGCGCGCTGGAGCGGGTCGGGTTGCACAAGTCCGCAAGGCCCAACCTGCCGCGTGAGTGCTTCTGGCGGATCGTGGCCGGGCACACCGTGCTGGCTGCGGGAGCCTTGGAGCGGCCGGTGGCGTTCGAGGACAACGACCGGCCGGGGATCATGATGGCCAGCGCCGTCAGGACCTACCTCAACCGGTACGGCGTGGTGCCCGGCAAGCGGGTGACGCTGTTTGCCAACACCGACGCCGCGCGCGGCGTGGCGCGCGACCTGATGGCGGCGGGCGTCACGGTGGCGGCAATCATCGACCCGCGCCCCGATGCCAGTGCGGTCGAGGATTGCCCGGTGCATCTGGGGGCCGAGGTCATCGGCAGTCGCGGGCGGCTGGGGCTTTCGGGCATCCAGGTCCGCAAGGGGGCCGAGGCGTTCGAGATCGAGACCGATTGCCTTGCGATGTCGGGCGGTTGGAACCCATCCATCCACCTGACCTGCCACATGAACGGGCGGCCAAGGTGGGACGAGGAACTTGCGGCCTTCGTGCCGATGGCAGGAGCCGTGCCGGGGCTGGTTGCGGTCGGGGCGGCGAATGGCAGCATGTCCACCCATGGTGCGCTTGCCACTGGTCATGCCGCGGCGCTGCGGATGATAGAGGCGCTGGGCCGCAAGGTCAGCGTCGATCTGCCGGCGGCGGAAGATGCGCCATACCGGCTGCGCGCACTTTGGGCGGTCGAGGGGAAGGGGCGGGCCTGGCTCGACTTTGCCAATGACGTCACCACAAAGGACGTGAAGCAGGCGGCGCAGGAGGGCTTTCGCAGCGTCGAGCACATGAAGCGCTACACCACGCAAGGGATGGCGCCGGATCAGGGCAAGAACTCCAACGTGGCGGCGCTGGCGGTGCTGGCGGATGCGACTGGGCGGGGGATTGCCGAGACGGGGGTGACGACGTTCCGCCCGCCCTACGTGCCGGTGTCGATCGCCGCGATGGGGGCGGGGGGCCGGGCCGAGGGCTTCGCGCCGCAACGCTTTCTCACCTCCGATCAGGCCAGCCGAGACCGGGGCGCGCCGATGATCGAGGCGGGGTTGTGGTACAGGCCGAGCTACTTCCCGAAGCCGGGGGAAAGTACCTGGCGCGAGGCGTGCGACCGGGAAGTGATGATGGTCCGGCAGGCGGTTGGGGTGGCGGATGTCTCGACGCTTGGAAAGATCGACATTCAGGGCCGGGATGCGGGCCGGTTCCTCGACTTCGTCTACACCAACACCTTCAGCACGCTGCCGGTGGGCCGGGTGCGCTATGGGTTGATGCTGCGCGAAGATGGGATGGTGCTGGACGACGGCACTTCGGCCCGGCTGGGGGACAACCATTACCTGATGACCACCACAACGGCGGCGGCGGGGCTGGTGATGCGGCACCTCGATTTCGTGCATCAGGCGTTTTGTGCGGACTGGCAGGTGCGGTTCATCAGCGTCACGGAAAGCTGGGCACAGTTTGCCGTAGCGGGGCCGAAGGCGCGGGCGCTGGTGAACTCGTTCCTTGAGACGCCGGTGCAGCTGCCCTTCATGGGTGTCGCCGCGGTGCGGATCGGCGGCGTCGATGGCCGACTGTTCCGGATCAGCTTTTCGGGCGAGGAGGGGTACGAGATTGCGGTGCCCACCCGTTACGGCGAGGCGCTGTTCCGGGACCTGGTCGCGAGGGCCGAGACGATGGGCGGCGGGCCTTACGGGATGGAGGCGCTGAACGTCCTGCGGATCGAGAAGGGCTTCATCACCCATGCCGAGATCCATGGCCGGGTGACGGCGCATGATATCGGCATGGAGAAGATGGTCAGCGCAAAGAAGGACTGCATCGGCAAGGCCGCGGCGACGCGGCCCGGCCTTTGGGGGCCGGAACGTGAGCAGCTGGTGGGCCTGAAGGCGGCGGAGGCGATCTCGGCGGGGGCGCATCTCTTCGTGCCGGGGGCCGAGGTCCACCGCGAGACGGATCAGGGCTACGTTACATCGGTCGGCTGGTCGCCGACGGTGGGGGCATGGCTGGGGCTGGCCTTCCTGAGGGACGGCCGCGCCCGGCTGGGCGAAAAGGTCCGGCTGGTCGACCATCTGCGCGGGCTGGATGTTATCTGCGAGGTCTGCAATCCGGTCTTCCACGACCCGGAAGGGGAGAAGCTGCGTGCCTGAACTGATTGCAAAATCCGCGCTGGAGGGGACGGCGTCCCTTGCGCTGGCCGGGGTGACCCTGGTCGAACTTCCCCTTGGGCCGATCACCTCTGTCGCCGTGCTGCCCGGGGGCGCGAAAGCGGTGGCCAGGGGGCTGAAGCCGCTTGGCCTTTCGATGCCCGCGCCAAACAGCTTTGCCGACAAGGCGGGCGTCAAGATCGTCTGGACCGGGCGGGAGCAGGCGTTCGTGGTCGGCGCGCCGCTTCCGGCGCTTGTGGGGGCGGCAGTGACAGACCAGTCCGACGGTTGGGCAGTGCTGGCGCTGTCGGGCGTCGGAGCCGTGGACGTGCTGGCGCGGCTGGTGCCGCTTGACCTGCGGCTGAATGTCTTTCCGGTGGGGCGGGCGGTGCGGTCGGGTTTGAACCACATGAACGCGGTGATCCTGCGGACCGGGGATTATGCGTTCGAGATCATGGTTTTCCGGTCCATGGCGCGGACCGCGTGGCATGAGATTGCCGAGGCGCTGGAGGCCGTTTCCGCCCGTGCGGCGCTGAAAAGCTAGGCGGAAAGACGCAAAGAGAAGAATTTGTCACTGGCATGTCATTAAAGGGATGTTTACACCTTTCCTGAAGCAGAGATTAAGGAAAGGTGCACGAATGGCGCCCGACGGTCAGACCATCGCCCCGAATGTCCATGATGCTGAACCTATCCCGGAAGCGGCGCGCGCCGAAATCGAGCGGTTGCTGAGTTCGGGTGATCTCTTCCGCTACACCGCCCCGTCAGATGCCCCGGTTGCCTTGCTGGAAGCCGAGTTCGCAGCCCTTCTTGGCACGCGCTATGCGCTGGCGGTCTCGTCCTGTTCGGCGGCGCTGTTCCTGGCCTTGAAGGCTCTTGACCTGCCGCGCGGGGCGAAGGTGCTGATCCCGGCCTTTACCTTTGCCGCCGTGCCGTCCAGCGTGGTGCATGCGGACTGTGAGCCGGTGCTGGTCGAAGTCGGCGAAAACTACCGTGTGAACATGGATGATTTCGCGGCCAAGCTTCCGGGTGCTGGGGCGGCGATGATCAGCCACATGCGCGGGCACACCAGTGACATGGACGCGATCATGGCGCTGTGCGATGCCGCCGGGATTCCGGTGATCGAGGATGCGGCGCATTCTCTCGGCACGGTCTGGGACGGGCGCAACATCGGCACGATCGGCAAGGTCGGCTGTTTCAGCTTCCAGTCCTACAAGATGGTGAATGCGGGCGAGGGCGGCATCCTGATCACCGATGATCCGGAAATCGCGGCGCGGGCGATCATCATGTCGGGCGCTTACGAGAGCAACTGGAAGAAGCATCCGGGGCTGTCGAACAGTTGCGCGCATTGGCAGAACAAGCTGCCGCTGTATAACCTGCGGATGCAGAACCTGTCGGCCGCCGTGATCCGCCCGCAGCTGCCCCTGGTCGCGGGCCGGGTGGCCAAAGGTCGGGCGAACCACGACCATGTGGCGGCCCGCCTGAACGGGTCGGCGCATCTGGCGGTGCCAGAGCCGCTGGAGCCGGAGCTGCGCGCGCCGGACTCGATCCAGTTCAACCTGGTTGGTGGTTGGACGGATGCGCAGGCGCTGGGCTTTCAGGCGGCGACCAAGGCGCGTGGCGTGGCCGTGCAGGTCTTCGGGTTGAGCGAGGGCAACGCGCGGGCCTTCTGGAACTGGCAGTTCCTGGGCGAGGTGCCGGACCTGCCGTTGACGCGGGCGATGCTGATGCGGGCCTGCGACGTGCGCTTGCCAACGCGGCTGACCGGGGCAGAGCTTGACTACATCGCCGATGCCATCCTGGACGCGACCGTCGAAGTCCGGGGCTGACTCAAGGATGATCGGCACGGCGTCCTTTTGGAATGACCGCTCGTCCATGACTTCCTCGCGACGAGGAGACGAAGTCGAACGAGGAGCCACGGCTAAAGCATCCGCAGCGCCGGCGCGAGCCAGGGGCAGTCGGCCAGCGCCGGGGCGATGACCTCTGCCGCGATCAGCGGCTTCAGCCTTTCGGCGATTTGGGCAGGGACCTCGCGCAGGATGCCGGCACGCGCGGTGAGCGACAAAGTGCGTTCCAGCGGCGCGAAGGGCAGGGGGCGCACTTCGACCGTGGCGCGGAAGGCCCGCGCCTGGTGCAACGCGAGCGGGGTCAGGATCGACCACCCCTCTCCGCCCGCAACCATGGCAAGGATCGCGGCATAGCTGTCGAGCTCGAACCGGTGGCCAAGCCGGACCCCCTGGCGCAAAAGGTGCGCGGTGATCTGGCGGCCCATGAGATGGCGGGCGGTATACTGGATCAGCGGCAGATCCTCGATCCGCGCGCCTTTCGGGCAGACCGCGACGAAGGGCTCCGACATCAGGGGGTGGATCTCGCGCCAGCTGCCGTCGCCGGGGGGGTCAGTGGTGCTGTCGGCCGCAATGGCTATGTCCAGTGCCCGGGCCTCAAGCTGGTCAAGCAGGCGGTGGCTGGCCCCTGTTTCCAGCAGGAAACGGCAGCCCTTGAGGTCACGCGCAAGCAGCGACAACAGGCGCGGGGTCACGTCGCTGTCGAAATCCTCGATCACGCCAAGGCGCAATGTGGTCATGCCGGCAAGGTCGGACATCGCGAGTTCCGCCCGCGCTTCGCTGGCGGCGTTCAGGATGGTCTGGGCGTGGCGGCGAAACATCGCGCCGGCTGGCGTCACCTGCATGGGCCGGCCGGAGCGGTCGAGGAGGGGGGCGCCGAGCGCTGCCTCCAGCCCTGACAACTGCTGGCTGACGGCCGAGGGGCTGACCCCCAGCCTGCGGGCCGCAGCGGAGATCGAGCCCTCTTCTGCCGCGGCGACGAAAACCTCGATCCCCCAGAGCGTGACGCGGCCTTCGGCTTCGGCCATCGGTCAGAGCTTCGACAGCTTCTTCTGCAACTCGGCCAGCTGCGCCTTGATCTCGGCGATGTCGTCCGTGGCTGCGGGGGCCTCACCCTCACGCCCTGGGCCGGAGCCACCCCAGCCGGGCATTCCCGTCATCACCGTCTTCAGGAACGCTTCTTGCTGCTTGCGCAGCGCCTCGAACCCCGGAACCGCAGCGAGCGGATGCGGAAAGGTGGTGAGGTTCTGCATCATCTTGGTCTGGCTTTCGCGCAGCATCTCGAAGCTGGAGGCAAGGAACTGCGGCACGATAGACTGCACGCCCGAGGTGTAGCTGCGGACAAGGTCTGTCAGCACATCGACCGGCAGCACGCTTTCACCCTTGGATTCATGTTCGGCTACGATCTGCAGCAGATATTGCCGCGTCAGGTCATCTCCGGACTTCAGGTCGACGATCTGGACCTCGCGACCCTGACGGATGAAGCCCGCGATATCCTCAAGCGTGACGTAGTCAGAGGTTTCCGTGTTGTAGAGGCGGCGGCTGGCATAGCGCTTGATCAGCAGCGGCTTGTCGGTGTCGGCCATGGTATCCCCCGGAACGCCCTTGATATCGCTGTGCAGTCGCAGAATAGCTTAAGGGACGGAATGACAAAATGAAAGGGCCGGGTCAGCCTTGGCTGCGCGCGACATCCGCGGCTGCAAAATGGTCCATCTGGTCCTGGGAGGCCTCGGCGAAAGCGGGGCGATCGCAGGCACGGGCGACGTAGGCCAGAAGCGCCGGACGCGCTTTCAGCTGTCCCAGCTTGGCCGGGATGCGCAGGATGTCCGCCATCAGGATGTCCGCCACGCTGAACTGCCCGGCGGCCAGCCAATCGCGGTCGGCCAGGACCGCCCCAAGCCGGTCAAAGCGCTTTTGCATCCAGTTTTCCAAGGGGTTCTCGGCTGGTTTCGACAGGCCGATGAACCACCAGGGGACAGTGACCATCTCGACCGAGTTCAGGGCCGCGATCACCCATTGCAGCGTGTCGGCCCGGCCCTGCGGGTCCCGCGGCATGAGGACAGGGCTTTTCTCGGCCAGATGCAACAGGCAGGCGCCACTTTCGAACACATGGATTTTGCCATCCTGCAGGAACGGGACCTGCGCGAAGGGCTGGCGCGCCAGATGGTCAGGCCCGCGGTCGTCAAAGGGAACCGAGCGGACCGTGTAGTCCAGCCCCGCCTCCTTAAGCGCCCAGCGCAGGCGGATGTCGCGGACAAAGCCGCGCGGGCCTTGCGGCACCCAGTCATAGGTCCAGACGGTGATCATAGGGGGTCCCCTTCCATGCCTGAAAGACTACAGGCAAACGCAGGAATGGACAGGGCGCAGAACGGACAGGCCGGAAATGGCCGAGCCGGACCAGCACGATCGAAAATGGAGAAGGCCCGGAGTTTCCTCCGGGCCAGCCACGCGCAAACTGCGCGTGATCGTCACGTGGTCACTTTGCGGCTGCAGCGGCCTTCTTGGCGACCGAGGTCACCTCGGCAGTCGCTTTCTTGACGGCGGCGGTCGCGTCTTCCGACATGTCCTTGCCAGCTGCCAGCATCAGCTCGACCGTTTCCATCTGCACTTTCTTCGCCACTTCGGCGAAGGCGGCCATGTTTTCGGCGGCCATCTCGGCAGCGGCAGACGCGAAGTCGGTCACCGACTTGGTGTAGTCGGTCGGCTCGGTCTTGGCTTTCGACACGTCGGTCAGCTTGGCGATGGAATCCTTGGCCCACTTCGAGGTGATCTCGGTGGACTTTTCAGCAGCCTCAAGCGCCACTTTCGAGAACTTCTCGGCAAAGGCGGCCTGGGTCTTGAACGCATTCTGGAACGCCGAGGCGTCAACCGGGAACGAGGCCATCATGTCCTGCATGGTCTTGGCGAAATCGGGGGTCTTGGTCATGTGAGTTGCTCCGTTTGTATACGGGCACCTGCCCGCGCTTCCGATGACAGACATATAGATGCTGCAGTGCAGCATTTCAAGTGGTTTCTGCGCTGCAGCAGAACCGGGAGTTGCAGGCGGTTAACCCGGCGTAAGCCCAAGCAAATCTTAAGGAGCAGGTGCCTGGGCGGGGCCGGCAACCACATAGGTGCCCGGCGCGGGGGCCAGCGAATCGACCGGCTGACGCGCCTTGACCTTGGGACCGGAGCGCTCGATCAGCCAGTCGCGCCAGCGCGGCCACCAGCTGCCCTTGTGGAAGGTGGCACCTTTCAGCCAATCCTCCGGCGCGCCGCTGACGGGGCCGTCGTTGGTGTAATGGCCATACTTGTCCTTCGCCGGGGGATTGATGATCCCGGCGATGTGGCCGCTTTCCGACAGAAGGAAGGTCTTGTCCTTCGACCCCATCTGCTTGATCCCGTTGAAGCTGCCGCGCCAGTGGGCGATGTGGTCAGTCTCGCAGGCAACGGCGCAGACCGGCAGCTTGATGTCGGCAAGGCTGACCGGCGTGCCGAAAACCGGGAACTCGCCTCTGGCAAAGCCGTCGCCCTGGCAAAGGCCGCGCAGGTATTCCAAGGCCATGGTGGCGGGAAGGTTCGTGCCATCGCCGTTCCAGTACAAAAGGTCGAAGGCCGGCGGCGCCTCGCCAAGCATGTAGGACTTGATGGCAGGCGTATAGATCAGGTCGTTCGAGCGCAGGTAGCTGAAGGTCTTGCTCATGAACTTGCGGGACAGGATGCCGTCCTGCTGGGTCTGGCGCTCGATCCCGTCGACGAAGTCGTCGTTCAGGAACACGCCCACTTCGCCGGGGTCGGAGAAATCCGTCAGGGTGGTGAAGAAGGTCGCGGACTTGACGCTCTTGTCGCCAGCCTTCTGCAGATGGGCGAGCGTGAGGCCCAGCGTGGTGCCGGCGATGCAATAGCCGACGGCGTTGATCTGCGGCTCGCCGGTGATCCGGCGCACCTCGGCCATCGCCCGCAGATACCCGTCGCGGATGTAGTCATCCAAAGCCGTCCCGGCATAGGAAGCATCCGGGTTCACCCAGGAGACGACGAACAGCGTGAAGCCTTGGTCCACAACCCACTTTATCAGCGAATTAGCGGGTTTCAGGTCCATGACGTAGAACTTGTTGATCCACGGCGGGAAGATGATCAGTGGGGTCTTGTGGACCTTGTCAGTGGTCGGGGCGTATTGGATCAGCTCCAGCATCCTGTTGCGGTAGACGACCTCGCCAGGGGTGGTGGCAAGGTTTTCGCCCACCTTGAAGGCGTCCCGGTCGGCGAGGGTGACCAGAAGGTCACCGTTGTTCGCCTCGATGTCGCGGACCAGATTCTCCAGCCCCTGCACAAGGCTTTCGCCGTCGGTCGCCACGGCCTTTTCCAGCGCGTCGGGGTTGGTCCCAAGGAAATTCGTCGGGCTGAACATGTCGACGATCTGCCGGGTGAAATACTCCACCCGCTTGCGGTCGGCACTGTCCAGCACTTCCATGTCGCTCACGGCGGTGGTGATCGCGTCCGCGTTCAGCTGGTACTGCTGCTTGACGTAGTTGAAGAAGGGATGCGTCTCCCACAGCGGGTTCTGAAAGCGGCGGTCCTTCGGGCCGGGGTCGGGCGGAGCCTTGAACTCACCCTTGGCGAGGGTCTGCTGCGCCTCGACATAGTGCTTCAGGGTCTTGCCCCAGTAGTTGACCTGATGCTCCACCACGCGGGCGGGGTTCTGCATCATCTCGGCCAGATAGGCGGCGGCAGCCTTCATGTAGACATCGGGGGCGGGGCCGTGCAGGGCAGGGTCGGTCTGCTGCCGATGCGCCATCGCGGCGGTCAGGCGCTTGGACAGCGCATCCACCTTCGCCAGGTTGTCATTCAACCGCAAACTGCGGGCTTCGGCGTCGCCGTCGGGCACGGGGGTATTCTCTTCTGTTGTCATGACACTGTTTCCCCCCTATCTTCGCCGCTGTGCAGCAAAGCGTCGCCCCGCCCTCGGTCGGCCATGCCACATCGGCCGCCCCGTGGGCAAGGAGACGTGATGAAGTATATGTTCACCTATGACCTAATGGAAAGCGCCCGCAACACGAATGAGTGGTTGGGTGCCACCGCGCGGGCCATGGCATCCTACCCGGCCTTCGCGCTGTCGATGAACCCGGTGCTGCCGATGATGGCCGCCTGGGGCGAGGTTGCCGAACGCAGCTTCAGCCGGATGATCGCCAAGCCAGACTGGGGCATCCGGTCCATCGTCGGGCCGGACGGGCAGGACCATCTGGTCGACGTGACGCCGGTCGTGGAAAAGCCCTTTGGCGATCTGGTGCAGTTCTTCGTCCGCCGCCGCCCGCCCATGGCGCGCAAGGTGCTGCTGGTGGCGCCGATGTCCGGCCATTATGCGACGCTCCTCCGCTCGACCGTCGCGAGCCTGCTGCCGGATGCCGATGTCTACATCACCGACTGGCACAATGCGCGCGACATTCCCGTGAGCGCCGGCAAGTTCGATGTCGAGGATTACACGCTGTACCTCGCCGAGTTCATGAAGGTCCTTGGCCCCGATATCCACGTCATCGCCGTCTGCCAGCCGGTGCCCCTGACCCTGGCCGCCACCGCCTACCTTGCCGCCGAAGATCCCGAAGCGCAGCCGAAGTCGCTGGTTCTGATCGGCGGGCCGGTTGACCCCGACGCCGCCGCGACCGAGGTCACGGATTTTGGCCGCCGCGTAACGATGGGCCAGTTGGAGCACCTTGCGATCCAGCGCGTCGGCTTCAAGCACAAGGGCGCGGGGCGGCTGGTTTATCCGGGCCTTCTGCAGCTGCAAAGCTTCATCACGATGAACGCGGAACGTCACAGCAAGGCCTTCACCGAGCAGGTCTTCCGCGTCTCGCGCGGCGAGGCGTCGGACCATGACGCCCACAACCGATTCTACGACGAATACCTGGCCGTGATGGACATGACCGCGGAGTTCTACCTTTCCACCGTGGAGCGGATTTTCAAGAACCGCGAGATTGCGACCAACTCCTTCGTGGTCAACGGCCGCAAGGTCGACTTCGGCGCGATCACCAAGGTCTCGGTGATGACGGTCGAAGGTGCGAACGATGACATCTCTGCCCCCGGCCAATGTGTCGCGGCGCTGAAGCTGCTGACCGGGTTGTCGGACGACAAGAAGGGCCAGCATCTGGAACCCGGGGCGGGCCATTACGGGATCTTCGCCGGCAAGAGCTGGCGGCTGAACATCCGACCGCTCGTGCTGAATTTCATCGACGCCGCGGCGGGCATTCCGAAGGCAAGGATCAAGCTGGCGTCAGCACAGTAACCGTCGCACAAAGCTCGTCGAGCACTTAGTGCACTCCTCGCCCGACGAGTGCACGACGTGCTCGAGGAGGAAGAGCCTCAGCACAGTAACAGCGTCGGAAGGCGGCCGGACAGGAAGGTCTCCAGCGCCTTCGTCACCGCCTCCGGCTGTTCCAGCTGCGGCAGGTGGCCTGCTTCGGCGATGATCTCAAGACAGCCCTGCGGCATCATCCCAGCCATGAACTCGGCCCTGCGGCGGGGCACGATGGTATCGGCCACCCCTGCAAGGATCAGGGTCGGCACGTTGGCCTTGCGCAGGGTCTTTTGCTGGTCGGGCCGCCGCTGCATCATCCGCAACTGACGCTGAAACTGTTCTGGTCCCAGGGTCGCGGCCATGTCCTGCACGAGCGCGAGCACCTCTGACCGCCAGGGGGCCGCGTGCAGGGCCGAGGCTGGCAGCATCTGCCTTATGCAATCGGCCATGTGGCCGGTCTTGGCTGCCACCTGCAGCGCCTCCTGGGCCGCGGCAAGCTGGGGAGGTTCGGGCAGTGGATCGGTCGCGATCAGGGCGACCCGGCTGACGGCCTCCGGGCGGCGGCGCAAAAGCTCGATGGCGATGTTGCCGCCAAGGCCATGTGCAAGGACGGCAAAGCGCGCGGGCAGATGCGGGGCGGCTTCCGTGGCGACCTTTTCAACCGTCTCTCCCATCCCTGGCGAAAGCAGGATGATCTGCCGGTTCGAGCCAAGCTGGGCAATCTGCGGCATGAACACACGCGCATCGGCCATGAAGCCGGGGATCAGCACCAGAGGCTCGGCTAATCCCAGCATGGCTGAATGCATGATATTGTCAGGTCAGCGCAGGTCTGCATTCAACGACTATACCCCATAAACCCCTGGATTCAAACTGGATTGTAGAAGCGTTGCAGAAACGGCGCAGCTATCCGGTGTTCGATTTCTGCAGATACGCCAAATCCTCCACGTCTACAGCCGGCTGATTGCCCACCAGTTCTTCGATGCTGCGGGTGATCAGCGTCAGGCACTCTGGCGTCGAGAACCGGTGATCGGCCCCTTTGACCAGCGTCAGGCGCAGGTCGGGGCTGTCCAGATGGCCCAGGAGTTCAACCGCAATCGCCTGCGGAACATCCGTGTCGGCTGTCCCCTGCAAAAGGCGCACCGGAACCTGCAACCGCAGCGCGCGGTCCAGCACCAGGTTGCGCCGCCCGTCCTCGATCAGCCGCATCGTGATCGGGTAGGGCTCGTCCGAGTATTCCGACGGGCGCAGCACCACGTCTCCCCCGGCCAGCGCGCTGCGTTCGGCCAGGGTAAAGCCGTTTTCCCACATCCGTTCGGTAAAATCCGGCGCTGCGGCAATGCAGACCAGCCCCGCGACGTTCTCAGGCCTGTCCCGCGCGAGAAGGAGCGCGATCCAGCCCCCCATGGACGAGCCCACAAGGATCTGCGGCCCCTCGGTCAGCACCTCGATCACGGCGGCAGCGTCATCGCGCCAGTCGCCGATCGACCCGTCGACGAAGTCACCGCGAGAGGTTCCATGTCCGGAATAATCGAACCGCAGGAAGGCCCGGCCATTGGCTTCGGCCCAAGCCTGCAGGTGCATGGCCTTGGACCCGCTCATGTCCGACCGGAACCCGCCCAGGAAGACAATCCCCGGACCCCGCCCTTCGGTCCAGTGATAGGCGATGTGGCGGCCTTGCGGAGTGGTGAGGAATGTTGTCATGCGTGCAGTCTAGCAGGCGGCGAAACCAACCGTCAGGGTGGCCGCAGATGGCGGGCGAAGAATTGCCCACGGCTTGACTTCGCGCTGCCCCGCGGGCAAGACACCGCCCGACATAACCCGCAACCGGGCGCATCGTGGGCGCCAAACTGACGAGGAGACGGCCGATGGCCCAGATTTCCCTGACATTTCCCGACGGCAACATTCGCGAGTACCCGGCAGGGGTGACGCCTGCCGAAGTGGCGGCATCCATCGCGCCCTCGCTGGCGAAGGCCTCGATTTCCGCGCAGGTGGATGGCAGGCACTGGGACCTCGCCTGGCCGATCCAGGGCGATGCGAAGATCAGCCTGAACACCCTGAAGGACGAAGCCCCCGCGCTGGAGCTGATCCGGCATGATCTTGCCCACATCATGGCGCGGGCCGTGCAGGAGATCTGGCCCGACGTGCGTGTCACCATCGGCCCGGTGCGCGACTACGGCTGGTTCTATGATTTCGACCGCGCGGAACCCTTCACGCCCGAGGACCTCGGCCAGATCGAAGCGAAGATGAAGCAGATCATCAACGCCCGCGATCCGGTGCGCACCGAAGTCTGGCCGCGCGAGAAGGCCGTGGAATACTACCGGGGCCGGCAGGAACCCTTCAAGCTGGAGCTGATCGACCGCATCCCCGAGGGCGAAGACCTGCGGATGTACTGGCACGGGCCCTGGCAGGACCTTTGCCGCGGCCCGCATCTGCAGCACACCGGGCAGGTGCCTGCCGACGCCTTCAAGCTGACGCATGTCGCCGGGGCCTACTGGCTCGGCGACGCGACGCGCCCCATGCTCCAGCGCATCTACGGCGTCGCCTTCCGCAACCGCGACGACCTGAAGGCCCACCTCACGATGCTGGAGGAGGCCGCCAAACGCGACCACCGCAAGCTTGGCCGCGAGATGGAGCTGTTCCACATTCAGGAAGAAGCGCCCGGCATGGTCTTCTGGCATCCGAACGGCTGGACGATCTACCGCCAGTTGGAAGACTACATGCGCGGCCGTCTGCGCAGCGCGGGCTACAAGGAGATCAAGACGCCGCAGGTCGTGGACCGTGTTCTCTGGGAACGCTCAGGCCACTGGGAGGCCTACCGCGAGAACATGTTCATCGTGGAGGTCGACGAAGAGGGCGCGAAGGAAAAGCGCATCAACGCGCTGAAGCCGATGAACTGCCCCTGCCATGTGCAGGTCTACAACCAGGGCCTGAAGTCCTACCGTGATCTGCCCTTGCGGCTGGCGGAATTCGGCTCCTGCCACCGCTACGAATCCAGCGGCTCCATGCACGGGCTGATGCGGGTGCGCGGCTTCACGCAGGACGACGCGCATATCTTCTGCACCGAAGAGCAGATCGAAGGCGAATGCGCCGGCTTCATCCAGCTTCTGTCCTCGGTCTACAAGGACCTTGGCTTTGACAGCTTCGGGATCAAGCTCTCCACCCGCCCGCCCGTGCGGATCGGGACCGATGCGCAATGGGACATCGTCGAAGGCGCCCTGACCAACGCTATCGAAAAGCTGGGCCTGCCCTATGAGATCAACCCCGGCGACGGCGCCTTCTACGGGCCAAAACTGGACTTCAAGCTCACCGACGCCATTGGCCGCCAGTGGCAATGCGGCACGTTCCAGGTGGACGCGCAACTCCCCGACCGCCTTGGCGCAGAGTATGTGGGTGAGGATGGCGCAAAGCACATGCCCTACATGCTGCACCGCGCCGTTCTTGGCAGCTTCGAACGCTTCATCGGCATCCTGCTGGAGAACTACTCCGGCAAACTGCCGTTCTGGCTGGCCCCGCGTCAGGTCGTCGTCGCCTCCATCGTCTCGGACGCCGATCCTTTCGTGAACGAAGTCGTGGCTGCGCTGACCAAGGCCGGCGTCCGGGCCGAGGCCGACACCCGCAACGAGAAGATCAACTACAAGGTTCGTGAGCATTCGGTTGGAAAGGTTCCCGTGATCCTGGCCATCGGAATGCAGGAGGTCGAGGCGAAAACTGTTTCAGTTCGCCGTCTGGGAGAGAACCGGACTGAAACGATCACGCTCGAATCCGCGATTGCCACCTTCGGTTTCGAGGCGCTTCCACCCGCCGGGGAGTGACACCAAGCCCCTGAATATAAAGGCAGGCCTCGCAACACGGCGGGGCCTTCCCATTTGGTTGCCGTGCGACAATCCGTCTCACAAAGCCGTGGATCACACGTCCGTGCCTGTCTGGTTACCGTAGCGTCAGTCTAGTCCTTTGGGGGCCGCAACCAAGGCAGTCACCAAACCAAGGGATGTACAGTATGACCTACCAATCCAAATCGCTCGCCATCGCCGGTGCCCTGCTTGCCGCTCTTTCGGCCGGTGTCGCGACGGCGCAAGAGTCCGAGAAATGCTTCGGCGTGGCGCTCGCCGGGCAGAACGACTGCGCGGCCGGAGAAGGCACCACCTGCGCCGGCACTTCGAAGGTCGACTACCAGGGCAACGCCTGGAAGCTGGTTCCGGCCGGCACCTGTCTGACCATGGAACTCCCCGCCGGGATGGATGGCATGGCGCGCATGGGCAGCCTTGAAGCCGTCGAACGCGACCTGCCAAAGGCGTAAGACCGTTCGCCCCCCGGACCCTGCGTCCCGGGGGGCTCACTGCACTGGAGTGCTATCATGTTTGACCAGTCCAAGGGCGGCTTGCCCGCAAAACCCGGCGTCGGCTACAAGCCGCAGCATTTCACCGGCATCCTCGCCGAGCCTGGGCCGGTCGGCTGGCTGGAGATTCATGCCGAAAACTACATGGGTGCAGGGGGCCGCCCGCTTGCCCAACTGCGCCACCTGGCCGAACGCTTTCCAATCTCGGTGCATGGGGTTGGCCTGTCGATCGGGGGCGAAGGCCGGCTTGACGAAGGGCATCTTGACCGGCTGAAGCGGCTTGTGGGCTGGCTGAACCCGGCCAGCTTTTCCGAACACCTCGCCTGGTCCACGCATGACGGCGCCTACCTCAACGACCTCTTGCCCTTGCCCTATACCGCCGCCACGCTGGCGCGGGTCTGTGACCATATCGACCAGGTGCAAACCGCGCTTGGCCGCCCGATCCTGCTGGAAAACCCCTTGACCTACATCGCCTTCGAGCAAGCCGAGATGAGCGAGGTCGAGTTTCTGACCCAGATTGCAGACCGTACCGGCTGTGGGCTGCTGCTGGACGTGAACAACGTCTATGTTTCGGGCATCAATCAGAACCTTGACCCGTTGGCCTATCTGGACAGCTTTCCCCTGCATCATGTGGGCGAGATCCACCTTGGCGGCCATGCCGAGGACCGGGATGACCACGGGGAGCGCCTCCTGATCGACAGCCACGGCGCGCCGGTGGTGGACCCGGTCTGGGCGCTCTACGCCCATGTCATCGCGCGCGGTGGCCCCCTTCCGACGCTGATCGAATGGGACAATGACGTGCCGGACTGGCCGGTGTTGCAGGCCGAAGCCGCCCGCGCGGCCCGTGTGCTGGAGGGCGTCACGTGACCGAGGCAGCCTTTGCAGCGGCCCTGCTTGACCCTGACGCCGCCGTGCCGGCCGGAACTGTCGATCCGAAGGGCCGGGCCGCACCAAAGCGGTTCTCGGTCTATCGCAACAACGTGGCCGCCTCGCTGACCCGTGCGTTGGAAGCGGCTTTTCCGACCGTCCGCAAGCTGGTGGGGGACGAATTCTTCGCCGCGATGGCCTTGGTCTTCCTGCGCGCCCACCCGCCCCGGTCGCAGATGCTGATGCTTTACGGCGATGCGCTGCCCGGTTGGCTGGAGGCCTTTCCGCCGGTGGCGCATCTTGGCTATCTGCCTGACGTGGCGCGGTTGGATCAGGCGATGCGCGAAAGCTATCACGCGCCAGACAGCACACCGCTGCCACAGGCGGAGTTCCAGCGGCTTGTCGGCGCTGACATCGCTGGGCTGCGCTTGCGGCTGGCACCCTCGGTCCGGCTGGTGCGGTCGCGCTGGCCGGTGGCCTCGATCTGGGCCGCGAACACCAGAGGCGGCCCTGTGCCGGTTCCCGGACCAGAGGATGCTCTGATCCTGAGGCCAAAGTTCGACCCCCATCCGCACCCCCTCCCGCCCGGGGCTGGCGCCTTCGTGGCTGCGGTGCTGGACGGCCTTCCTCTCGGGCCCGGTCTTGCGGCAGCTGGGGCCGATGTGGACCTGCCGACCATCCTTTCTCTGCTGATCGCAGGACGGGCCGTCGTCGGAGTTGGGGAATGACCGGATTGCTGAAGCTTCACTCCCGTGCTGCCGGTCTGGCCGACCGACAGGCCGACTGGCTGCTGCCAACCCTTGCGCGGCTGGTGTTTGCGGCGGTGCTTTTCGGCTACTTCTGGACCTCGGCGGGAACGAAGCTCACCGGGGTCTTCACCCCCACGCTCGGGTCTTACGCGCAGATCTTTCCCAAGGCTTTCGAAGCGGCGGGGTATGACGTGGGGCAGTTGGGGTTGTGGCATCGACTGGTGGTACTGGCCGGTGCCTGGGCAGAGTTTGTGCTGCCGGTGCTGATCGTGCTGGGATTGTTCACAAGGCTCGCCGCGCTGGGGATGGTGGGGTTCGTGCTGGTGCAAAGCCTGACCGACATCAGGGGTCACGGGGCGGTGGCGGGGGCGTGGTTCGACCCGGCATCGGACGCGCTGATCCTGGATCAGCGGGCGTTCTGGATGCTGCTGTTTCTTGTGCTGATCCTGAAAGGGGCGGGACCATTTGCCCTTGATCGGCTGCTTGATGGTGCCAGAATCCGCCTTGAAGCTTGATTTTCAGCGAATCCTTGGCATCATCGGCAACAGTGACTACAGAATTCCTGAACGCCTCTCTACCCGAAGGCCCTGGAAGACCTGATGGCACGGCTCGCGGCAATGTCGCCGCGGGGGGTTCTGAGAGGAGAAGCGGCATGCCGACGGGCACCGTGAAGTGGTTCAACTCGACCAAGGGCTATGGTTTCATCGCGCCGGACAATGGCGGCAAGGACGTGTTCGTGCATATCTCGGCGGTAGAGCGTGCCGGGCTGAAGGGCCTGAACGACAACCAGAAGATCGGCTACGAACTGCAGTCGGGCCGGGACGGAAAAGAGTCGGCGGGCGACCTGCGGCTGCTTTGATCTAGCTGGTCAGCGCGGCTTCGGTCGCGCTGTCCCATCCCAGATACCAGCGACCCCCATCCTGGATGACCGGCCGTTTCATCACGGTCGGCTGGGCTGCGATCTGCGCCTCGGGGTCGGAGGCTTTCAGGAAATCATTGAAGGCGCGGTAGGTGGTGGACTGCTTGTTCACC
The DNA here is from genome assembly GCA_031425795.1 of Rhodobacter sp. GTDB lineage: Bacteria > Pseudomonadota > Alphaproteobacteria > Rhodobacterales > Rhodobacteraceae > Tabrizicola. Next base: position 2 of record JANPJZ010000202.1, on the reverse strand, counting down.
GC
>JANPJZ010000201.1:0-2323 GCA_031425795.1 Rhodobacter sp. | reverse complement strand
AAGATAGCGGTCGCCCATCACTTCGCCCCCCGCCGCAGTGATCCGCTCACGGGCAAGGCGGTTCATTTCCCAGCCCCAGATGTAGTTCGACCCCACAAGGTAGGCCCGCCGCCCATGTGTGGGCATCACCCAGTCCAGCAGTGGCAGAAGGTGCTGGTTCGGGCAGGCGTGGGTGTAGACCACATGGTCGGACGCCTCGAACCCCTCATAGGGCACCGCGTACCACAGCGTGCCGCCGTGTTTCTCCACCGTAGGGATCACCTCCTTGCGGCTCCACGAGGTGACGCAGCCGACCACATGCCGCGCCCCGGTGTTGTGCAGGATGTCCTCGCACAAGGGCGCATAGGCATCGACGTTGCCACCCGGGTCGCGCTCTACCGGCACGAAAGTCAGGTCCAGCGCCGGGTCGGCGTTCACCATCGCGATGGCCCCAAGGGCACCCGACCGGCACGCCTCCGAGATCAGCGAATAGCTGCCCGAGCGTGAGTAGAGAAGCCCCAGTTCGATCCGCCGCTTCACCCGGTCTTCCCCATGCAATGCGCAAGGCCCAGCAGCAGCCCCGTGATGGAAGCTGCATGCAAGGCCCTGATGCCGTCCGACGATGTGTCGATGTGAGAAGCGAGCCTATGCCCTGCAAAGCGGGCGTCAAGAGTGCGCGTGCGGTTTATGGCAGCGCCACGGTCAATCTGCCCGATTCTTACGCAGATGTTTTCGGAAGGCGGGTTGGCTTATTCCGTCGGGGGAACACCTGCACCCAGCAGATCCTCGACGAAGAATGCGGCAAACTGCGCGCGCCCCGAAACCTCCGCCTTGGCATAGATCCGCGTCAGCTGCGCCCGCACCGTGCCTTGTGCTGCGCCCCGCATCTCGGCAATCTCGGCCACGTCCAGACCCTTCAGCGCCAGAAAGCCCACGTCCCGCTCGGCCGGGGTTAGCGCCCAGGCCTGGAACTGCTGCTCGATCACGTCGGACAGCGCGCCCCGCGCCACGTCCAGCGCCGCCTCCTGGCTGCGCAGGACCTCGATGGTCTGGCGCAGGGCGAAGGCCCCAAACAGGATGCCCAGCACCAGCGCGACCGTCACCGTCGCCTCGAAGATGAAGTGGATCGACGTCGGGTCTTCCCGCAGGTCGCCGATCACGTCCCCGACGAAGAACACCGTGCCGAGTGTCTGGACCAGCAGGAAGACCGACAGCGCCAAAGTCTGGCTGCGTGCAGCACCGCTTGCACCGGCAGACGCGTGGCGGCCCGCTGCCAGGCGGGCCGGGGAAGCACGAGACGCGGAAGGGCGGACCACGCTCATTTGCGGCGCTTGTCTCGCGAACCCAGCAGCATCGGAGCCAGAAGGTTGCGACGCATCAGGCGGCTTTCGACGAACACGCCAGCCACATGCAAGGCCGCCAGAACCAGAAGAAGATTTGCCGCCACTTCATGCACCTCCTCAGAAATCTCACCGAACGCCGAGTCTGCCTCGTCACCATCTTCCCGGATCAAGGCAGACCAGTCACCAGCTGCAACCGACGCCTTGTCATCCGCGACCTGCATCGGTGTGGCACCGCCCGTCATCACCAGTCCCGTCGCAATGACCGTGCCCAGCGCAACCCAGAATGCGTAGACCATAAGCGCCCCGGCAGGATTGTGCGACGGGTATTCCCGCGGCCGAACGCCGCTGAACATCCCACGCAGATGGGCCCATGCGGCAAAGGGGTTTGGCGGAAAGGCCGAGAACCGCGCCTCGCTGGGGCCAAGCAAGCCCCAGACCAGCCGCATGAGCAGCACGCCCATTGCCGCCCAGCCGATCGTGACATGCGCCACGCTTCCGCCTCCGGTAATCAGAGCGTTCAGAAGGACCGCCAGAGCGATCCCCCAATGAGTGATGCGAACCACCGGGTCCCACAGGCTTGGCGGTGGCGCAAGGGCAAGGTCAGACGCCATGCCGGCGGGGATCCGGTGGTCGGCCATGTCAATCCTCCGACTTGATTTCGGTGACCGCGCCCGAGGCAGGGTCGATGTAGACTTCCATCGCCTTGCCCGTGGCGCTGTCCTTGCACTTGGCTTCGATCTTGCCATTTTCGGCTTCGAACTCGTCCACCATGCAGCCAGCGGTCTCAAGCGCTGCCTTGGCGGCCATGGGGTCGGTTCCGACAATGTCGCCCACGGCAGGCATTGCAAACGCCGTCAGCGGCAGCAAGGTCGGCGCAAGGGCCATGACGAGGACAGTCAGGGTTTTCCGGTTCATCGTTCGGGCTTTCATGTCGAGGCTCCGCTACAGCGGGGCCGGTCCTGCCAGGGCATCATCGCCCCGACCACACCAAACTGGCCCCG